>JAFMJG010000003.1 GCA_017853605.1 bacterium
GCGGCGCCACCGCCTCAGGCCTCCCGATCGGGCTGCAGCTCATCGGCAAGCACTGGGACGAGGAGTCGCTCTTCGCCACGGCAGCCGCGTATGAGCAGGCGACCGAGTGGCACAAGCGCACGCCGTCGATGGCGGGGTAAGAAACAGTCTGCAGGAGGCACACCACCATGGAATTTGAGACCGTCATAGGGCTTGAGGTTCACGTCCAGCTCTCAACCCAGTCAAAGATGTTCTGCGGCGCCTCAGCCGCCTACGGCGGAGAGCCAAACGAGTACATCGACCCAGTCACGCTCGGGCTGCCCGGCGCCCTTCCCGTGGCAAACAGGCGGGCCGTTGAGTTTGCGATTATGCTCGGCCTCGCAACGAGCTCCGAGATTCGGCGGTTCAACCGGTTCTCGCGCAAGCACTACTTCTACCCGGACCTGCCAAAGGGCTACCAGATATCGCAGTTCGACGAGCCGATCTGCGAGCGCGGCAGCGTTGAGTTCTACATGGGCGAGACCAAGCGCATGATCGGGCTCAAGCGCATCCACATGGAGGAGGACGCCGGAAAGAACATCCACGACTCTCGCACGCAGTCGTCCCTCGTAGACCTCAACCGCGCGGGCGTGCCGCTGCTCGAGATCGTCTCTGAGCCGGAGCTTCGCTCTCCTGCTGAGGCGGCCGCCTACCTGCGCTCGATCCGCCAGCTCGTCCGCTACCTCGGCGTGAGCGACGGGAACATGGAGGAAGGCAGCCTGCGCTGTGACGCCAACATCTCGCTCCGCCCTGTAGGGCAGCTCAAGTTCGGCACCCGGACTGAGATCAAGAACCTCAACTCCTTCAAGTTCGTCGAGCGCGCCCTCGAGTACGAAGTGGCCCGGCAGATGGCGCTCCTCAAGAATGGGCAGCCGATCGTCCAGGAGACCCTGCTCTTCGACAGCGCTTCAGGGGTAACGCGCCCGATGCGGTCCAAGGAAGAGAGCTCAGACTACCGCTACTTCCCCGATCCAGACCTCCCTCCCGTAGTGGTTGAGGAGAGCTGGGTGCGGGAAGTGGAGTCCAAGCTTCCGAAGCTCCCGTCAAAGTGGATAAACGACCTGGTCAGCGAGTACGGGCTCTCGCTGTACGACGCCACCGTGCTGACTGGGGAGAAGGCCGCTGTGGAGTTCTTCAACGATGTCGTGAGCGCCTGCAGCAACCCAAAGGCCGCCTGCAACTGGGTGACCTCAGAGCTCTTCGGCGCCCTCAATCGGGCCGGGATTGAGCTTGAGAAGTCCCCTGTGAGCGCCGGCGCCCTCGGTGATCTCATAAAGGTGGTCGACAGCGGAGAGCTCTCTGGCAAGATGGCCAAGGCAGTCTTCGAGGAGATGTTCTCGTCCGGAAAGGGCGCTGCGGCGGTTATCGCCGACAAGGGGCTCAAGCAGATCAGCGATGATGATTCGATCCTGGCGATCATTAGGCGCGAGTTCGATGCCAACGAGAAGCAGCTAGCCGGGTACCTCGCCGGAAACGAAAGGCTGCACGGATTCTTCGTTGGCCAGGTCATGAAAGCCACCGAGGGGGCAGCCAACCCCAAGAAGGTCAATGACCTGATCCGCCAAGAGGCGGCGCAACGGAAGGGCTAGTCCGCATGACGGAACGTGCCCTCTGCGAGTCAGCCGTCGAGCTCGACCCTGCCCTTGTCGCTTGGTATCTTGAGGTTCCCCGGCCCCAGATAGTACTTTTGCAAGCGTACTTTGAGCTGTACGATGGTGTCGGAACTGTCCGGACGCTTGAGGGGCAGGATGAGGTCGTGACGGTCCTCACCACTCCCTCACAGAAGGGCGACTGCATCGGTGTCCTCAATGCTATCCGGGAGCAGGTCAGCTGGCGAATTTGCGCCACGCTGCCTGACGACCCCCTGCGCGGCGCACCGTAGGCCGCGCCGGGTATTCCCGTTATTTTTCCGCTGTCCTGCGAGACGACTATGATCAAGCTGATCCACAAGTACAAGCGCTCAATCACCATCATCTTTATCCTCTTGGCATTCTGCTTTGCGCTGAGCGGTGTTGGCATCGACACGCTACACGACGGCAACCGCGCCCAGCGCCCCGCCATCTCCGTCAATGACCGGCAAATTTCCCAGGTCGAGTTTCAGCGCACCGAGCGCAGCATCGAGGAGCGCTACCGCAGGATGTTTGGCACAAACTTTGAGCAGTTCGTGCAGGCATTCGGGGTCAACATCGCCCAGCAGGCGATCGACCAGAGTATCGACTCTGCGCTCCTCAACCAGGAGGCTGCCGGCATCGGCTTCGCTGCAGACGACGAGGTTGTGAGGCGCTTTATCCTCGAGAAGGTTTTCGCCGACGTGCCGTACGACGAGGGGAGATTTCGCGCCATCCTGCAGTCAGCCGGGCTGACCTACCGGGAGTTTGGCAGCGAGATTAAGGACGAGTACTCCAGGGAGACTCTCGCAAACGTCCTCCGGGACTCTGCCTACGTGAGCAAGCGGGACGTGGATGCGCAGATGGCGCGCCAAGAGACCGCCTACTCGGTGCTAGGGGCAGTCGTGCGAACTTCGAAACTGCTGGCCTCCGCACCGCAGCCCTCTGAGGAGCAGCTGAAGGCCTTCTACAGCGCTAACGGCTCGCGCTTTGAGGTTCCTGCCCAGGTGTCGTACAGCTTCATTGAGCTGGCACCCTCATCGTTCGAGAAGGAGGTCCAGGTCTCGCAGCAGGATATCGAGGTGTACTACACCGAGAACTCTGGAAGCTTCACAAACCCAGAGCAGGTAAAGGTGCGCGAGATCACGGTTCTCTACCCAAAGGGCGCCGATGACAAGGCGAAGGAATCGGCAAAAGCGCGCGCCAAGCAGGCCCGCGACGAGGCTGTCGCGGGAAAGGTCTTTGCGGATCTCGTGGCGAAGTATAGCGACAATGCGGACCTCAAGCGCTCGGGCGGCGATCGCGGCTGGGTCTCGCGGGGCCAAGAGTCGCCACAGTTTGAGCGCGTTGCCTTCGCCGCTGAGCCGGGAAGCGTGGCGGAGCTGATTGAGACTCCCGAAGGGTTGCGAGTCATCAAGGTTGAGGAGCGGAAGGCTTCCAGCCTAAAGCCGCTCGACTCCGTCCGGGCGCAAATTGAGTCCGCGATCCGCAAGGCTGAGGCCCCCTCGTACGCAGCAGCCAGGGCGCAGGAGATCCTCAAGGCTGCGCGCCGGGATGGCAAGCCTATCCTCGAGGTCGGTGGCGCTGCGGGCTTGCCGGTCAAGGACTCTGGCGGCTTGGTCGCGTCAGGCAAGGATCCCTCGCCCTCGCTTGCAGGGCTCTCTGCAAAAGTTCTCGACCTGTCTAGCAGTGATCGCGCGGGGCTTTCTCTCGTTGAGGCAGGAGACACCTCGGTCATCGTTCAGGTGAAGGAGTACAAGGAACCGTCAGTGGCGCCCTTCGCCGAGGTGCGCCCAAAGATCCTTGAGGCGGTAAAGGCTCAAGAGGCGCAAGGTGCGGCGGAGAAGCTGTCGCAGCAGATCTTGGCTGCCGTCCAGGGAAATCCTGCGAGCTTTGAGGCTGAAGCGAAGAAGCTTGGCGCTGAGATTGTGGGGCCAGTGGAGCTCTCGCGGGCCAATCCTAAGAGCTCTGAGCTGCAGGATCTTCCCAACCAGGCGTTCAACGCGATCTTCGCCACGGAAGCAGCCCCGTCGGTGCTGCAGCAGGCCTACCAGACCGAGTCGGGCTACGTAGCGCTCTCAGTTGTGAGCGTCAAAAAGCCTGATCCAACCAGGAAGCGAACCGCTGCTGAGGTGGCTAAGTTCCGCGCTGAAGCGAAGCAGCAAGCCGTGCGGGATGCCATGGAATCGGCCCTAACCGTCCTCAAGACCTCCTCTGTAATCGACGTAGATCCAGCGCTCCAGCTCAAGCAGTGAGGCGCCTTGGATCGCGTTGTTAGCCCCGTTAAGCGGCATTTCTGGCCCGGCCTGCCATACCTGGGGGTATGCATGACACCAGAAACTTCCCACGATTGTACAGAGGCGAGGGCTCAGACTCGGCCCCTATCGACAGGCCCAAGCGCCTGCCAGGCGAGCAGCCCAAACTGAAGATCTTCCGCCCGGATGAGCCCGAGACAGGGGCGTCGGACGGCGCTGCTGTGCTTCCAAAGGCTCCCGCTGCGGCACAACAGCCACACCCTACTCCATCTTCGCCGATGCCGATCAGTGCGCTGCTTGAGGCTAAAAGCAACCTGAGCTTCCTGAAAGAAGAGCTCTTGGCCTTTGAAAAAGATCCTCTCCCATCTCCCGGGCAGTTCGAGGTGCCATTTGCTGATGGGCTCTCACGCCTCGTAGTCACCGTGCTGCCTGAGGGCGCCGGCTATGTCCTTTTGATACCCTCTGGGGTTATTCCCCAGCTCCGGGGTGATGTTGAGGCAATTCTCTCCGCAACGGGGGAGGTTGTAGGCGGGACGATCGGCGGCCATGAGCCTGCCACAGCGAAGACGCTTCGCCAGGCGGTGCAGCACGTGGTTAGCCAGCGAATAGCAGAGTACACCGAGCACAAGTTTTTCCAGGCGCCGCTGTATCAGGCACGAAGGCTCGGAGCTGCCGGGTAACATGGTGGCCGACTTCCGCAACCCTACTCGACAGGGAGCGCTCGATTAAGCTCATCGAAGAGCTTCACAAAGCTCTCGCTCGAGGCTGGGTAGCTCCGGCCAAACCGGCGAATGACAAGCGAATAAAGCTCCTCTGGGCTCGTTGCAACGATGAGCTCCATCCTGCGAAAGAGCGGGTGCTGGTCGAGAAGCGCCCGGCGCTTGCTGAAGTAATTTGCCTTGAGCCGTGTCTCCATCGACTCCTGAAAGAAGCGCCGTGACTCGCCCTTGAGCGCGTGCATCGCCCGCGTGTAGCCCCGGTACTCCTCGCGGTCACGAAAGTCCCCATATCCCTTCTTGTTTCGGTAGAAGCGAACCGGGTGGTACTCCAGGAGCACCCCGTCCACAAGAAAGTCGACGCTGTAGGTGTTTCCCCTGCCGTCGGCGCCGATCGCGACCTGAAACGTGAGCCCAAGCTTGAGCTCAAATCCGGGCACGAAGCGCCGAAGCAGCTCTGCGCAGATCGCCTCGGAACGCGAGCAGAAGCCAGGCTGCGCCCGCGGTGGTGGCGTCATCTCAAAATGGGCGGGGCTGTCGAGGGGCCTGTCGCGGTTTTCGCTGTGCAGGCGCTTGAACTTTTTTCGGAGATGTCTGCGGGAGAAGTGCCGGGGCGCCTCAAGGGGGCCGGGGTCCACGGGGCTCGGCAGCTCGGGGGAGGAATCTTCAGCGCGTGCCGCTGTCTGCTCTTCTTTCAACCGCTGCTCCTCTTGAACGACGAGGACGTTAAACCGCTAAAACTTCTAACACCTACCTATTCTGATGAAGCTTGCGGCCCGGGGGGTTCAGGAACGGCGCGAAAAGATTGCAGGCTGGCTATCTGCCATCGTTCTGGCGGCTTAGCCTCATCCTGCCCGGCAAAATCCTGGCAGCGCCAGCGCCCTAGGGCTCAAGATCCGTCAGCACCACGCAGCGCTTGGCCTTCTCGGCAAAGAGCGCGGGACACTCCTGCGGCGCAACCTTGCCCGCCCTCAGGGTCTCCCACGCTTGCCGCTTTCCCTCCCCAAGAACGAGCACAACGCTCAAGTCAGCGCTTGTGATCAGGGGCACGCTCGCCGTCATGCGCGCCGGCGGCGGCTTTGGGGAGTCAAAAAACGAAAAGAAGCCGGGCTCCGCGTGCTCAAGGGCCGGGTGGCGCGGAAAGAGCCCGGCGATGTGCCCGTCCTCGCCCACTCCCAGCACCACAACGGTGAATCGCCCGCCGAAGGTCGCCAGCTCCACGCCGTACCCGGCGCAGCCGTGGTCGCGCTCCCGATCGTGCTGCACAAAGGGGTGAAGCTGATCTTCACGGATCGTGCCGTCCTTGACGAGCTTGTCGAAGAAGAGCTTTTTGAGGCCGCCAAAGTTGCTCTGATCATCGGAGAGCGGGACGAGGCGCTCATCGACCATGAAGAACTGCACCCGAGAGAGCAGCTCACGGGGCTGCGAGCGAGACTCCTTCTCCATCGCCGACAGCAGCCCGACAACGCTTCGGCCTCCGCACAGCCCAATCACGAGCGGAACATCTGGCTCCTGGGACTTGAGCGCGGCGAATACCCGGCGGGCGGCCTCATGAAGCGCCTCATCGAGCGCGCTTCCAGCCTTTATGATTTCTACCGTCATTCACTTCTCCGTCAGGTTCCAAACCGGCGAGAAGCCGGTTTCGCCAAGCTGCTTACTAGATGCTATCCGGGCGCAATATGCCCGACTGACGGGGTCATCGGCAAATGTCGCGAAGAGCTCCCCTGCTTCCACGACGTTGCCAGCCTCAAAGAGCTGCCTCGCCCGGTCGAATTCGCCGAGGCGCGAGAGGATCGCGCCATCAAGCCGGGGATGAAGCGGCTCGAAGAGCTGCACAGGCTCCTGGCGGCCAACAACCCTCGCCTGGCCCACCGTTCGCCATGCAAGCTCGTCTCCCGCCCGCCGGCGGGTGCTTCCTGAGACGAGCACATTCGTCCCGAAGACCTTGTTGACGCCCTCGAGGCGCGATGCAAGGTTGGCGGCGTCGCCGATAACGGTGTAGTTGAAACGGGTCGATGAGCCGAAGTTTCCCACGGTCACCGGCCCGGTGTGGATCCCTATGCGCATGCGGAGCGAGACGCCAAAATCCCGCTGAAACATCTGGCCGAGCTCCCGAAGGCGAAGCTGGCACTGGATTGCCGCATTCACAGCCCGCTTCTCGTGGTCGTGCACCTGCAGGGGCGCGTTCCAAAAGGCGATAATTGCGTCCCCCTCGTACTTGTCGATCGTCCCACCGGAGGCCAGAAGGATGTCTGTCATCTCGGAAAGGAACGTGTTGAGGAACGCCACGAGCTTCGCCGGCTCCATGCGCTCAGAGATGCTCGTGAACCCGGCGATGTCGGAGAAGAAGATCGTCAGCTCCCGCCTCTCGCCCCCCAGCGCCAGGCTCGAAGGGTCCTTAACGATCTGGTTTATCACCTCTGGAGTGACGTAGTGCTGGAACGCTGCCTTTATGAATCGGTGCTGCCGGCCCTCAACCCGGTACTGGAGCAGAAACACCAACAGGAGCAGGTAGAGGCTCGAAAGGAGCGGGGCAACGACCGGAAGCCACCACCCCTGGGCAGCAAACGCGAAGCTTGCGCCCGCCCAAGCAAGCACGGCACCCAAGATGATCGCGGCCTGGTAGCGCGTTGCCCTCAGGCTGACAAGGGCAACGAGCCCGAGAAAGAGCGCCGTGAGCGCGAGTGCCGCTGCAGGCGGCACCTCACGGTAAAAGCTCGTGTGGAGGAGGTTGTCGAGAACCGTCGCATTGAGCTCAACCCCCGGATAGTTTCCCGCCACAGGAACCGGCCGCAGGTCGAGCAGCCCCGGTGCGTTCGTGCCGACAAAAACGTACGCATCCTTAAACACTTCAAGGGGGATGTCGGGCCTCTTTCCCTCACCGAGCTTCAGCCAGCTGTTGATGACCGCCGCTATTGAGTACGTGTCGTAGGTCGCCTCCGGGCCGAAGAACCTGACCAGGAGCTTTCCGCCCTCTCCGGCCAGCGGCGCAACCTCCTCGCCCTTCCCAGACCCGGGATGCACGAGGGCATAGAGCGCCGCAGGAAGGCTCAGGACCGGTGTCTCGCCGACTCGCGCCCCGAGAGCAGCGTGCCGGAAGATCTTGTCGGCATCAGCCTCGGCAGACACGTTGCCGAGCGCTGGGCTAGCCTCGATAAGCATCGGTATCGGCAGGGTTGCCGACGGAAAGCGGGGGGACGCAAGGGAGGCGAGGAGGCGCTCGATCTCTCCCCTTCTCCTCTCTTGCGAGGACCGGAAGAGCTCCTCTGTTGCGGGATCACCATCGACGGAGTCACGCCGGGCGGATACCGCGCTCACAACCGGCAGTGAGCTCGCCACCACGTCAGCAAACTCCTTGTCGTCTCCGACGTGGGTTGAGCTCTCAGTAAAGAGCATGTCAAACGCCACGCCCCGCGCGCCGGCCCGCGCCAGGTAGAGGAGGACGGGATTGTACAGTGATCGCGGCCACGGCCAGTAGATCTGCTCTGTGCGCGCATAGTGGTCGATTGAGCTCTGGTCGACCATGATGATCTTAATCTTTGGGTCGTGAGCCTCCGGGCGAACAAGGGCCTGCTGCCGCATGTCCCAGGTCTTGCTCTCAATGTCCGCAAGCAGCCCTGAGCTGAGCAGAAGCCACGCCAGCAGCGCGGCAGAGAGCCATATAAAAAACACCCCCCGCTGTAGCTGTCTCGCCGCGCTCATGATCGCCATCTCCTTGGGGCGCGAGCCCCTCAGAGCAGGGCATACCACGCCTCAGCCACCCTCACCAGGAGGGTAGGAGCGCGAGCTCCTGCTATCTACCGGCGCGCTACTTGCCGTGCGAGAGGCGAAGCTTGTCCGCCAAGAGGTCCTCGTGGGGAATCTCGCTCCACTCCTGGGACGTTATGTGCACGACCTCGAGGCCGTGCTCCTCAACGATCTTGCGCTGCAGCTCGTCACGCCCGAATCGCCTGCCCCCGTCCGGCCCAGAGGAGAAGTGATAGTGGTACCCGTCGGCCTCGATGGCGATGAGGCGCCCGCTGCTCCTCAGGTGCACGACGAAATCAACGAGAACCCCCCCGATGCTCTGCTCCTCACGAATCTCATGATCTGTGCCGTAGAGAAAGCTCCGTAGCGCCCCCCCAACCGAGGCCTGCAGCGCTGACTCCCTGCCGAGCTGCCCATCGGTGATTCTCGCGCCGGCCCACCCCGTGAAGCCGGCTTCCGTTGGTGAGCACATTCCTGCGGCAACGAGCGTTTGGTAGATAAGCTGGTACACCTCCGGGTCGCAATCCTCCTCCCTAAGCATGGACTCCGACATCAGCGTGCGGAGCTTTTCAGGCGCCAGGCGCGCCAGGGGCCAAGCGATGCGGGCCCTCGACTCGATTGGAAGCTCGTCGATTCTTGAGATCCTGAGAGCGCTACGCAGCAGCGCCTTGGTCAGCTTTGGGTCGTCGATGTCGAGGTGATTGAGCGACCACAAGAGGTTGGCGATCTGCGCCTGTGTCAGCTGCTTTTGCTTCTCCTGCACCTGCTGGCCGATGAGCGAAAAGAGGGCCTCATCCCGATAGCCAAGCATCGCAAGAGCCCTGGAGATCTTGGATGACATGTAGGTCGAGAGGTGCGGCGCATGCTTGGCGATATCGAGGCAGCTTTGGGCGAGCACGCTGTACTCGAAGCTCTCCCGATCACAGAGCCGCTTGCGCAGGCTGCCCGCCTCATGGTCCTGCAGCCTGGCCAGGTCACTCAAGCCATGGCCGAGCAGCTCGAGCGCGTACCACTCGCTGGAAGCGCGGCTGGCGTTCTGCCGGACAAGCTCCATCGCCATCACGGGATCTTCATGAAAGTGTCGGAGGACGAGGTCGGTGTCCCGATGGGGCATCTCTGGCTGCTCGCCCAGCGCGGCAGGCGGCTTGGCGCAATCGTGCTCTCTCTTCAGCTGCTGCCTGTACTCTTGCCGACGAAACCCCATAGGCTCGCTAGTGTACCAACCCGAAGAGCCTTACTCCAAACTGGGGGAAGCGCGGCGCGTGCTGGGCGGGCCTAAAACGAACTCCTCCGATCCCGTCGCTACTTTAGGGCCGCGAAACGGGCTTTCCGGGAAGCCGGGACATCCGTGGCCGGCGGAAAGGTAAAGTCGCTGTTTAGCTCCTCAATTCTGTCTGCCGGCCGTGGGTGAGTGGCAAACCACCCGTCGTGCTCACCCTTCGCGTGGGTCTCCAGGATCGCCAGCACCCGCACCAAGGCATTCGGGTCGTAGCCTGCCCGCTGCAAGAGCTCTGCAGCATACAGGTCTGCCTCATACTCCTGGCTTCGGTCGAACCCCTTGGTCAAGAGGGTGTCCACCACGCCGGAGACACTTTCAGCAAATACTCCGGTGATCGGCCCAAGGTTGACGGGGCTCGAAACTTTGCTCGCCGCGATGGAGGCCCCAGCCTGCGAAGCCTCTGTCAGCGCCGAAAAGAGCTGAGCATTTGAGATTGCGTTTATTCCGTGGCGCTTCACGACATGAGCTATCTCATGTGCCAGGACAGCAGCCGTGGCGTCCTCATCGGGCAGCTCGGAGACAAAGGCCGAGGATATGTAGACGAAGCCTCCCGGGGCCGAGAACGCATTAATCTCGCGCGACTCAACAACCGCAAAACGGTACCCTGCAAAGGTCTCCGGCGTGTCAGACACGCTCACGAGGCTCATCCCGATCTCGTTAAGGTAACGGCTCGCCGGCGCGCTGCGGCGCGGCGGGAACTTTGCGAGGAGGCTCGCAGAGACAGCCCGACCCAGGTAGTACTCCTGCTCTGGAGTGAGATCCTCCTGGGACTTCACCAGGCCGGTGCCCGCTGACAGGAGCCCGTTGGCCTGATCCGTTGTGACGTACCCGGTGGAGGCAAGGACCCCCGCTCCCATCTGCTGCAGGCCCGGGTGCGAGCACCCGGTGCCAAGCACAAAGACCATCGCTGTGACTAGCCCTCTGCGTGACATCACTTGCCGAGCCCTCCCTGCTTCATGAACTGCTGCACCTCTGCCGGCGAAACTCGCGAGCTCTGCTCTACGTAATCGACGAGGTCGTAGCGGGAGCCCGACGCTTCGGAGCGGTAGCGCTGCTCCACCTCCTTGCTGAAGCCCTTGCCAGCAAGAACCACCTCTGCCGAGTCCGCACGCACCTTAAGCAGCTCCGCGCTTGAGAGGACGATCTGGTCTTGCGACACCGCAGAGAGGGGCAGGTACCCCTGTTTCGCGGCGAGCTGGACCTTAACCCAGCCCCCATCTTCTGAGAGCTTCTCAAGGCGCTCGCCGTAGCGCACCGGGCCGAGCGACTGCGCATAGAATTTCGGCTGGGACCGAACCTGTGACTGCCGGACCTGCACCCAGATGGGCTCTGCGTGCGCCTGGGATGCGGCCAGCATGCAGATAGCCGCAACGATGCATCTCTTCATGGTACCCCTCGTTCGTGGCGGTGCCCGATGGGCCCCGCACCCTACGGAGGGGAGTATAGCCTATTCGAGCAAGCCCGAAACGGGTGAAGAGCTCGTCACAACGCCCGCCTCCCTGTACATCTTGATCTTGTTGCGGGTGTCCTCGATATCGAGGTTTCGGAGGGCCAGCTGGCCGATACGATCAACAGCCGTAAAGCTCCCCTCTCCCTTCTCCATCGTCAGCCGGTCCGGGTGGTAGCTCAGGTTGGGGCTCTCGGTGTTGAGGATGGAGTAGTCGTCACCGCGCCGCAGCTCAAGCACCACAGAGCCAGTGACCGCTTTGCCGATCCACCGGAGCATCGAGTCCTTAATCATCATCGCCTGCGGGTCGAACCACCGCCCCTGGTAGAGCATCCGTCCGAGCCGGTATCCCCAGACATGGTACTGCTCAAGGGTGTCCTCGTTGTGAATGCCGGACATGAGCCGCTCGTACGCGATGTGGAGCAGCTTTATTCCGGGAGCCTCGTACACGCCCCGACTCTTCGCCTCGATGATGCGGTTCTCGATCTGATCGGAGAGCCCTAGGCCATGGCGGCCGCCGATCCGATTCGCCTCAAGCACCAGCTCAACTGGGCTGGGGAACTCCTTGCCGTTAATCTTGACCGGCGCACCCTCAAAGAACTCCACCGTGACGGTCTCTGGCGCAATCTCAACCTTTTGGTCCCATGATTTTACGCCCATGAGGGGCTCAATCAGGTACTCGTTGTGGTCCAGCAGCTCAAGCTTCTTGGCTTCATGGCTTGCGCCCCACATATTGGCGTCAGTTGAGTAGGCCTTCTCTGTTGAGGCGCGGTACGGGAACTTGCGGGCCTGCAGCCACTCGCTCATCTCCTTGCGGCCCCCGAGCTCCTGAATGAAGGCTGTGTCGAGCCAGGGCTTGTATATGTAGAGGTTGGGGTTGACGAGGAGGCCGTAGCGGTAGAACCGCTCGATGTCATTTCCCTTGTAGGTGCTGCCGTCTCCCCAGATGTTGACGCCGTCCTCGACCATTGCGAGCACGAGCCTCGGGGTCGTGACTGCCCTCCCGATCGGGGTCGTATTGAAGTACGTCTTGCCGGCGGTCGAGATGTGGAACGCCCCGCACACGAGCGCTATGAGCCCCTCGCGAACGAGGTCGTGGCGACAGTCGATGAGGCGCGCCTTCTCAGCGCCGTACTCCTTGGCACGGGCCGGTATGGCATCGTAGTCGCTCTCGTCAGGCTGCCCGAGATGCGCGGTATACGCGTATGGGATCGCCCCCTTCTCCTTCATCCAGGCGACAGCCACGCTGGTGTCGAGGCCACCTGAGAATGCGAGGCCGACCTTCTCGCCTTTGGGAATGCTCTTTAAGATGTGCGACATACGGAGTGCCCTGCTGGCTGCTGCGCCTAGCTAAACGCGCCATGTATAGCGGATTATCCAACTATTTGAAATAATTCCCGGGGTGATCTACGGTCGGGAGGGCTCGCTGTGCGCGAGCGGCTCATAACCGGTTTTGTAGGCAAAACAACAACTTCTGCAAGCCACAGCGATGTCAACTCCCGCCCCAACCTTCAACAAGCTGGCCGAAGCCCTGAACATCCCAACCCTCGCCACCGCCCTGCCCCAGATTGCGATGCTGGGCATCGAATGTCTCGACAACGCCTGCGCCAAGCGCGGCGGCCCGGCCTGTGCCTGGGACTCAAGCCAGATTCCCCTGCCAGATCCCGCTGAGGAGGAGCAGCCGCACCCGTGCGTGCTGATTGACGTCGGCGGCACCCAGACAAAGGTTGGATTTCAAAACGGGGATGGGGAGCTGCGCAGCCTCTTTGATCACCCTAACACCTGGTTCAAGAGAGAGGCTGCTGCAGGCGACGCCCCTCTTGAGGGCTTCCTCGCGACGCTTATCGCTGAGATCCAACGCGCCCTCCCTGGTGTTGAGCAGGGGTGTAGGCTGGGGCTCATCTGGTCTAACCAAGTGCTGTGCGTCCCGATAGAGACTCCCCATACGCGCGGCGTTTCGGGGATAGTGCAGGGCACCAAGAGCGGCGGATACCGCAAGGGCGAGTGGTTTCTGCAGGGCGTCCGAGACGGTGACGACGTCGGCGCCCTCTTCCTGCGGGCGCTCGGCAAGGTTGGCTGGCGGCCCTCTGTGTTTCTGCTGGGGAACGACACTGTTTTTACGCTCTTTGCCATCTCTCACTCAACGGCCGGAGTTGTCATGTCCTCGGGGGGCAACTGCACCGCGATCGGCGAGGCGGGAGGGGAGAAGGGCCACATCATCAACACCGAACTTGGCGGGCACCTAAAAATTCCAGGCTCGCTGCTCTCTGATGGCGACCGGTTCTTCGCCGAGTCTCGTGGAGTCTCCTCGCTCTCGCTCGAAGAGCTGGCTGCTGGCACATGGTTTCCGGGGCTCGTGTATGCCCACGTGTGTGCCGCGGCCCAGATACCCGAGGGCGAGGGTCTCGTGCCGCTGCGCGATGCGCTCGTGTCCGGCGAAGTGACGCTCAATAACCGCATGCTCGTGGCCTCTCTGTGTGAAGCAAGCCCGGACAGGGTGCCCACGGCTATTCTGGATGCCGGCAGCCTCTTTACAGAGCTGCTGACCGCCCTCGTGCTTCGTGGAGGCAGCCTTGCGGGTGTCCTCTGCTACCTCTCTGTTGCCTCCCAGCTGGCCAATCCTATTCGGCCCGTTGTTGTCGCTCTCGACAGCTCGATGTCGCGGCACTTTCCGGGCTTTTATGATGCGGCAACGAGCGCATTCAGGTTGCTGTGCGCAGGCAAGGCTGCGGAGGTTCACCTCGTTCGCCCCCTCGAAACCCGAGGGGGGAGCGACATCTCTGTCCCGATGCAGGGCATGGCTCGCGCGCTCAACACCTTTTGTCCCTAGCCTCATTCTCCCGGCACCGGGCTGTGCCACTTGGGCTCCCGCCGTGGCGACTGCTGGCCCTTGCCCGCCCAGCGGTTGCGGTGTAACGATTCAAGGGCCGGATCACGGAGGCTGCCATCGAAGTCATTATCAGCAAAACTGCCGAAACGGCGAGCGCCCTCGTGGCAGAGCTTATCGCCGCAACCGTTCGCTCAAAGCCTCGCGCCGTCTTGGGCCTCGCGACGGGCCGAACACCAGAGACTGTGTACAAAATTTTGGGCGAGAAGCACCGAATTGAGGGGCTCGATTTCTCGCGCACGGTCACCTTTAACCTCGATGAGTACATCGGCATCCCTGCGGAGGATCCTCGCTCCTACCGAGGCACTATGGAGGAATCCCTCTTTCGCCACGTCAACATCAAGCCGGGCAACACACACCTACCGGACGGCATGGCTGTTGATCTCGACGCCGAGTGCCGGCGCTATGAGGAGAAGATCGCCGCAGCCGGAGGGATCGACCTGCAGCTGCTCGGCATCGGCCTCAACGGCCACCTGGCATTCAACGAGCCGCTTTCTTCGCTGACCTCAAGAACGAGGACGAAATCGCTGACTCCGGAAACGCGCGCGCAAAATGCCACCTTCTTCGGCGGGGCAGAGAATGTCCCGTCGCGCGCAATAACGATGGGGGTTGGAACGATCCTTGAGAGCCGGTGGTGCATTATGCTCGCTACTGGCGAGTCCAAGGCCGGAATACTGAGGGAAGCGATCGAGGGGCCCGTGCGCTCGGTGGTGACAGCGAGCGCGCTGCAGATGCACCAGCGCTGCACCGTCGTTGTTGATGAGCTCGCCGCAGCCCGGCTTGAGCACAAAGAGTACTACCGCTGGGTGTTTCAGAATGAGCCGGAGTGGCTGCCCTTTAGGCCGATCCTGTCTCGCTAGGCAGAACGGCGTTAACACACAGAGCGTTATGACTAATTTCGGTATTGTTCCGGGGGATGGGGCTGAGATAGCCTCTCTGACGGGTAATCAATCCCATTATTCAATAAGGAAAGAGAAGATGAAGAAGATACTGTCTTTGTTCACGCTTGCTGTAGCATTCAGCGCTACCGCAGCTTCCGCTGATCCGCTCATGAAGTATAACTTCTTGGATGTCGCCTACCAGTGGAATGACTCCAAGGGTTATGGGCCGGTTACGCCGACTAACGGCATCGATACCCGCCTCTCTATCAGCCCTTTTGAGTACTTCGCTCTCGAAGGCGGCTACAACTACTCCCAGGGCGACTTCTCACAGACCGCCCAGAATGAGGTGGCCCCTATTTCGCTCGGAAGCATTAACTACAACACCTGGACGTACGGAGCTCTCGGCTACTACCACATCTGCCCAGGGTTCGACATCCTTGGCCGTGTGGGTGGCGCTCACTACAACGTGAACAGCTCCGCTTCAGTTGACGTTGAGGACATCAACTTCAGCGAGGACTACACGCTGGTTGGCAAGGATCGCGTGTACGCTGGTGTAGGAACTCGTTACCTGCTCCTCGACGACGTGGAAGTTGACGCTAACATCCTGTACCAGAACGGCAATGCGGCTAAGGACACTGCCGTATGGTCGTACTCTGGCACCGCCCTCTACACCATCCTCGACAACGTAGCCCTCAAGGCTGACGCGGGCATCGACAGCGACTCAGCTGTTACGCTCGGAGCTGGTGTGCGCTTGGCGATGTAATCGAGCTGATTACTGCCAATCCGGAAAGCGCCTCCCGAAAGGGGGGCGCTTTTTTTTGCCGTAGCGGCGGCAAGAGAGGGAGCGATGGCTAAATCTCTGCGGGAGACTCGGGCTCTCGGCCAGATACCAATGCCGCGCTGCAACCCGAACACACCCAGGCCCACCGCAGCTGCCCAAACAGGGCGGGATGCCTTTAGGAACGCACGGACGGGATCGCAGGCTCGCCTGCACCCCGCTCCTGTGCCGCCTTGCCTAGTCTACTGTCCAAACCTTGCCTTCACTGTTGAGGAACATCTTTTTCATCTCGTCGAGGGTGAAGGGCCGGGAGCCGAGGCGCCCTAGGACGCTTACCTGGTTGCCGGTCTCGTCAACCGCACGATCACGATCGAGGGGCTTTGAGATCGCGAGTGCCGGTCCGGCCATCTGCTTGCGCGCGATCACGATCGGCCTGACTGGGGGAGAGAATCCGTAGAACCCAGGAACCCGGTCCGGGTCGGTAAGCTGGATGACAACGAGCCCGTTTCTTCCGTCAGCAACGTAAGCAAAGAGACTCGCGTTGGTGCTCGCTACTTTGACGTCGTGCGTGTCGTTGAGCCTGCCTCCATCCGTAAACTTCTCGTGCACGAAGGGGGATTCCGGCCTCTCAATGTCGACTATCACAAGCCCCTCGGCCCCGCCGGCGACATACGCGTACGTGCGCGCCACGTAGAGATTTCTGGCGTCAGCGAGGGGGACCGAAGCCGCCGGGACAACTCTTGGCGCTGAAGGATGGGTGATGTCGATGACGTGGAAGCCCTCTTCATCGGTCATAAAGGCGTAGCGGAACTGGATGGCGACCGCCGAAGGGCGTTTCGCCGGCCACGCTGCCTCCACCCGAGGCTCAAGAGGGTCATCGATGTTTAGGACAACCACTTTGTCCTCGGTGCCAATAAAGGCACGCGCGCCTGCGAGGGTGATACACCGGGCTCCTGTGAGAATGCCGTCCTTGTTCCAGGTCAGCTCCCGCTCCAGGAAGTTGTTGCGGGGCTCCCCATCCTGCAGGGTATCGACATTGACAACGATCAGCCCCTCCTCGCTGTCTGAGATGAATGCGTAGTGGTAGATCGGGTGCATCGGCGCCTCAAGGTTCTCAGGGAGCTGCTTCTTGAACGGCGCTACAGGCATGGTGGTGGGAAGCGCGACACCGGTCGCATTTTCGCTTGCAACGTGCGTGTCCTGCCCAAGCGGAGAGACAGGGCTGGTCACGATGCGCTCCGAAAATCCCTTGTTCGCGATGTTTGCGATGTCGTACACCCGGAAACCGTCCGAGCCAGCCGCCGTGTAGAGGTACTCCCCGCGCATCTGTATCGAGCGCGTGCTGCCCCCGGCTCCGTGGTGGCGGTGGCTCTCCTCAAGCTCCATCCCACGCTCCCGGTGGGCCTTGTAGTAGTCAGGGTAGGCGTAGCGGTGCAGGTAGCTTCCGATAACTGCCTGTGGCTCGTCCCACTCGGTCACCTGGACGGCCTCAAGCCCCTCCTCGCCGGCCGCAACCCAGGCGTAGTGACCCATAAAGTTGACGAAGTTTGTTCCGAGCAGCAGGAGCTGGGCCATGATGGCGTTGTTGTCGTTCTCCTTCGACACATGGCAGTCCTTGCATTCCTTGGTCTCGCGGGTGCGGACGGTGTGCGGAAAGTGCGGCGCGAAGGCCTGCGAGCTGTGCCCGCTCCCCGAGGTCGGCGGCTGCTGGATGTAGATCTTTTGGCGATTGGTGTCGGTTGAGCTCAACATCAGGGCGCTGGATGAGCGGACCGGAACGATCTTGCCGTTCTTGGCCGGGCCATGGCGGCCGAGCTGGTACATATCGTCTCGCGCAACCTGAGGGTTGTAGGTAGCCCAGTTGCGCGTGACCTTTCCTTCGTAGTGCTTGGTACGGCTCTTCCAGTTTGCCTGAATCGGCAGGTGGCACCCGCCACAGGCCGTTGTCCACGAGCTGTGGCAGGCGAAGCACGACATGTCGCCATTAGGGTGCGCAAGCTTCTCGTTGGCGTTGGGCTGCGCGGCCTCCCTGCTCGACGCGAACGAGTACGTGACCGCGCCATCCTCAAGCTTCTTTACCAGCTTGGCCCGGGCTGACTTGCGGTTGTAGTCGCTGCTCCCGGGGTTAATTGAGTCCACTACCTGCTTGACCCGCCACTCGAGCCCCTTGGTGACCATCGAGCGCTGCATGAGCTGGTCGCCCTTCCAGACAAAGAGCCGCTCGCCCCATGGTGTGCGCTTGAGGGAGAGATCCTCGCCCCCCTCTGGGGCCGCTGGTCCAGAGGTGCGGAGCGTTGCCCGCCTAGAGACGTCACCATGGCAGTCTTCGCACCCGATCTGGACAGCCTGTGCCACCTCTCCGTATATATTGCCGTCCCCGTGCACATCCTGAGCGAAGTGGCAGTCAGAGCACTGCATCCCGAAGTCCACGTGTATGTCCTGAAGGTGAACCGCCCTCTTGAACTTCTCGGGATCGTCAAACGGGACGATCTTGCCATCCTTGTCGAGCAGATGGCCTTTGCGGTCGCGCTTGAACACCGCCCGGAAGTTCCAGCCGTGGCCGTGGTAGTCAGCAAACTGGGTCGTCTTGAGCTTCGGGTTGAGGTCGGCAACCCTCCTGAGGAAATCAATGTCAGTCCACTTGCCGCGTATCGCAGCCTCCTCGGGATTGTGGCTGATAGAGGTGAAGGCCTCCTCATCCGTTGGGTAGCGCTGCTTTTCAGGCCACATCGCCGGCGCGTCTGCCTCGTAGTCCCACATGGTGTAGCCAACGTACGTGTTGAGGAACATGTTAGGCTGGTGCATGTGGCACACCATGCACTGGCTCGTCGGGATCGCCCGAGTAAAGACGTGCTTCAGCGGGTGCCCCTCCTCGTTCTTGGGTATCGTGGGATCAACGGAAACCGACTTTCCGTCATGCCCATACTTCGCGTACGGCCCCGAGTGGGCAGGCGCCCGGTCATTTGCGTACACCGCGTGACACGCCGTGCACCCGCTGCTTCGGTAGTCTCCGGGGTGATCGTTGGTGCCGAGGAAGCTTAAGTGGGGATCATTGAGGCGGGTCTTGTGAATGTTGAGGAGCGGCACGGCTATGCGCGCGCCAGTGCCCGGGCCGCGATTTGAGGCCTTCACGTCCGGCTTGCCGGAGTCCTCGAGGGGGTTGGGAACGCCGATGTCGGAGAACTGGCTACGAATAAAGATGCCGCCCCGCTCAAAGACGCGAAAGATGTCGGCCGGCGCAAATACCTCCCAGGTGGGCAGCGGCAAGAGCTTTCCAAGCGCCCCGCGCGCCCGCATCTGCGGGGTGAGAGGGCGATGATGGTCATGCAAGATTGATGCAGGCTCGCCCTGCTGCGTGTACGCCTCGCCGAGCAGGTAGACCTTGTTCGGGAGCAGCCCATTATTGTAGGCGGCCCCGCCAAACAGCATCGCCGACGTTGTCATGAGGCTCTTCTTGACGGCAGTGGTGATCTGCGAGTGGCACCCTCCGCACGCCTGGGGCGCGGCACGAAGGTCTCCGGGGTTGATGAATCGCGCGAAGTCCAGCGACTCCTTCGTGAGCTCAGTGTACGAGCCGCGCGGATTCGCCGATGTGGGCCACCATTCGGGGTGGCGCGGCTGCACGTGGGCCACCCTCTTGGCAGCTTCGTAGGCCACGCTGCCAGCTTTGAGGCCCTCCGCCCTCGCCGTGGGATCGCCCCCATGGCATTCAGCACATCCGATGTGAACCGCGGGGTTCTCGTGCATGGTGGGGGCGTCCGTCTTTGTGTGGCAATCGAGGCACCCGGTGCTGGACGACCTCATCACCTCGGGGCTTCCCCAGGGCTGAAGCACATTCTCGTACGGGTCCTCCGCGCCCGCCTGTTGCACGACTGCGGCAAGCTGGCAAGCAAGGGCGAGCACAACGGGAGCAACCGCTGCCCTGCTCCAACTTCCTAGCCGTGATCCCTCCTGTTTCGCCATCCTGTGCACCATTAGTACTGAAGTATGAGGTTCGTAAAGGTGTCGTACAGCGTCTGGCTGCCGAAGAGGTTCTCCTGGCCGCTGCCGGGGAGGAGAACCGCAACGCCAGTGCGGATGATGACGTTATTGTTGAGAAACGGGCGGTAGACGAAGCCGGCAGAGAGATCTACGCCGATGTCCCTCGTGATCGACCCGTCTTGGCGAAGGTCCTGAAGGACCGCCACCTGGTCGAACTGCAGGAAGCTCGTGTTGGTGACGAGCTTGAGCTCGGGGAGCAGATCGAAGTCGACGCCCACGTTGTACACCCGTATGCCCGGGTTGACGAAGTTGGCTTGGCCGAGCTCCTTGCCGGCCTTCAGGTCGGGCAGCAAGCTGTTCCTGTTGACGAGGTTGACTCCGCCGCCGCCCACGAAGGGGATCGCCTCGCGCTGAAAGAACCCCAGGTCTCCCCCTGCAAAGTTCGGGTTGTCAAAGATTGAGTCGAACCCGGTACCGCGGCTGTCGTAAGGATCGCTGTCACCCGATGCCCAAAAGAATGAGGCACGGAACCTGACATAGTCTAGGTCGTACGAGAGCTCCTGGGCGAACATCTGCGCGCTGATGTCGACCTGCCGGTTTGCGATAGGGTTGTGGCTCTCCGAGCCCATCACGTAGTAGTACTGGGTCGTCGTGTTGACGCGCCCAATATGGCCGTCGCCGCCGACGCCAAAATAGGTGGAATTGAGGTTCTTAAATCGCTCATCGCCGATCGGGGCGGGGCGCACGAGGAACCCGTTCCGGTCGTACGTGTAGCCCGCGTCCCCTGCGTTGTCCCGCCGGTTGACCACGCTAAAGAGCATCGTGTGGCCGGGGGCAATCATGTCCTGGCGGTACATGTTTGCCACAAAGACATCCTGGTGCCTGTAGTCGAAGGTCGTGTTGATGCCGGTGTTGGTGTCCTTGTCGAGCAAGAAGAATGCCGCTGCGTTAAACTGAGTCCTGTTATTGTCATAGTTTCCGAACACTCGGACACCGGGCTCGTTGTCGTTGAACAGGAACCCCCGGAAGTCAGCGTTGAACTGCTGGATTCCGAGCCGTGTCGAGACAAAGTCATAGCGCTCTGAGAGGTTTGCCAGGTGAATGTCAGCAAAGAGCTCCTGGAAGCCAAACGCCTGGGCGGTTCGGGTGTCGCCGAAGGCAGGATCCGCCTTGAGAAGGCCGTCCTCTTGCGCGTACAGCCGGTTGACCTGGAAGATCGGCGCAATTCGCAGCTCAAAGTCTGGCGGCTTGAAGGCTGTGTCGCCCTTTATGAGGCTGAAGGATGCGATGACGTTCTCGGCAAAGAAGTTCTGGTCCCCGTCGCCAAAAACGTTGTTGCTGTTGGGCCTCTTGGTGCTCGCCTGGCCCACCGGCACCGGTATGCGCCGCGCCTCGAAGAGGGTGTCCGAGATAACCGAGACCTCCGTAAACCATTCCTCTCCAGGCTTCCCAAAGGCTGGTATGTCGGCCTTGAGCGCGTTTTGGTTGTAGGGATCATAGTACTTGCCCGCGTAAAACATGCGCCAGCGATCCGGCACGGCGATGAACTCTGTGGCAGAATCATGAACGGGCTGGATCGACTCATAGATCGTGTCTGGAAACGGTGCCGGCTCGCTGTCGGGCATGCGGCGTGGCGCCTCGCTGGTCACCGACAGGCCGCCAAGAGATCCCGCTTCCTCCTGGGCGAGCGCCGGCCGCACAGAGGCCCCAAGAGCGAGCACGAGCACGGCACCCAGCAGTGCGTCGGCCGACGCCCGGCGGGAAGCCCCCTCGCCCGACTGTCTCGGAGCCCGCTGCCCCAT
This sequence comes from bacterium, assembly GCA_017853605.1. Taxonomy (GTDB): domain Bacteria; phylum Bdellovibrionota_C; class UBA2361; order UBA2361; family OMII01; genus OMII01. Next base: position 21,399 of record JAFMJG010000003.1, read on the forward strand.
CTCCGCTACCCTTCCGTGCAGACACCCTGTTCATTGCTGCCACTGAAGGGGGCTTCAGGACAGTTGACGTAGCGAAGCCGCGAATTGCGCTGAGGAACGATCTGGTCCGCCCGTATCTCAAGCGGCGCGTTGAAGCCAAGGTAGGGATCACCGACGGTGGTGTACCCAACGTAGTCGAGCCCCCGGCGGCTCGCGCCATAGAAGGCCACCATGTCATCCTGGTCCACGCCGTCTCCGCTGACGCCGATCGCCCCAATCAGCACCCCGCCCCGGTACAGCGGCACGGCGCCGGGGAAGATCTGAATGCCGTTCCTCAAGCGGCCCCCAAAAACCGCGCTCGTGCACGAGCTGGGCACGGTGCCGGGCTGCAGTATCGGACCAACGAGACTGCCAAACACGAGGTCGAGCTGCAGGCCGGTATTGAAGACCGACCAGCTCGGGCCTGCCGCTGTCCCGGGGAACGGCAGCGAGAAGGGGCCGTTGGCGGTGCCGTTGATTCCATCCGGGAAGAAGGGCCGTGAAACGTTTCCCACCGAGCGGTTGGCGAATGCGTGGCTGCCATCGAGCGAGACACCCGTGAACGCCGCGAAGCTCGCTGCGTAGTTCGGCGAAACGCCGGCAGCAAGCAGGGTGCCGGCGCTCGCGGAGCTCATGAAAGCCGCCGTGCGCGCCTTCTGGAGCGAAACGTCCACGCCAAACACGGGGGCATCCTGGGAGCGGATAAAGCCCAGCGGGTTTCCGCTCTCATCAACCACAAAGATCGACACCCGCGCAGAGGTGTCGAGCGGCTGACGTATCGCGGCCCGGGCGCGGTAGGCGGTGGTGAGCGCCGAGTCGAGCAGGGCGTTCACATCGCTGGCAGAGAGCTGGGCTCCGCCAGGCAGGGGCCTGCCCCCGATGGTTGGGAACCTCCCAACCAGCACAGCCGCAGGAATTCCCGCCTTCTCTGTTGCGACGATGCCGGAAGGGGCTGTGCCAAACGTGGTGCCGGCCCTGATCTGGCCATTGGTGTACGAGGGCTGTGACTTGAAGCCTGCCGGGTCGAGGGGCTCAAGCTCCGCAGGCGCCACGATCTCGTTGTACGTCGTGTCTGAGTAGCGCAGAGACCGGCCCGCCAGCGAGATGCTGTTGCCCGTCCGTTGCGCAGGCGCCTCAAACCCGAGGCTCGCCGTCATGGCCACAACTTCCTCAGGCGACTCCTGGTAGTCCTGCAGGTTTGGATCGATGGTGTAAAGCCCGTCGAACTCTGCGCTGACACCGCCAACCACGTCTCCCTGCTTGTAGAGCGGGAATCCCCCTGGATCGGCCGAAAGCCCAAGCGGCAACGGCCTAGGCCCCACAGGGCCGTTTGCCCTGGTGATGTCGCTGCATATCAGCTGCGAAAACTGAACCCCAAAGAGCGGCCCGCCCGGCTGGTCGTTCTGGCCGGGAAGGTAGTTCTGCTGGATAATCTGCCCCGCCGTCCGGGAGGAGAATGCGTTTCCCTGCGAGCTTAGGTAGGCTCCGGTTCCAGCTTTTGAAATCGCGGCAAGCGTCGAGGGAACTGCTATCCCTTCAAGCCCGCCGCTGGCTCCCGTCTGCCCATTAATGGTCGTTGTCTGGGGCGCTCCGCTCATCTGGTACAGGGCGAGAACATTGCCGGTCCGGTCAGTGATGGCGAACGTCGCTGCCGTCCCCATCCCCTTTGCCGCTGCGACCCCCTGCTGCAAAATAGTGGTCACCTCCTCAACCGACAGGGACTGGTTAGCGCAGCTGCCATCACAATTAAAGTTGGCAGCGGGGTCCCCGCCGCTCGTCTCGCCCGCACTTCCGCTGCCGCCCCCGCAGCCGAGCAGCGCCGTCATGAGGGCAGTGGCAGAGATCATCGTCAGTTTCTTGTGGGCCATGTGCGGTGATTCCTAGCGAGTTAGGCTTTTAAGGTACGAGGCGATATCTTCCTTTCTTTCGCCCGGAAAACCAAGCGAATCGTGGTACGAGTGGCACTCTGTGCAGTCCGAACGCACAAAGCCTTCAGTATCCTCGCTGCGGTGGCACTCCTGGCACAGCTGCTTGCGGGGCAGAAGAAGATCTTTTGTCTCTGACGAGCCACGGGCTTTTTCGTGGCACGACTCGCAGGTGAACTTCTCGTGCGCGCCGTGGCTGAAGTGCGCCTGCGGAAACCACACCGAAGGGATGTTGGGCTCAGCGACAGAGTAATGGGCATTCGACACAGTCTGCTCGCTACTTGGCTTTTCGGCTATTGAGTGGCAGAGAAAGCACGCTGTTTTCGTGAAGAGCTGCTTTTCAGCATCTCGGGCGCTGCCCAGCACCGCAGCGATGCTCTGTGGCACCGGAGCCTCCTCCGCGCCAGGAACGGAGCCAGGCATGTCTCGCGTGGAGTCATGCGCAGGGTTCGGCACCGACTCATCTTCCTTAAGCAGCACAACCTTTGAGTATGCGGCAAAGAGCGACTCGAACACAGATTCAGCGTCCCCGTGCGGAACCTCTTCGTACGGAAGTCGCTCGTCGAAGCCCAGCGAGTGGCAGTCGCGGCAATGCTTGTCAAAGCGTATCGGCTCCAGCTGCCTGAAGTCGGGGCCAAGCCTGTGGCACGCGCCGCATTCAAGGGTGACAGGCCCCTCTTTGCCCCTCAGGCCGCGCTTGAGGTGAAGCTTATGGTTAAGCTTGATGCGGGACGAGTCGACCGCGCGCTCTTGGTCATCGAGGCTAACGCGGGACACCGTCCCTTGGGGGCCAGGGACTGAAATTTTGAACTGCGGGTGCAGGTCAAACGACGGCACGTTCTCTGCCGTGGCTCCAGGCTGCAGAGACGCCATCCTCGCGTGGCACGAGGAGCACTGCCGCGAGTCGTGAGTGATGACCCCTGAGTCCCCGTTGTGCTCCATGTGGCATTGGGCGCAGCGCGCCTGGAGCGCCGGATGCCGCGCATTGAAATCCCCGATGCCCTTGGCGTGCTCAGTCATGTGGTGGCAGGTGAGGCACTGGGCGTCCTGCACCGGCTGGAAGGGCTTGGCGTGGCATTGTCCGCAGTCCTCCTCGATGAGCTGGTGCGCCCTCGAGACCGGCCCTGTGCTCCACGCATCTTTTTCGCCAGAGCCAATCGGCAGGGCGAGGAACACCAGCGAGACCAAGACGGCAGCTGCCAGCGAGAGCATCCTCATCGGCGGCACGTGGGACTCAATCCCGAGCGCCGCGAGGCCCCTTGCCGCGAGATCCTGATCCTGCGCCGGCTGGGCGAGCCCCTCGACCAGCGTAAGCTCCGCCTCCTGCCCCTGCAGCCGCACGCGAGCCTCAATATCGCCCAGGGACACCACGTCGCCGTCGGCAAGCGCAGCTCGAGCAACACGCCGCCCATTGACCCGGATTCCCGCAAGGCTCCCTAGGTCAAGCACGGCGAGTGCGCCCCCTTCCCAGGCGAACCGCGCATGCTCTATTCCGATGCGCTGGCCAACGAGGATGACGTCGGACTCGCCGCCCCTGCCCAAGACTATTTCTTGTTGCTCAACCCGGGTCTCGCTGCGCTCGACTGAGCCGTTGCTCCCGTGCCTCTCGTGGATGATTCGGAACGCCATATCCTACCGGTAGAAGAGCACGACAACGATGTGGATAGCGAGCGCAACACACAGCGCGCACGAGAGGGGGATGTGGGTGTAGAGCCAGAGCTTAAGCAGCGCCTTGATCCGCGCCTGCTCCAGGAGCGACCGAATCAGGTCAAGCCGCTGGTCGAGCAGCCCAATCATTGCTATGGCATCACGCTGCTCCGCATCGGAGATAACTGAAAGCATCACTGCTGCCGCTTTTTGGTTCACCGACGGGTGCCGCTCCTTGACGATAATTGACCAGAGTGAGAGGTCGAGCGGCACATCAAAGGCGTTGTAGACCTGGAGGAAGGCTTCGCTCTTTCCCGCGCAGAGTGCCTCTGCCTGCTTGCCAAGCTCCCCTATTCGCTCAAGCATTGTCGCGTCCGTTGCCCCTCCCCGGTGCGCCGTGATCTTGCCCGACAGCCGCGAGTAATTCACTGCCCCCCAGATGCCGGTGGCGATGGTGCCTACCATCAGGACGTAGGCGGTTGTGTGGACATCAAGCCCGAAGCTAAATCCTGAGTGGAGGGGCACGAGCAGAATGAGCCCGATACCGATCCAGACGTGGGCAGCAAGCCAGCCTTCGACGGTTCCCAGCGAGGATCTGTAGGCCCGCTTGCGGGCCGCATACGCCATGAGCAGACCGATGCCGAGAGCGGCGATCGTGCCAAAGGCGTACCCAAGCGCCGTGCCGCCATTGTTGCCGCCCACGGGGCTATTGAGGGCATACATCGTGGTGCACACAAGCAGCCCAACCGCAGTGATCCACAGCCACCTAAACCGCTTGTAGGAAATGAACGTCTCCTGCATCTCGCCCCTCAAATCCTCTTTAGGCCGGCTATCTCCACCAGCTTGCTCGAGTGCACTCGCATGGCGGCGCCCGTTGGGCATGCCCGCACGCACGCCGGGCCGCCTGGCAAGCTGGCGCACATGTCGCACTTTGCCGCTTTTGCTGGCCCCTTCTCCTTCTTCGCCAGGCCCAAAAGTGCCCGGAGCGAGAAGCCGTCACTGGCCTTGTCGTACACGATCTTGATTACGCCGTAGGGGCAGTTAGTGACGCAGTTCCCGCAGCCGATGCACGAGTCGCGGATGATCACCTCGCCACTTGGAGTGCGGGTGAGCGCATCCGGAGGGCAGTCGGTCATGCACAGGGGATTCTCGCAGTGGCGGCACGAGATCGGAACCTGAATCGAGGCGAAGCTCTTGCCCCCCTTCCGATCGAGGCGAGAGTACCCGTTGTGGGTCGCGGCGCACGCAGCCTCGCAGTTGTCGCACGAGACGCAGAGGTCTGAGTTGATGAGAAGCACGTTCTCGGCATCCGAGAGCCCCTGCTGCATCATGAAGTCGAGGAGCGAGCCTGCTTCCTCGCTCCAGTCCGCCATCGCATTCTGCACCCGACGGCGGTCCACCTCGCGATGGATGGATGCGCGCGTGTCCGGGAACTCCCGCAGCAGCTGGATCACGTCGTCCTTTTTTAGGGCGATCAGGTCGCATGCAACAGCAGCCGTGCATGTTGCCGACCTCGGGGTGGGCTCCTCACTGACTACGGCCATCTCGCCGATGTAGCTGCCGGCCGGGACATAGGTGCGCGCGATGTCCTTGCCGGACGGCGCGAGCCGCGACACCTTGACTGAGCCCTTGCGGATAACGTACGCCGCATCTCCGAGATCCCCCTCCCTGAAGATGACCTCCCCCTTCTTGAAGCTCTTCATCTCGGCACGCTTCACGAGCGCCTGGAGGAATGGCTCTGGCGTGTCCGGGAACACGGCGGTCTGGAGGGCGCGAAACATGAAGAGCTCATCGAGGGCGCGCTTGACCGATCCAACTGAGGCGATCAGCTTGAGGACCTGCTTGCGGGGCGTCTCAAGCAGGAGCGTTCCGGGCGCAGCCACGCGAACCGTTGCCACACGGCGCCTTCCAGAGAGGAGGCCCATCTCGCCGAAGAACTGCCCCTGCCCGAGCTTGATTGTGCGCCCTAGCCCTATCTCTATCTCGACCGCGCCTGACACAACGCTGAAGAACGTGTCGGTGTAGTCGTTCCTCTCAAAGACAACTGCCCCAGGCTCCTTAAGGTGCAGCGTCGAGTCGATCAGCATTTCACGAAGCTGGGGCGCGCTGAGATCCTTAAAGAGCGGAAGGTTTGCCGATATTTTCGGGAAGTTTTCGGCAAACCCTCCTGGCAGGCCCACGAACCGCTCCTCAAGAAGCGGCTGGTCGGCAGGCTGCACCGGCTCGCCGCGAATGTGCTCGATAACCTCGTAGCCCTGGTTCATGGCCTGCTTAATAAGCGGATAGCCGATCAAGGCGCCGAGCACATAGAGGCCTGGAACGCTCGACTCGTACCGGTGGCTCACGGACGGCACAGCATTGGGATCAGGGCTTGGGAAGGTGATGCCCGCTGTCTCAAGAAACTTGCGCGGCAGGACGCAGCCGAGGCGGGCGATGATGTGGTCACACGGCACCGTGACCTCGCCATCGGGGGTGTTGATATGGGCGGACTGGGGCTCGATTCGCGCCACCGTCGCGCCATAGAAGCACCGTATCTTGCCGCCCTCAATTGCCCCCAGGATCAGCTTCGAGTTGGCGTCCTTCGCGCGCGCAAACTCAGTTCCGCGGTTCACGAGCGAGACCGTGTTTTTTTCGGCGAGCGCCAGCGCGTTCTCAATAGCGGCGTCTCCGGCGCCAACCACGATGATGTGCTTGCCGCTGAAGGCGCCCGGATCTGAGAGCGTGTACGCCACGTTGCCCTGCTCCTCGCCTGGCACCCCGAGCTTGCGCGGGGCACCCTGCACGCCAATCGCCAGAATGACGTGCTTGGCAGTGCAGGTTCCCCCCTGGTACCCGACCTCAAACGTTTCGCCCTTTTTCTCAATCCGAAGAACCTCTGCCCTCCTGAGGTTGGCCTTCAGCCTTCCCAAGTCCTCCTGGTACTCCTGCAGGATCTTTTCCCGGCTCCCAGCCTCAAAGCGGCAGTGGGCCCGGAGGGGAAGCCGCCCAGGCTCCGCCATGACATGCTTGCGCAGCTGGTAGTCATAAATCGTGTTGGCGATCTCGCCCTTCTCGAAAAGGACGTGGGGGAGGCCGTGGTGCGCTGCGCTTGCGGCGGCAGCGAGCCCGGCTGGGCCGGCTCCGATAATCGCAATCTCAAAATGCTCGGACATGCAGCCTGCCAGCCCCCAGCCGGAATTCTCCATCGGCCGTAATCAGCCGCCAGGAGAGGCACAAATATACGTGTGACCGATGATGCGAGGCAATTCAATACGCGAGCTGCAGCATCAATTTGGCGGGCGCCAGACTGCGCAGCGCGCAGCTCCGCAGGCACTGGCGGGGGGCTGCGTGAATGATCCTTGAAAAGCGCACCCGTTTCAGGGATACCTCCGGAAGCCGTTACCGCGCTTGAACACAAGGGTGAAGAGAGGGGGCTTTTATAGAACGCTTTTTTATCCGACTGATCGCCGTCGTTGCCTGCGTCTTTCCCGCCGCTGCTGAGGGATCGCCCGACACGTACGTGGGCACAGGCTCCTGCTCGTCATCTACCTGCCACGGCAGCGTGCGCGCCCTGCGGGGATCAAACGTCCTGCAAAACGAGTACTACACCTGGCTGAAGCACGACAAGCACTCAGGGGCCTTCACGGTGCTCCTCAAGCCTGACGCCCGCCGAATGGCATCGCTGCTTAACCTCGGGGATCCTTCACGCGAGCCCCTCTGTTTACAGTGCCACGCCACCTACGTTCCAGACGCCGAGCTGCGCGGCGAGAAGTTTGACATTGAGGACGGGGTCTCGTGCGAGTCGTGCCATGGGGCTGCGGGGCGGTGGCTTGAGTCGCACGCCGTTGCTGGCGCCACGCATGCGGAGAATCGTGCCCGGGGCCTAACTGACACGGTGTCGCTGACAAGCCGCGCGGCGCTTTGCCTGTCGTGCCACTACGGGGACGGCGACAAGCGGGTAACGCACGACCTCTACGGAGCCGGACACCCTCGCCTCAGCTTTGAGCTCGACACCTTTGGCGTCATGGAGCCCAAGCACTGGGTCATAGATGACGATTACCTCAAGCGAAAGGGCCCGTACGTCCCCGTGGCCGCATGGATCATCGGCCAGCAGGCGCTGGCGGAGGGGATCGTTCGCACCCTCAGCTCGCCTGAGCTTTCGCGCAACGGCATGTTCCCGGAGCTCTCGGTTTTTGACTGCTACTCGTGCCACCACAGCCTCTCTGAGGAGCAGTGGAAGCGCCGCACCTACGGCGGAAAGCCCGGCCGGCTCGCAGTCAACATAGCTCCGCTCCTCATGATCAGGGAGGCGCTCGTGGCGCTGAACCAGCCGGATGCGCCGGAGTTTGCAGCCCTCGTATCGACGCTTCATGACTCATACCAGTCTGACGGGGCCCCTCAGGCGCTCGCGCGACTGCAGGCCCTCCTGGCGGGCAGCGTGGGCGATTTCGCTAGGCGCATGCCGGGAGATGAGGCAGCGTCCCTAGCGATCATGCGGCAGTTGGCTTCCTTCGGCGCACAGGCAGAAGCGCTAAAGTACGAAGCTGCAGAGCAGATCGGAATGGGCATCCAGGCTGCGATGGCCACCTCGCCCCGCCTTTCAGCGAAGTTTAAGGCTCCGCTAGACAGGCTCTTTGTCACGCTTGAGAGCGCGCGGAGCTTCAGCCCCGCGAAATTTAAGGAGGCCGCGTCACAGCTCGCCCTTAAGCTTTCCTGATCATCCTACAGCTGCTCCGGGGCCAGGGCCCTGTCGGGCAGCGGGGTGAGGCACCCAACCCAGCCCCAAAAGATGCGGAAGCTTGGGCTCGTCTCAGGCGTGAAGTCAAAGTAGGAGAGGCTAGAGCCGCTCACAAGGATTCTCCCGTCCTCGAGCGCCTGCGCGCTCGAAAGCTGGTCTGACACTGCCAATACCTCGCCAGCGTGCCAACCTATCCCCTCAACGCGGCGAAGGACGTGGAGCGAATGTCCGGCCTGAACGAGGATCTGCCTGCCCATGAGCGGCTGAAGGCCTCCGATGCTGCGCCCCGCGCCGATGCCGGCGGTAGAGCTGATGCCCCACGACCCATCCTCGCTGCGCTGCCAAAACACGATCGTTCCTGAGTTGTCAGGGGCCGCTATCGCTATCGTTCCATCCGGCAGGACAGAACAGGCGCTGCCAGGCTGCCACACCGGAGTGACACTCTCTGGCACCGTGGTGCGCCCGTCGAGGCGCCAAACCTCCAGGCCCCGCGCCGCACACGCCGTCAGCACCCGCCCCCTTCCTGCATAGCGCACGAGCTCTATGCCAGTCAGGCCGATCAGCGGCTCTGCCTGAAAGCCCCCCTCAGCGCGGGGGACCATGCGGAAGATCTCCCGCTCTCCCCCTCCCGCTAAGACGGACCCATCGATGGCAACATCAAACGTGACTATGCCCAGCTCGTCCGTGATTGTGACTGGGGCCGCACCGTCGGCGGCGCGCCCCCTGGTCAGCACCAGCCTTGCGATCTGGGCCAGCGGCGTCGGGCTCGTTGTGGGCGCCCCAAGCTCAGGAACTACGGAGCCTCCCGCAGGGTAGCGCACAATCCTTCCCATATCGCCGGTTCCAAGCGCGCCACTTCGGGCGCGCTCACTGATAACCTCACGTGACCATGAACCGTCAGCTTGCTCTGTGGCAGCCTCAACACACCCACGATTGTTCCAGATTATGACCCCAGGAGACTCATGGCTCGCGAACATCCCAATGCTGCTGCCCCACCGCCACGCTGGCGCCGCCGCGGAATCGATGCTACCCCCGAAGAAAAGCTGCTTCATCGAGTATTCCTGCCCATGGCGAATCGGGGCTCCTTGGCTGCAGAGGAATCGCTCTTCGCCCGCAATCGCCTCCAGCTCCTCCGTGAGCCCCTTGCAGAGCCTGGCGATCTCGGCCGCTGGCTGCTGCTCAAGCTTTGCAGAGATCTCCCGCCTGACCTGCTCAACTGCCCCGCCGCACCACAAGGCAGACAGAGCTCCAGCTTCCTGTGTAGCGTCCTGTTGCGGAGCTCCGCTTGGCCCCATATACATACCTCGCGCGGGAGCCGCTTATGCGGCTCCGTTTAGGCAACCCTGCGAGAGGATACCCCAGGTGGCGGGCGCTCTTAAACTCCCCGAGCGCCTCCTGAACCCCCATCCACCTTTGACCTCTGAATAGCACCCCACACCCCTGTGCCGATTGCCCCCATCCGGCTGCTTGCCGGGGATAGGGGCTGCCAACCCTAGGGCTGCAGCGCTAGTTAAGGAGCGCTAGCTTGCGCTGCTCATCAGCAGAGAACGCTACCCCGGCAACGCGCGCCAGCATCTGGGCTTGGCTTAGGTCCCTGAGCGGCAGCCTGTCTGACTGAATGCGCAGGAACTCCTCGCGTGCCTCCGGAAAAAAGCCGCTGGCCGCCAGGGTCATTACAAGCCGCCCGCGGCAGTCTGCGCTCTCAGCGCGCATATCCCTAAAACACGGCGCCGCATACGCCCTAATCCTCGCAGCATCGAGCGCCAACAGGGGCGCCCCGTACTCAGCGATCCAGTCAAGCCCCAGCGAAGCTTCCTCAACTCCCACAGCCGGCACAACCGCCTGGCTCGAGCCCGGGGCGAGCGAGAGGAAGAGGTCCTTAACCGGCTGCGTCACCGTCTTGTTCGGGGGGATCTCTCCCCGAACTACCATCGCCACGAGCGCCTGCCGGCAGAGCTGCGTCTGCTGGCTCCACGAGCTGTCAGCGCTCGTGTTGCCGGCTGAGCAGTGAAGCAGCGCCAATGACCGCAGCTTGTCCGCCTCCGCCTCACTGCCGTACGCAATGCCCATGAGGGTCCTGGGAAACGCGCGCCGTGAGTAACCACGGTGCTCTGGAAGCATCGAGAACCGTGCCGCATCCACAGAGGCCTCCGAAAAGAAGTCTCGCCCAGCCCGGTATGAGAGCGTTGGGTGCCCCAGCGTTTGGAGCGGCGCGCCGCCTAGCCCCTCCCAAGGCATCGGGACTTCGCGCGCCAGGAGGTCTTTTGGCGCGCTCACGCCGACATCTGAGAGATCGTCGCGGATTGCATCACGCCCGAACCTCTCTCTCATGCGCTTGAGCGACTGCGCATCGAGGGGCTCCTTAGAGCCGATGAGCACAACATCGCTGTCGCGCTCAAACAGGTGCACGTTCGGGAAGGAGGCATGGAACGTTTTCAGGACGAGGGCCATAGTGTCCTGCGAAATCGAGTACGTGTGAAACCACTGGGCGTAGATCCCTCCGGGAGCAAGCTTGTCCCGGGCGATGTCGAAGAACTCCTTCGAGTAGAGCCGCTCCACTCCGCCAACCCACGGGTTGCTCGGCTCAGAGGCGATGATCGCGTAGCCGTCCCGGCTCTCCAGAAGAAACCGGTACGCGTCCCCAAGGTGCCAGGAGATCTTTGGGCTCCGGGATGCGCCGGAGTTCTCGCCATCAAAGAGGGGCGAGAAGCGCCGCACCGCCGGCGATATCTCCAGTATGTCGATGCGGTCAACCTCATCGTACTTGGCAAGGGATCCCACCGTGATGCCAGTTCCAAAGCCAACAACCGCAGCGCGCCTGCTCGACGAGGACTGCAGGAGCCCAGGAAGGTGCGCCATCAGCTTCGTGGTAATCCTGTCGCCCGAGCGGGTGCTGCCGTCTGACTTTCCGTTCACGAGTATCGAGCGCGACCCGTCGCTAGACTCCATCACGGCAACTGTTGTGTTGGGGTCGTCCTTATACGCGAGGATGTCTTGGGAGCCCATAAATGTGCCGTAGAAGGCGGCGAATCCGCTGTAGCTCTCATCGAGCGCCTTGGTCAGGCGGAAGGTGCCTCGGGCAAATGCGTACTCGGGCCACGGCATGGCGACCAGAGGGAAGAAGGCTGCTGCCACAGCGCTGGCCCGCATCGCTGAGAACCCCCTCCCGGGCTCCCGCCAAGCGATGGCGAGGAGCACAAGCCCTGCAGCAACAACACAGCCCAGCAGCACCTCTGCAAGGTTGAGCACGTAGAGCGAGAGGTAGCCGCCAAGGATCGCGCCGACAACGCAGCCAGCGGTGTTTGCGCCGTACACGAGCCCAACGCGGCGCCCCAGCGACTCCCGGCGATCCCTGCTCTCGCGAAAGAGGATCGGAAGCATGGCGCCAATGCACCCCACAGGCAGCAGTATTAGCAAGCATAGGGCGACAAAAGCCGCCGCGTTGTACAGCCAGAAGCTGGGGCCAACCGAGGTGAAGAGCGTGCGCAGCATGTGGCTTCCGTAAGGAAGAAAGGGGGCGGCGAGGTAGATGCCGATGAGGCCTGCCACGATCCCCGCCTGGTTGGCAGCGAGCGAGACCCGCCCGCCGGAGCGCTCAGCGATTACCCACGCCCCTAGGGCCAGCACGAGGATAAAGGCGCTCAGCACCATCGCAAAGGTGTACACCGACGCACCGAGGGCGAGCGCCGTAATCCGCAACAGGACCGTCTGCAGCGTGATGGAGATGAAGCCGCCAGCGCACGCAAACCCGGCAAGCGCGGCGATGCGCTGCCTAGAAAGGGGCTCGCCCGAGCCATCGGCGCCCTCCGCCCCAGGCTGAGCCCTCCCCTCCGACCCGAGGAAGGAGCCGAGCGCGCCGAAGCACGCCCCCGCCCCAAGGTTCAGGGCGCCCATCACGAGCATTGTGCGCTCAAGGCCGAGGGAAGGAATAAGCACAAACCCGCCAAAGAGCGCCCCGAGAAAGGCGCCAAGCGTGTTGACGATGTATATTTTGGCGTGAAACGGGGCTGCATCCTCAACGCCAAGCGAGAGCCCGTGAGTCAGGAGCGGAAGCGAGGCGCCCATCATGACCGTAGGGGCGCCGATGAGCAGAACCGCAATGACGATGTCAGCGAAGAGCGAGCCCTCGAAGGAATGGTGCTCAAAGTGAAGCCGCCACAACACGCGCTCAAGGAGCGGAAAAAGAAGGGCCCAGGCGCCGATCAGGCCCTCAAGGAGAGCGCACCCCATCACAGACTGGCGCGGTGATCGTCCTGCTGAGCAGCGGCCGAAGAGGGCGTAGCCCGCAGCAAGCCCTCCGAGAAACGTTGCGACTATCAGCGCTGCAGAGCGCGCTTGGCTGCCGAGCAGATTCGCTAGGTAGTATTGCCAAGTCACCTCGTACACGAGCGCTGTGAAGCCCGTGATCACCGTTAGGGCCAACGCCGAAACCCGCACTGCCGAGATAGCCTTCATGATGTGCGCTCCTTGCCCTCGGGCCTGCTCCACTAATGCCCTGTTCGCCTAGCCCTCTCGAGGCAGCTTCCCCTAAGTACCCTGAAAACCACGCTCTCGGAAGCTCCGTACCCGACCGTGTTTACCCCCTTTACCTCTCTCGATAGAATGCCGAAATACCATGAGTACTGGGGCCGCTTTAGCGGCTGCCAGGCAGGTCGGGAGATGGGGTGATGGCGCTCGCTACGTTGTTGCGGTGCGGAGCCATACAAATAGGCGACGCTGCGCCGCAAGCGCCATCGGGTGCCTGTTGTTCGGGAGAGAATCATGGGGAGAGGATCAGGGCTTGAGCATGTGCCTCGGCGCCAAGCTGCCGTCAGCGGCGCTGCAGCCGCCCCAGCGCGGGAGACACCAGCATCGATCGCCGCTTTCTCCGACGGCAGCGTCCTCATCACAATTCGTGACTGCCCGTCCCCCGTGCTCTCCACGCTGCTCAAGGAGTCCCTGGGACTCGTCAAAGGCGTGCCATCCGTTACCCTCGACCTGCGGGGCGTGCCGCGCCTCACCGATGCCGAGTTTGGTCCCATATTCAACCGGGTGTCGAAGGGCAAAACAGCCCTCATCATTAACTCAGAGATCCGCCGCAACCTCGAGGAGAACCACACCTTCTCGCTCGTGACCCGCCATACCGGAGGCCGGCTTGAGCTCCACACCGTCTTCGCCGAGGCCACACATGGGCAGCGCGATGAGGCAAGAAGCGCCGCCCTGGAGGGAGCACTGCAAGAGAGGCTCAGCCCTCATGCAGTTTCCACGCTCGATCTCGCCGAGGCCCGCGCGCCACAGGCGCAGGAGGCTCCAGCGCTTTCGGTTGACGACACCCCACAGCGCTTCACGCTGAGGCTCCTCGCCCTGCCAGACTCCTCGGATGGAGGCGGCGCGTGGCTGCGCGCGCTCAAGGATCTTCCACTCGATAATCGCCCCGTTGTGATCGATCTGCGCTCTATCGAAGCTAACCTCAGTGACGTTGCCGGCTATCTTATGGTGGCCGGCAAGGAGCGACAGAGAGCCGGGGGGGCGCCACTTGAAGTTTGGCTTGCCCCGTCGGCAAAGCGAATCGAGCAGCTGCTGTCGAGGCATGCCGCGGAATTTGGGCTGTTCATATCGAGCCCCCGGGACCCCTAGCAGCCGCCTGTTCCCATGCAGATCAGCATGTTGCCCCCTTTGCCCCCGAAATCACTGCCGAGCCTAAGGCACTCCCCTACTCGAGCCGACCATACCCCGTAATAGGTGTTCGCCTGGAGGCCCTGCGTATGAACAACTCCCCCACTGGCCTGAGTGCTGAGGCGCTCTTCGCCCAGATGCAGTCGCTTCAGCAGCGGCGAACCGTGCAACGGAACAAGCAAGAGCTCTCGCTTGCAACTGCGATCGTTCTCCTTGAAATTGCCTCGTCAGACAGCAGGGTTGACCGCTTTGAGCAGTCGGTGATTCACCATGGGATAAAGGCCCTCTTTGACGTGTCCGACCAGACAACGGCCAGCATCCTGGCTAAGGCGCGTGCACACCTGAGCAACATGCGCAGCAGCTCTGCTGAAGCGTCAGTGCTCAAGGAGATGCTCGACTCCGCCACGAAGCGCGCGATGGGAAGTATTATGGACAACCTTATCAGGTGCAACGGCGTGGTCGACGGCATGGAGCTGTACCTGCGCAAGCGGTTCAGAGACTTAATCGGGCTCCCTGACGAGCCTCTCGCTCCCCCCTCTCCCGAAGAGTAGCGCCCGCACTCCGCCGGCCCGCCCCTGCCCGCTCCCTCCTGCTGGGCGCTTACGCCCGCACCGGAGTGATTCTGCGAGCAGGCCGATATTTCAGCGCCAAAACCTTCAGCGCCGCTCCGAAGCGCCGAAAACAATTACTAGGAGGTAATGGGCTCGCGTGTCCTGTTTGGCACGCCATGAGGAGCAGCGCTTGTGCTTCAGCGCACTTATCTGGTTCCTGCGCGGCGGCACAAGCCATTACCGTTGGGCGAGGTGCCCCCTGGACGCGCTGCGTTCACGGAGTTGGCATCGAGTGTGTTGCGTGAATCGGCCCTGGCCGGGGGCGCCTCGCCTATTTTTTTGTTGACGTATGCCAAAGCTTGGTTCGCTGTCGAACGACATTGGAGGGCTAAACAACCTCAACAAGGTGCTGTCAGAGCTCTCTGACTCGTACGGGAAGCTCTCGTCCGGCAAGCGGATCACGAAAGCCTCAGACGACGCAGCAGCGCTCTCTATCGCCGCCCAGCTCGAGTCGTCCCTCGGGGCCTTGGGCCAGGCCTCCCGCAACGTGCGGGATGCTGGCTCGGCGCTCGCGATCGCAGATGGGGCTGTCGCGCAGATCCAGGAGATCTCGGGGCGCCTCGAGGAGCTGGCGGTGCAGTCAGCCAACGGCACCTACTCTGACCAGCAACGGGCTGCCATCAAGGCAGAGTACGACTCGCTCGCCCAAGAGGTGGGCCGCATCGCCGGAAGCACCGAATTCAACGGAGTAAAGCTCCTTGATGGCTCACAGCTCTCGATTCAGGTGGGCACGGGGAGCGGCGCCGAGTCACAGCTCGCGGTCGGTGGCGCAAACATCTCGGCGCTGGTCTCGCAAGTGTCATCGCAGAATATCGGCACCCAGGGCGGCGCCCAGGCAGCGATCGGCGCCATCCAGCAGTTCTCGCAGAGCCTCGGGGCCGTTCGCACCAAGTCATTCGGCGCGTCACAGGCGCGCCTCGACACCATTGAGCAGAATATCGGGTCGCAGCGCATCGGGGAGGCCGAAGCCTTCTCGCGCATCGTTGACCTGGACTACGCCTCGCAGGCCGCATACCACACCAATAAGCAGATTCAGGCGTCCAACAGCGTTGCGCTCCTCGCGCATGGCAAGAGGCTCAACGGCTCAGTGCTGCAGCTGCTCGGCTTCTAGCCGTCCCGCCGGGGAAACTTTGGCCCCACGCTGCCGAACAGCGGGCCATGAGCACAAATCGGGGCTTCTCCCTCGCGGAACTTGTGGTGTGCATGGCGCTCTCCGGCCTGATCCTCTCAGCCGCTCTCGCCACCCTTCCAGCGGTCCTCCGCCAAGACCGCGCATGCGGAGAAGCCAAGAGGCTGCAGCTCCTCATTGAGAGGGCCCGCACAGCTAGCCTTGCCTCATCGCTCCCCGTGACCGTAGAGCTGCGCCCGGGGGAGGCGCTGCTGCGGACCCCCGGAGGGGACGAGGTGGAGCGGCTGCTGCTGCGCAAGGGGCTTGCCCTCACAACGACGGGCAACGTTGAAGGCTCGCTGACGCTCTTTCCGAGCCACACTGCCACGCCAGCAACGATCACGTTGCAGCTCAACGGCGCCTCCGCCACTGTCGTTGTCTCGCTCCGCGGCCGCACGAGGGTGGCATGCTGAGGACGCGCGCACGAAGGGGGCCAGAGGACGGCATCTCACTATTTGAGAGCCTTGTCACGCTCTGCATCGTTGGCGCGCTCTCTGCAGGGCTTGCAACGTTCGCCACCCGCCTCTCGCGGGCTGCGCTCGCCAACCACCCGCCAAACGGCCCCGCATGCCCCACGCCCCGGTGCGCCCCCGCTGGCGCAGGGCTCTCCTGCGCATGCGGAACTCGGACCTGGCAGGTTGCTCTCTGAGGAGGCCAGCATGAGAGAGAGCGGCACGACTATTCTTGAGTGCCTCGTGGCGATCGGCATGGCCGCCGCGGCAGCAAGCGTGCTCTACGCCGGGGCCTCGGGCTGGCGCAGGGCGTGCGGTGCGGCCCTTGGCGCCCTGCACGACCATGCTGCGGCAGCGGCGCTGTCAGGTGCGGTTCGGGCGGGCGTGCGTGCGCAGGCAGCATCCCGGCTTCCATACGCAGTGACTCTCGCCCCCTCAAGCGTTGAGCCCCTGCCCAACGGCGCTCCACACCCGCTCTCCCGCATGCGGGGAGCATCGAGCCCGCGCCCAGGCTCAGCTGTCGTTACCTTCCTTGAGCTTGATCCCGGCTCTCGCGGCACAGTTCAGGCGAGCAGCGGCGGCCCAAGCCAGCTGGTGATCGAGGTCTGCGGGCTCAGCGCAGCCGCAACTGGGGCGGCCTTCCGCAGCTACGTGGCGCTCGGCCCTTCTGGGGATGTCCAGGTGTCGGGCTCACTGGCGAGGGCCGCCACTGGGTGTGCCACGCTTCGGGGTGCGGCAGTGCCGGGGATCGTCAGCGACCCAGCCCATGTCCTTCCTTCCTCGCTTTCTTCGGTGGCCGGAGTGCTTCGCGAGTACTCGCTCTTTGTAGACAATTTAGGGCAGCTGCGGCTTGCTTCACACCTTGGCACTCAGGTGCTTGAAAACCAGCCCATCGTGGCTGGCCTCGACTCGTTTCAGGCGCGCTGGCTCCGGAGCAGCTGGGGTGCGGTAGGGGTTGCCCTGGAGATTCGGGGGGCTCACGGGCTCTCCTCATCGGATGTCGCGCCCCTGAGCCTAACCGCCCAGTGGCAGCTGGGGTGGGTACTGTGATCCATGCACACGCTGCAGCCAAGGACAGCACGTGGCTACACCCTTCCGCTTGCGCTCGTGGCGCTCGTCATCGCGCTCTCGTTGCTGCGGGAGCTGCACGGAACGTCGGTGCACCTGCTCAGAACGTGGAGACTCGAGGCTGCAGGCGAGGCTCTCCAGCTTGCCTTTTCGCAGGCCATCGCTGCGGCAAGCCTCTCTCCCGGGCCTTGCCAGCAGCAGCCGATACAGGGCCCGCTCGGGGATGCCGCCGCCCTTCTCTGTCCAGAGCGGCCTAGCGGGCTCTCGTCTGTGCCACCGCTGCCGCTTGCCCCGGGCCGAATCGACTACGAACAGGTTTTTGCCATCGCCCAGCCATGCCCCGGAACGCTCTCGACTGTGCGGGCACAACGCTTCGTCTCTCCCCAGTCACACCACACCTGCTCTGTGGCCGGGGCGGCACGGTCGCCTCTCGTTGTGTTGGAGAACCTGGCAGCCCAGGACGTCATCCTCGCGGCCCAGGAGGAATCGCCCAGCAACACGATCGCCTCGCTCGGGTTCGTCACGGTTCGCGGCGTGCTGGCGGCAACCCGGCCACTGGTCATTCTTGCTGGAGGGGACGTGTCTATCGACGCTATCCAGGCAGCGGGACGGGAGCCCGTGCCCGTCACCGTCATCTCAGCGCGCGGGGCCGTCGAGGTTCGCGCAGCACGGGGAGTCTCACTCGTTGTCGTCGGCTCGGGCTCGCTTCAGGCGCCACTCAGCCCGCTCCCGCCGCTCCCTTTTCCATTTCCGCCCACCCGCCCGTACCGCCTCGTCGGTGCGGCCCTCCTTGACAGGAACGGGGCATAGCCTGAACACCACCGGAGAGCGCCAGATCGGCTTGAGCGTTTCGGTGACACGCTCTATCAAAAATGCCTGCTCGGCGGACGATGGGGCCTCTCTGCTCTTGAGGAGGGCGCAGAAGGCCCCTGCACCGTGGCCATCCTGGGGAAAGAGCCGGTACATCGGCCCATCTGCATGCCCCGACTGAAACGCTGTGAGCAGCCCGACGGGCAGGAGCGAGAGGTGCGGGTGGCCCTTGAGAAGCCACTCGATTACCTCCTCGTTTTCTTCGCGGGAGAATGTGCACGTTGAGTACAGCAGATGCCCACCCGGCCGCACAAGGCGCGCGGCACATGCGAGTATCCTCCTCTGCCTGCGGGCATTCATGGAGATGGTTGCGGGATGAAAGGCGCCGGGCGCTGCACGGTCCTTCAGCACTAGGGACTGCCCAGAGCACGGGGCATCAACGATGACAACGTCTGCCGCCTGCGGCACGGAAGACGCAAGCGCCGCAGGATCTCGCGAGACAACGATCGATGGGTCGATGCCGCACCGCTTGAAATTTGCGATGAGCTGGCTGCTCCTCTTTCGTATCGCCTCGTTCGCCACCACAAAATCTGGCGACAGGTATCGGCTCGCCAAGATGCTCTTGCCGCCGGGCGCAGCGCACAGGTCAAGGAGCAGCGGCACCGGGCCACGCACCTCAGAGAGCGCCGCACACGCAAATGTGGATGAGAGGTCGAGGCAGTACACCTCGCCACTGTCGTGCCGCTCGCTCTTGCCGGGCCGATCGCCGCTGTCGGCAACGATGATCCACTCAGGAAGCCACGGAGGGCGTGGAGAGCCCCCTGAGCCCTGGTAGGGGCTGCCACGAATCGCCGCCACAGCCGTCCTTGCCCCGTCCCCGCTCGCCAAGGCCGCCAGAAACGCCTCCCGCTCGGCGGAATCTCCGAAGAGGGAGCGGGCAACCTTCTCGGCGTTGCGGGAGACCGTGCTACCTCTTTCGCGCATGCTCAAACCGCTCAAGCTGGGCGCGAAGATCGTGGAGCGCCTTGACGCGCATGCTGAACGAAGCCTTCTCTTCCTTCGTCATCTCGCCCATAGTCTTGCTGCTGCCTTCGGGCTGGAAGATTGAGTCCCACCCGAACCCGGTGCCCCGCGGCGCGACGACCTCGCCCTGCACCACTCCCTCGCCGTAGATGAAGCTCTGCGGGCCAAGCGCAAGCCCAAAGATCGTGCGCACCTCGGCGCGACAGTCCTGGCGCGAAGCTGCTAGCTGGTGCACCCCCTCCCCCCCGAGCGCCTTAAGAAACCACTTGATGAGCGGCCCTGGCAGCCCGTTGAGCGCGTGTATCGAGAGCGATGTGTCTTCGATCAAGACGGGCGAGTAGCCCTGCTCGATCGCCGCCTGCGCCTTTGCTATCACCACTTTGCGCGGCTCAAGCTCCTGCACCTCCGGAAGGTCGAGCTGCACGTGCCTCATCTTGCCCAGCACAGCTTCCGTCTCCTCAAGCTTGAAGCGGTTGCCGGTGACGAAGAAAACGTCCTTGAGCACCTTGTCGATCTTGTCCCAGCGTCCCGGCATAATGAATGAGGAGGAGGCGTGCGCGCCCCGCAACGGCAACGCTCAGGATACCCCTTACTTATAAGATGAGGATACCCGCGAAACTGGCGCCTGCCCCCTGCAAGTGCTCAACTATGCGAGGGCAATAGAAAAACAGGGCCCCGAGCGATGTGGTGCCCAGGTCACGGCAAACGTCTCGCCCATAGGCGCACAGGCCATTACCTCGCTTCCTAACGAACACGGCGGGTTTCCTGCCATGCCGCAACTGGCGCGCTCGGCGGGCACAGTCGGGCACAGCGCCCCCCGGCGCTCGGGAGGGACGGCCCGCGCCTGGCGAGGCAGCTCAGCTACAGTGCACCACAACCTGCCGCACACCCCCGTGGCGCCGGTGCTCCCAGACGTAGATCCCCTGCCACGTGCCGAGCGCCAGGTTGCCATTCATCATGGGTATAGAGAGCGAGACATCGGTGAGGATCGACTTAATGTGCGATGGCATATCGTCCGGACCCTCCGCAGTGTGGGTAAAGAGCTCGTCGCGCTCCGGCACAAGCCGGTTGAGCCACGCCTCTAGATCTCGCCGTGCAGAGGGATCCGCATTCTCCTGAATCGTGAGGCTAGCTGAGGTATGCCGGATGAAGACCGTGCAGATTCCCTCGAGCGTGCCCGAGCTGCGCGCGATACTGCCGACCTCCTCAGTAATCTCGAAGAGACCCTGCCCCGTTGTTCGCACCGAAAACGTCTTTACCATCGCCTCGCCCCGACCCTCGCTCCCTCAGCGGGGAACGCGCCCCCCATTGCCGCACTCTACACGAGCCCGCCCTGCCCCTCCACCGCGCGAAGCGCGACTGTTCACGGCCACTGGCTGCCGTGGCCACCAGGCCTGCGCCTCACCGGACTAGCGGCGCGCTGCCGAAGCAGGCCCCTCATCCAGCCCTTCAACCGAGCGAATCCTTATGCTTAGACGCCGAGAGCGGCCTGACTTTAAACTTCCCTAAGGATCCAATTCCCGGTACACTCCGGGAGCACATTTTTTTGGTGGCAGCCGATGGCAAAGATACCTTGGAGCCAAATTCGGGAAGCTTTCGAAGGTCAGTGGGTTGAGCTCACCGACTACTCGTGGAAGCCAGAGTCGGTGCACCCGCACGCGGCCAAGGTGCGCCACTTCAGCGAGAGCCGAAACGAGCTGCTTTCAATGATTGCCCGCTCGGGGAGCATCGAGGGCGCTGTCGTGCTCTTTGTCGGCCCTGCCTTTCCCGGCATTTACACGACACAACACGGTTCGTTCGCGAGCAACTTCTAATTCTCGCAAAGTTCCCGTATCGTTGCCGGCATGCTAGATGCCACCCCCCTTCTCCGACTGTACTCCCGCTGGCGCAACGAGCAGCTCCAAAGCCAAAATCCAGCGGATGTCCAGCGCTCGCAGCTCCTCTCGCTCGTGAAGCGCGCGAAAGAGACGCGCTTTGGCGTTGATCATTCGTTCGCCTCAATCCGCTCTCTTGAGGAGTACCAGCAGCGGGTGCCGCTGCGCAGGTACGAGCAGTTCTGGGAGGAGTACTGGAAGGGAACCTTCCCCGTGCTGAGCGGCTGCACCTGGCCCGGGACAATCCGCTTCTTTCCCGTCAGCTCGGGGACATCATCTGGAACCACGAAGTACATCCCATGCTCGGGCGAGATGATGCGCTCCAACACAAAGGCGGGCATCGACCTCCTCGTGCACCACGTCACCAACCGCCCGCGATCGAGCCTACTGGGGGGCAAGAGCTTCATGCTCGGGGGGAGCACAGACCTGACTGAGCCATCGCCCGGCATCTTCTTTGGGGACCTGAGCGGCATCGCCGTCAAGAACCTTCCGTGGTGGCTTAGGTCGCGCTACTTCCCCCCCGCCAGCCTGGCTCTCATCAAAAACTGGGAGGAGAAGGTCGACACACTGGCCAAGCTCTCTCTCGACCAGGACATTAGGATGATATCGGGCGTCCCTGCTTGGCTTCTCATCTTCTTTGACAAGCTGGCCTCGCTGAGGCCCGAGGCAGCCGGAAATATCTGCAAGATCTACGAAAACCTCGAGATGGTGGTTCACGGCGGCGTTAACTTCGCTCCCTATGTGGACCGCTTCCGGGATGTCCTGGCTGGAGGCACTGCGGAGCTGCGCGAGGTATATCCTGCAAGCGAGGGATTCATCGCCATCGCCGACAGGGGATACGGTGATGGGCTTCGCTTGAACCTCGACCACGGCATCTTCTATGAGTTCGTGCCGCTTGAGGAGCTTGACTCCCAGTCGCCCTCCAGGCACTGGATCGGAAACGTCCAGCCCGACATCAACTACGCCGTCGTGATGACGACCTGTGCAGGGCTCTGGTCGTACGTAATCGGGGACACAGTGCGCTTCGTCGACACTGCAACACCGCGCGTCTTGGTGACGGGACGCACATCCTACTACCTCTCCGCGTTCGGCGAGCACCTGATCGCTGAGGAGGTCGAGGACGGCGTGGTCACAGCCGCCAAGGCGATCGGCGCTGAGGTCGCCGACTTTACAGTTGGGCCGATCTTCCCGGAGCGCCCCGGTGATCTCGGCGGGCACATCTACATTGTCGAGTTCCGGGGCGAGGTGCCCGCTGCCGGGCGCATTGCATCATTCAGCGAGGCGCTCGACCGCAAGCTCTGCCAGCGCAATGAGGACTACGAATCCCACCGCTCTGGCGGGTATGGCCTCAAGGCGCCAGCTGTGGTGCCCGTGCCGGATGGCTGCTTCGCCGCCTGGATGAAGCACCGGGGTAAGCTAGGGGGGCAAAACAAGGTGCCTCGCATCATCACGAGCCGCGAGCTGCTGGCAGATCTGCTCTCGTTTGTCGGGGCTCAGCCGGGGCCCCAGGCGGGTGCCGTGCCGCCAACGCCTGGCCAGGCTGGCCCGACCAGCGCGTAACGCCGCCGCGCATTTGCAAAAGGGAGCCGCTCGCGCCTAGAATCCCCGCATGGACATCGCGGCGGCAGCGTCAGTCATCATTCTCTACCCACTTGTCCTGCTCGGGGATGGCTGCCTCCTGATCGCCATCGCTGTGGCCAGCACCACCCGCGGGCACTCCCTGCTGTGGGGAGCCTCCTTCGCCCTCTTCCACGCCCTCTACGGGGTGCTCGGGATCCTGCTGGCTTCGCAGCTCCTCGTATACTCTGGTATCTTGGGCGAGCTCTTCATGCTCGCCGGAGCTGTCTTCCTCCTCTGGCACTTCGCCCACCATCGGCTGCATCACCGGATGCACCACGACTGCAGCTGCGAGAACCACCCATCGGCGCAGCTCTCTGCGCTCGGTGTCATCTCTTCCGCGGCCGCGCTCTCCCTGCACGCCCTGGCGGGAGGCGCCATCGTGCAGAGCATCATGCCGGAGGCCTCAACCGCCTCAACGGTGTCGCTGCTCATCGCAGCTTCCGTCGTGTTAGGGCTCCTCTCATTCGCGATTCTCAAGATAGGGGAGCTTGAGCAACAGCACATACTAAAGCTCCTTGACCGCCTCCCTGGAATAGTAGGTTTCATCCTCACTGCCCTTTGCTTTGGGGTGCTCTACCACATCATTGATGATGCCCTGGCCTCCTCACCGCTGCTCCTCTCGGGCTTCATCCTTGTGGCAGCAGTGGCGAGCGCCTGTGTTGGTCGGCTCCTGCATGGAAGACGGGCACCGCCGGTGGTGAAGATCGGCGCGAAAAAGTAGCCAACATGCTGAATTCGTCGGCAAAGGCCGGCATTGATCCGCAACAATCGGCCTACGGAGGGTTTCCAGTGGTGCCTATTTCCTCTACTATCGCGGCAGCCGTGCAACCCAGGAGCAGTCGCTAGCATGTCAACTCGAGGCCAGCCCTTTCATCCGTTCAATATCGTCAAGCAGAGCGCCTTCTGGGCGATCCACCTCGGTTGCTTGGGTGTCTATTGGGTTGGCTGCAGCTGGACTGCCATCACGATCTGTCTCGCCCTGTACGTCATTCGGATGTTTGCGGTAACCGGCGCGTACCACCGCTACTTCTCCCATCGATCATACCAAACCAGCCGCGTGTTCCAGTTTCTTTTGGCGCTGCTGGGGACTACGGCCGCCCAGAAGGGTCCCATCTGGTGGGCATCTCACCATCGCCACCACCACAAGCACTCGGACACAGAGGAAGATATCCATCCCCCCGGCATTTACGGCCTGTGGTGGGCGCACGTTGGATGGGTCCTCAGCACCCAGTTTATCGAGCCGCGCTCAGAGCTTGTGAAGGACCTCTGCCGATTTCCGGAGCTGCGGGTGCTCGATAAGCACCACATCGTGCCACCCCTGCTGCTGATGGGAGCACTGGCCGCCCTCGGCTCGTACCTCGGGGCACACGCGCCCGAGCTGCACACCTCCGCGGGGCAGCTCATCGTGTGGGGATTCTGCGTCAGCACAACGCTCCTTTACCACGGCACGTTCTGCATCAACTCGCTCGCGCACGTCATTGGCCGCCCGCGCTTCAAGACCGGCGATGACAGCAAAAACAGCTTCATCCTCGCCCTGATCACGCTCGGCGAGGGGTGGCACAACAACCACCACCGGTACCCAGGCTCAGAGCGTCAGGGGTTCTACTGGTGGGAGGTCGACATCTCTCACTACATCCTGAGGGGCCTGTCCCTCTTCGGCCTCGTGTGGGATCTGCGAGAGCCCCCAGCCCGCATCTACCAGGAGGCCCTCGAGCGGCAAGAACCGCAGGAGCCGCCTCAGATGCCCTTGGCGGCGTAGTCCTGTCACTCTCCACAACGCAGCCTCCTGTCTTAAAAAACATCCCTAATTTAGCCTGTTACAAAGGGATTTTGCGGCCTCCGCCGGCGCAAAATCCTTGGTGCTCTTTTGGGCCGGCAGCCATCTTAAACCTAGCGCCAAAAACGCATCGCAAGGGCGCAAAAAAACGGCATGAATATCCTGCTCCTCAACCAAGACTGGTTCGCTACAGAGCTCCGCTCCTTTGGCCACTCCGTGCTCACGTGTGGCACTGCCCCACACCTTGAAGTGCGGCTTCTTCACCCCGTCGTGCAGATACGCGAGCTGCTTGAAAGCCTGCCGGGGGGATTCCAGCCGGATGTCGTCGTATGGTTCGACGACAGCGCGCCGGTTATGTTCCTTGGCCTTGAGGACTGCCCCCTTCCAACGGTCTTCTACTCGGTCGACACTCACCACCACTGGGAGCTCCATTCAAGGCTTGCGCACTGCTTCGATCACGTCTTCGTCGCGCAAAAAGACTACCTGCACCACTTTAGCGCCTCCGGCACCCCGCATTCGTGGCTGCCCCTGTGGGCGTCGCGGCACGTTGAGGCATCCGACAGCAAGCAGATGGAGCTGTCGTTTGTCGGCACAATGAACCCGAAGCTGAACAAGAAGCGGGTCGATTTCTTTTCTGCGCTTCAAGAGACACTTCCGATCACTATCCGGCAGGGAAACTACTGGGAGATCTTTCCGTTCTCGGAGATAGTCATCAACCAAACCGTCAGCGGGGACCTAAACTTCCGCGTCTTTGAGGCGATGATGTGCGGCTGTATGCTCCTTACCGAGAGAAGCTCAAACGGCCTGCTTGAGCTGTTTAATGAAGGCGAGCACCTAGTAACCTACACCGCAGGAGATGTGCACGACGTGGCAGAAAAGGCGCAGGAGCTCCTTGCGGCCCCTAGCCGCATGCGGGCCATCGCCCGGGCGGGACGGGATCGCGTGTTGGCGTCCCACACCGCCCTGCACCGGGCCGGGCAGCTTCATGACGTTCTGCTCTCTCTCTCAAAGCGCCCGAAAAGCCCAAGCCGCCACCTGCCGATGATGATTAACCATGCCATATCGAGCTCGCTTCATGAGCAGAGGAATCCGCAGCTTGCCGCATATGCGCTGCGAGGCGCGATCGAATGCGCGACTGCCTCACTGAGGGAGGGAGCAGTGCCTAGCGAGGTAGAAACAGCGCACCTGATCCGCACGTACCTGCGGTGGGACCGCTTCTCCAAGGACCGCTCGGGATCCCAGCTGCTCATTCGGCACGCTGAGGCCCTCCCCTCAAACTGCCTGCTGACGCTCGCTCGCGTTAGGGCCCTCCTGAATGGAGGAAATCGTCTTGAGGCTGAGGTCATCGCCTCGCGGATCTCTGACGAGGGCGCCTCCCATGTCTTCTCAATCGCAGAGGAGACCGTAAACCTCCTGCTGGCGTAGGGGCACGGCTACTGCCTCGGCAGCCGCTGGCTCTCTGCTGTGGCATTTGGAATTAGGTTGCCCACAACAATCGTTCCGCGCTGGTTGATGATGTAAATGGCGAAGGGCTTTTCTAGCCCCTGTGCGGTCTCAAAGGTGCGAAAGAATGCGAGACCCGGATCCCCCGCAGCATCACGGGTCGTGACGGTGGTGACCGTGTCGGTTAGCCGGGCAAAATCTGAGAAGAACGGGACGAAACGGGTCTCTATAATCTTGTCGATCGTCAGTCCGCCCTGGCTGCCATGCTTGATGGTCTCCTCGCTCAACATGCCCTGAAAGCACCGCACATCGCCCCTGACGAGGCACCCAACGGCCCGGTCAACGGCCTCGCTGTAACGGTCAGCCCGTCCAACATCAAGCTCATCGTCCTGAACTGGAGCCTGGAGCGCGGTTGGCGTCGCAGCAGGCGCTGCTGCTGCAGCCGGCGGCCCTGCGAACACGAGCGCGGCAGCACATAGAGTTACACGTATCATGCGCCCAAGTATCTGCCAGGGCTCCGGGCTTAGCAAGCGATGCTTGCGCCCGGCAGATCGAGCGCAACGCGCCAGCGAGGGGCATCGACGCCGCTAGTCACGCACAAAGCGCTGCTCAAGCACGCGCGACTCGCTGTGCGCAACGGTCACCGTTTCGGCGCCAAATAGGGCTGAGAGCCGCAGCGGAACCGAGACCTGGGCGCGCACGCTCACGCTCTGCAGCGAGTGATTGTGGGTCGCCGATACGGTGAGGCAGTGTGCTGGTGACCTGCCAGAGCACGCTGGCTGCCAGCTCGCTTGGGGATAGGCGGCCTGCACAACGTCAGCGACGCGCCGCTGCGCCCGCTCTACAGACACTCCGTAGGGCTCACTCCGTGGGGCCGCTTGGCTAACCCGAATCGGGGTGATTGAGCAGCGCCCCGAGAAGCTGGAGCAACACGCCGCCGCCGCATCACCCGTAAGCAGGGAGCCGCACGAGCGCCGCGGGCCGGCCTTGTAGCTCGGCGTGGAAACGGTGCAGGGGTCTGCCGGAGGCTGCGGCAGGACGGAATCCTCTGCCGGCGCGGATCCCACCGAGATCTGAACCTGTCCAGGAACCCGGTGCCGGCGTCGATACTCCGCCTCTATATCGGGCGAAGGGCCGCACTTTGATTCCGGCAGGGGGCCAATGACGAGCCGCGGCGGAGAGTGGATCCTTGCCCGGCTGCACGAAGCGCCTGCCCCTGCATTCCACACATAGCGTGACACCTCTTGGGCATTTGGAGCTGCACACCCCGGCAGGGGCTGGGCGCTGCATCCGAGGCGGCGCTCCTCCCTGCCAGTCGCGTGCCGCTCGCAGGAAACGCGCACGACCACATCGCGGCCCGGCTGGAACTCAGGGTCCGCGCACCCTGGCGGCAGGGAGACTCCTCCCTCAACCTCCCGGCACTCCTGGCACCCCTTCAGGTGCTCGCGGAACGCTCCTCTGCACTGAACCCTTCGTCGAAGGGGCGCGCACAACCCCCCTGGCCCTTCGCCATCGAGCTGGTAGAACTTCGTGGGCTGCAGCGCCTCGCCACGAGCTGCCTTCGCTGCGAGTCGGCTGAAGAGCTCGCCGGGATCGCCCTGGAACCCCTCAGGAGGGGTCCGGGCGCAGGCTGTCTCATCCGTGGCGCGGCTCGTGGGCGCCCTGGCAGCATCAGATGTGGCAAAGAGGGGGCGCGGATGGCCAGCTTGCTCACATCGGGCCGGGTAAGGCGAGAGCGGGCACGGCACGCTCTCGGGCACGAATGCGAAGGAGGGATAGTAAAGCTCGAGCGCCTCACCCTGCCATGCAACCTGCCCCCCATTAAGGCTCACCAGATACGCATCCAGGTGCACCGTGGCATCTACCGGCACCAAGAGCTCTGAGCCATGCCGCGAGATCTCCTCGTGGTATGCACCGCCTGGGGGGCTATAGGGGGCTCGCGCGCTCTTGGCGATGTCATCGAGCGTGGCCCCCCGCACTACGAAGTTTCCGCTTCCGCCTTGCCCGATGAGCCTGCCCCCCAGCTCCTGCTTTTGCTCCTCCGTGCCCCTCTCCCACCGGATCGAGATGAGTGCCTTGCCCTGCGCCCCCCTGAGCGTTCCGCGCGTGCTGCCGGACACCCTCAGCATGAGCGGCACATAGAGCTGGCGATCACGCCACAGCTGCTGGCCAGCGCGATATGCGCACGCTGCCGGAGCCGGGCTTGCGGCCCAGTCAAGCCTAGGCGGCGCGGAACCGCGCACAAGCGTGCCAGCGTAACAAGGGATCCGAATGCCGTGCGCGCCCTCAAGTGACTGGATCACAGCCACGTCCTGCTCGCGAGTCGCCCACGCATCAGCGAGCCGAAAGCGCACCGAGCCGATCTTAAACTGGGGCTCAAATCCTCCCTGACTCCCAACGAGCGAGGCCCTGGTCTTGCCGCTGACAGCTCTCAGGTCGACCGTCTTGTGGGGAGCCACTGGGCGGTGAAATATGCGGTCGCGGAACTCCGGCGCAAGCGGATCCGAGCCTCCAACCAGCGGAAGCTCTCGCTGCTGAAGGATATGCGGATGGTGCCCCTGAACCGGAAAGAGCACCTCGTGGATCCGGTAACGGTCGCGCGCCAAGTCAACCTCCGCGACAGAGATGCGCTCCTCCTCGAGCGGGATCGCAAGCTCCGGCTCCGTCATCCATGACGCGCTCGCGCTCCACGTTGCGTTCCTGACTAGGTACGATGCAGCCTCATCCCACACATCGACGTTGTAGCGCATGAGGGAGGGGGAGAGCTGCTCAGGGATGCTCTGCGAGCACGCTGCGTCAGTTGGGTAGAGGCACCGCACCCCCTCTCGAACGCCAGCCCGAACCGCGCTTCGGGCGTGAAAGATGCGCGCCACATCAGAAGCGCCAACCAGGAAGAAGCTCACGCCGAAAACGACGAAGGCCGCCTCTAGGAGGTAGTGTCCACGGGTCCGGGATGGAGGCGAGCGCATCACGAGTCTCCAGGGATAGCGCAGGGCACGGCCGGTAATGGGCCTGCACACTATGAGCCCTGTAGCCCACTTTCAAATGAAAAATTTGAGAAGCCGACCCAAGCCTACAGATCGGCACACCGGTCCCCTCACTGGGGAGGGACGAGAAGCGGGGTTCCCTGGAGGAAGTCATCCATCCCCTCGCGCCAGAGGCAGTACACGTCGCCGTCATCGCCGCCGGTGGTGACAACGCACGGCTCACCGTGGCGATCGAGCGCATGGATGATGACTGGGCCGAGGTACCCCCCTTTGAGTTCCCGCAGATCGCCGATCGCCTCGTGGCACGCCTCGGATACTGATGCGCCCCGCTTCATGTAGAGCACAACCGAACGGGCAGTGCCCGCGCGGATCGTCATCTCTCCGGTGTGGGTGCAGGCAGCTCCACCGTACCGGTTGTCAACGTACATCCCAGCGCCAACCACAGGAGAGTCGCCAAGACGGCCCGGATACTTGTAGGCCCAGCCTGAAGTGCTGACACCTCCGTACAAATGACCATTCCTCTCCCTGACGAGAAAGGTCACGGTGCCCTTCGAGAGGTCCGGCT
>JAFMJG010000065.1 GCA_017853605.1 bacterium
GGCCTGTTCTTCCCGCTCGGCGCTCTGGGGTGTTTCTCCCGCTCGGCACTCTGGGCTGTTTTTCTCGATGGGCCCTATGGCTTTATCTGCCGCGTTGAAGCCGCTTAAAAAAAGCGCCCGACGCATTCACGTCGGGCGCTGGGGGCTTTGCTTTGCGTTTGGGGCTAGGGAACAGGGCATGACACCGGGGGCTCTGTCCTTTCTGAGGGGGCCGGGTGTGCATCCAGGGGCCTTTGGGGCTTTGAGATGGGCTAGGGCTTTTTGTGGGGCCCCTGGATGCGTTCGGCGTTATACCATCCTAATCTTTCTCCTCCATCGATTCCTTTCCGCAGTTGCTCCGTTGCAATTGGCTCACGAGATCTTTTCCGCGCCGGTCGTCTATCTTCCCGTGCCGGACGAGTATGTCGGTCACGGTCTCGGCGCATTGAGTGAACTCTTTCTGCCCCCCATAGTGGCTCCAGCGAGGGCTATTGCAGGGGCATAGATCTTCGACGAGGGCCCGAACATCTACGCCCCTCGAGTTGGCGCGTGCCTTGGGGCGGGCACGGCCAGGGGAGGCACTATCCGTTTCAGCACTGCTGTCCCACGGCCAGTCGTCCGCTAGGTAGCAGGTGTCATCCTCTGCATAATCGATCGCGTCCTTGAAGCTCCTCATAGATGGGGCCGGAAGGAGGTCAAGGCGCGCGAGCGCCTTAACGACCGGGGCAACTTTCCGGCGGGCTTTGTTGAAACATGCACGACACGCATCCTCTGAGTACTCGTTGTAGCAAAGATCTGAGATAGCGGTTGCTACGCTGTCCGGCGAGACGTACGCGCCGTCCGCGAAGCACGACAGCTCGTTTAGGGCTGTTGAGACCTCGTCGGCCGAGCACATCTCTTGGGCGAAAGATTCCGGGAGGGTAATGCCAGAAAGTCCAGCGAGGCTCACTGTGATGCGGAAGATGAGAGAGTGAAACTTCATGGTGCCTCTTGACTGCTTTTGCGCGTTGCTGCTCATGCCCGGATAGAGGCAAGCTCCTTGCCAACTCGCAAAAAGCACGCATTGTCGACTGGTTGACGGCTTTGGGGGCTTGCAGGTGGGAAGCGGGCTTCCGTGCAGGCGTGAAAAAAAGTGCGCCAGCGCATGGGAAGGCGGGCGCTTGCCCTAAGAGGAATTCGCAGCGCTTGCGAGAATCACTTACGCGCAGCCGCAGCGCGACGGATGAGCTCCTCGGCGGCGGCTCCTGAGAGGATGACGCCCCCTATGATAGCGAACTCAAGCTGGGTTGGGATGTCCACCAGAACGATGGCATTGCGGAGCACCTGCATCAGCGTGGCGCCAATAATGACCCCAACGATGCTCGACTCCCCGCCCTTGAGGCTGCAGCCGCCGAGGACAGCAGCCGCTATTGCGTATAATTCGTAGAAGTTTCCGAAGTCGGAGGGCTGTGCAGAGTTCACGTCCAGTATGAAGAGCACCCCCCCAAAGCCAGCGAGGAGGGAGCAGGCGAGGTATGCCCAGATCTTCACGCGGTCAGTGTCCACCCCGCTGTACCGCGCAGCCACTTCGTTGCGGCCAACGGCCCTGAGGTACAGCCCGAAGGGGGTCTTTGCCATGACAAAGCCAGCCAGCAGCGCCACAACGAGGGTGATAAGGGCGACCGATGGGATCTGGAACGGAAGGAGGCCGAACAGCGAGTAGGCGCTCGTCACAAGGCTTCTGAGCCCCTCAAATTCCATCCCGAAGCCCTGTGTCTGGTCGCCCGTCAGGCCGCGCGCTATTCCGCGATAGAGGAGGAGACCGCACAGCGTGACGATGAAGGGCTGCAGCCGCAGCTTGGTGACAAGGATGCCATGCAGCAGCCCCAACGCCGCTGCCAGGGCAAGGAGGGCCGTGAGCGCCACGGGCCAGGACCAGCCGAACTGCACAGTGAGCCACGGAAGGAGCGTCCCCACGAGGCACACGACCGACCCAATTGAAAGGTCGATCCCCCCGCTTGCGATTACAAACGACACTCCGATGCTAATGAGCGAGAACAGGGCGGTGCGGCGCAACAGGTTCTCGATGTTTGCGGGAGCCAAGAAACGGTCGTTCAGCAGGTAGGTGACGGCGCATGCCACCGCCAGCAAGATTACCAGCCCTACGTTCTTTCTCATGCTGCTCTCCTTCCAAGGGGCGCTGCGAGGGCCATAATGGCGTGCTCTGAGAGGCTCTCTCTCCCCAGCTCTCCCCGAATCTCCCCGTCACTCATGACGAGCGCCCGGTCAGCGATGCCAATAACCTCTTCGAGCTCGCTCGACACAAAGAGGATCGCGAGGCCCCTCTCGGCGAGCGAGAAGAGCAGCGAGTAGATCTCGCGCCGTGCCCCGACGTCAACGCCGCGGGTGGGCTCGTCGAGCAGAAGAATGCGCGGCTCTGTCGCAAGGCATCGGCCGAGGACAACCTTCTGCTGGTTTCCGCCTGAAAGGCTCCGCACCGGCTGATCTGGGCCGGCACAGCGAATCCTCAGGGTCTCGATAGCGCGCTGAGTGATGATCCCCTCTGCCATTCGGTCGCGCAGCGCGGGGCCGCGCTGGATTGCAATGAGGGAGAGGTTGGTGTTGTCAGTGATTGACCACTCTGCGATCAGGCCCTGCTCCCCTCGGCTCTCTGGAACGAGGGTGATGCCGGCCAGCGCCGCCTCAGCGGGGGAGGATATAGAGACGGGACAGCCGGACACTGTCACTGAGCCGCCGGCCGGGCGCCTCGCGCCATAGATGCTCTCCAGCAGCTCGGTTCGGCCAGAGCCGATCAGGCCCGCGATCCCGACGATCTCCCCGGCGCGCACGGCGAATGAGCACGGCGAGTGGCGGGGCGTGGCGCGAAATGCCGAGACTTCGAGCGCCGCAGCGCCGCGAGAGCGCGGGCGGTATCCATAGGTGTCCTGGATCTCCCGGCCGACGATCATCTTAATCAGCCTGTCGCGCTCAAACGGAGGGTAGGGCATCTCTCCAGAGATGCACCCGTCACGCAAGGCGACAACCCGATCCGAGACCTCCTGCACCTCCTGCAGCCGATGAGACACGTACAGAATCGATACCCCATCGCTCCTCAGGCGCTTGAGGAGCGCGAGGAGGGAGCGCGCCTCGCTTTCGCTCAGGCTGGAGGTTGGCTCGTCAAAGATGAGGAGCCTTGCGTTGAAGCTTAGGACGCGGGCGATCTCCACGAGCTGGCGCTCAGCCGCCGAAAGGGATCCAACAAGGCGCGAGGGCGAGAGCCCTGACCCGAGCCGGCGCAGCGCGTCAGCGGCCATCACGGTGAGTGCTCCTGAATCGACCATGCCCCACCTGCGCGGCTCCCTTCCCAGCCCGATGTTCTCGGCGATGGTCAGGTTCTCCGCCACGCAGAGCTCTTGGTGCACCATCCCGATGCCGGCCTCGAATGACTCGTGCGGCCGAGAGAAGGATACGGCGGTCCCCCGCAGCGAGATCGTCCCGGAGTCGGGCTGGACGATCCCAGCCAGGATCTTGGAGAGCGTGCTCTTTCCCGCGCCGTTCTCGCCGATCAGGGACACGATCTCCCCTTCGCCGATCGAGAGGGACACGTCACGAAGCACCTGGCTGCTGCCGAAGGACTTCGAAAGCGCGCGGGCCTCGATGAGCGGCATCATGGCTGGCCGATCTTTTTCTTAAGGTCAGCCCAAAAAGGGCCGACGTTTGAGCGATCGATTCGGCGCGCTGGGATGTTAATGAACTTCGACTCGGGGATTGCTCCCCTGTTGCCCGAAAGGATCGCCTTAAGCAGCGCGACGGACTGGAACCCGTACTCGTAGGGGTTTTGCACAACCGTCCCCGCAACGCTTCCATCCTGTATTCCCTGCAGGGTCTCGTCAGCTTCGTCGAACGAGAACGCCTGAATTGAGCCGACTTTGCCGGCCTGCTTGAGCGCCTCCAGGCACATCGGGACGTTGTAGCCGAAGAGCCCGACCACACCCGCCAGGTCGGGGTGACGGAGCATCGCATCCTCGCAGTTCGCCTTGGCCTTGACGCGGTCGAACTGGTCGGTGAGTGTCACGGCGATCGTGAACGCTCCGGCTGAGAGCGGCTCGCCCGGAGGGTCGTAGCGGCTTGAGTCGAAGCTGCGGCCTAGCACCTCGTCGATCACCCCCTGTCGGCGCTTGCGAGCGTTGTCCTGCTCTAGCCGGCCAACGAAGATGGCGAGCTTGCCGCCCTTGGGGAGCGACTCTTTGATGAGCTCGCCCACCATTCGCCCCGCTTGGTAGTTGTCCATGCCGATGTACGCGAGGCGGTTGGTGCTTGGGGCGTCTGAGTCCTGGGTGATGAGGGCCGTCTTTGACGCAGCATCGTTGATGAAGCTTGCCTGATTGGCAGAGTCGATCAGGCTGATCGCCACCCCATCGACGCCGCGAATGAGGAGATCCTCAACGATCCGTTTCTGGTCAGCGATCCCCTCGGCCGGCATGTGCACCGAAACGTTGACGCTAAGCTCCCTGCCGGCTGCCTCTGCGCCCGCCTTGGCGATCGTCCAGAAGGCCGCAATCCCATTTGTGATGTAGGCGATGTGAGGCCCCCCCTGTGAGGCGCCACCCCGCTTGCAGCCAAGGGTCAGAAGGAGGGGCGCGCAGAGCAACGTACATCCGAGCAGGAGGGCAACCTTTCGCATGGCGGGGATTATGCTTCATGTGCGGCGGAAAGTCAGCCCCGTTGGTGTTGGGCTCCGTTGTCACTCGCGCACACCTTGCGCTCAGGGTCTCAAGAGCTGCCCAGCGCGCCTGCCCGGCTGTTGGCCCTTCTATGCTTGGCGCTAGAGGGGCCTCCATGAAGCCACAAAATCCTCAGCCACGGCGTCAAGCGTCCTCGCCATGCGGTTTGCCCGCGGGGTGCGGGTGGGGCGTGGGGTGCGAGTCGGAGTGGCTGTCGGAGTGATTGTCGGTGTTGGGGTAGGGGTGCGCGTTGGCCGGGGCGTGAATGTTGGGCGCGGAGTCCTGGTTGGTCTTGGCGTAAAGGTCGGCCTCGGTGTGCGCGTGGGCCGAGCAATTACCCCTGGCGTGGGGGTGGATGGGGGCAGGATTGCGAATTCCGGGGTCCTTGTGGGCGAGGCGGTGAAGGTCGGTGTCTCGGTCGGTGGAGGAGTGAAGGTCATGGTGAATGTCGATGTAGCGGTTGGCTCGGAGGTGAAGGTTGGGGGAACCGGGGTGTGAGTCGCTGTGTTCGATGGCGTGGCGGTCGCGGTCGGAGGAACAGGAGTGTGAGTGGCCGTGACTGTGGGGGTGTTAGTCGGCGTGTGGGTCGCTGTGGGGGTCGGAGTGGCGGTTGGCGGAACAGGAGTGTGAGTGGCCGTGACTGTGGGGGTGTTAGTCGGCGTGCGCGTCGCCGTTGGGTTCGGAGTAGCAGTTGGCGGCACAGGGGTATTCGATGGCATCGGGGTTGGCGTTGCCGTTGGTGTGCTCGTTGGGGTGGCTGTAGGGGTTGCGGTTGGAGCCGAGGTAAAGCTCGGGGTTGGGGAAGGTGTAGCGGTTGGCGCCGGCGTGTTGGTGGCAGGCGGCGCAGGCGTGCTGGTCGGCGAAGCGGTCTCACCGCAGATGCTTGCTGCATAGGTTACCGCGCCCAGGCCGTTTGCGATGGCCGATGTTGCAACCTTGCCGCTCAGTGCCGAGGTGACGCTGCCGGTCAGCAGGATGCTGTTGACCAGCTCTGTTACGTTGAGGGTTCGGCCGCATGAGGATTGGGCGAGGGCGAGCAGCCCCGATACCTGTGGCGCTGCCATTGAGGTTCCGCTCAGGTAGGCGTACGAGGCTACCGGATAGGTCGAGTAGATCGACTGCCCTGGGGCGGAGATGTCCACCGATGTCGCGCCGTAATTTGAGAAGTAGGCGAGCGTGCCGGCTGAGTTGTTCGCGGCAACCGCGATGATGTTGCTCGAGGCGTACCCAGAGGGATAGTTGATGGAGACATCCGTGTTGAGGGCCGAGTTGCCCGCTGCCGCGACGAAAACTATGCCGGCGTTTCCAGCGTTCTGAATCGCTGACAGAAGGGAGGAGCTGAAGCCACCGCCCCCCCACGAGTTGTTGCTGGCGATGAGGTTTACGCCGCGCTGCCGCATAATGCGGCCGTAGTCGATGGCCTTGATGGCGTTCGCCGAGCTGCCGCTGCCAGTTGAGGTGAGAAACTTGCCAGCCATCAGCTTCACGTTCCACGCCACTCCAGTGACCCCCACGCCGTTGTTGCCCACTCCGCCGATCGTTCCAGCGACGTGGGTGCCGTGGTAGTGGTCATCGAGAGGATCGCCCGTGTTTGTAATGGCGTTGATTCCGTGGATGTCGTCGACGTATCCGTTGGCATCATCGTCGATCCCGTTGCCCGCCACCTCGGCTGTGTTAACCCACATGTTGGCAGCGAGGTCCGGGTGGTCGTAGCGGATGCCCGTGTCGATCACCTGAATCACCACCTGGCTCGAGCCCGTTGTCTGCTCCCAAGCGCTGGGAAGCGACATCTGCGCGGCGCCGTACAGCAGGCTGTAGTACGGGTCATTCGCCGAGACAGCCTCTGCGGTCACCGCCCAGTTCGGGTCGCAGCTCACGTGCCCGCCGAGCTCCTTCATCAGCCGGCGGATCTTGGCCCTTCGGCAGGGGTTGTTCTTTCCGGAGAAGATCTCCGGCATCTCATCGCGCCCAGCGGCGAGGGAGCGCACGCCAGCGCCCTTCTCCTCTTCAACGAGAACTATTCCATCGGTGAGGCGCGCCGAGCGCAGGCGTCCAGCGCGGAGGGCGGTGCTGTTGCGCAGATTCGAGTTCACCCGCATCGCGGTAGCTGTAGCGCCGGTCGACTTCAGAAGCGCTCCGGAGTAGACCAGCTTCTCTGGTCGACTCTCCTGTGCCTCGACACACAACGGCGCCAACTCTACGAGAGAGAGCAGCAGCGTAAGCAGCAAGGGAGTCTTGAGGGTGCCGTGCATAGGAACCGTTCTTGTTGCCAAGTAACGGCATATACAGGAAAAAGTTGAGGTTTGGCGACTAATTATCAGGTTTTCTATGGAA
Source organism: bacterium (assembly GCA_017853605.1). Lineage (GTDB taxonomy): Bacteria > Bdellovibrionota_C > UBA2361 > UBA2361 > OMII01 > OMII01. The sequence goes on from JAFMJG010000065.1 coordinate 7,017, forward strand.
TAGAAGTCACCAGAAAGCTCTGACCAGGGAGGCAACAGCATACGACTTTCCCCTAAACACCACTCAAGCTATAGCGTGGCAAGGGTTGAGCCACGTGCGTTTTCAAGAGCATCGCGTGGGCCTTAGGGCGGCAGGGCCGCCACAGAGGGAAGCGGGGTTCCCATGCAGTGTGCAAAACGTAGCGAGCTACTTTGGCCCAGGTGGGCACCGCGCCGTATTAGGCTCTGGGCTGGCCCGCATGGGTAGGGGATCGCTCGCCGTCCGTCGGGGAAATCGCTAGAAGTTGGTTCGATGATGCCCCGGCGCAAGTGCTCTCCGGGGCCGGGGCACTGATAACCTGGGGAGCTCCCAAAAAAGTTGCCCCCCGCTTTCTCGACACTGCTCCCTGCATGACCTATAGTCGCCCCCTTATTGGTTCAAAGGTATGAGGGATCAGCTAGTTATAGGAACGCGCGGCAGCGCACTCGCCCTGTGGCAGAGTAACTTTATAAAAGGGGCCCTACAGGCCGTCCTTCCTAGCCTCTCGATCACCCTCAAGCACATCGTTACCACGGGGGACAAGACGCAGGGCTCCAATGCAGCCATCCCCGCCATAGGGGGCAAGGGGCTCTTTACGGCGGAGCTCGAAGAGGCGCTGGTGCGCAGGGAGATCGACCTCGCTGTGCATTCCTTGAAGGACCTTCCGACTTTGCTCGCTCCAGAGTTTGTGATCGGGGCTATCCCCGAGAGAGGCGCGGTGGCAGATGCTGTTATCTCCCGGTCCGGGGCGCGTATTCAGGATCTTCCAAGGGGCGCCGCTGTCGGCACCTCAAGCTTGCGGAGGTCTTCGCAGATACTGAGGCTGCGGCCTGACCTCGCGATCCGCCACCTGCGTGGCAACGTTGACTCCCGCATCAAGAAGCTGCGTGCCGACACCGGGGAGTTCGACGCGATAGTGCTGGCACACGCGGGGCTTGTGCGGCTCGGTCTTGAGCACGAAATTACCCAAGTGCTCTCGGATGAGGAGATGCTGCCTGCCCCAGGGCAGGGAGCCCTCGCGGTTGAGTGTCGCGCGGACGACGCCGAGCTCATCCAGCTTCTGCAGGCTATCCACTGCCCCAAGACCGCTGCAGTCGTGACGGCTGAGCGCGCATTCCTGCGCGAGCTCGGCGCCGGCTGCAACACCCCCGTGGCTGCCCACGCCGTTGTGGAGGCTAAGGGCGCCGCTCACTACATCGCCTTCTCGGGCCGTTGCCTCTCGCAGGATGGCACCGAGGTGCTTGAGGTGCGGGGAGGGGACCTGGTTGGGAATGAGGAGCGGCTGGGTGTCTCCATGGCCCAGGAGATCCTCCACCGGGGCTTCAAGCGCCTCTGTGCCTCCTAAATAACCCGGATTTGGCCCATTTTTTGGTTCCGGGCGGCTCCCAAGCCTGCGCCCCAGTCAGTTACTGGACGCCGCGCGAGTAACGGCTTACCCTGATCATAAGGGCCGCTTTCAGGATCCGCATGAGCAAGATACCGCCGACCGTCATCGTGACCCGACCGGAGGGGGCGTACGCCGGGGCTGATCGCCTGCGTGACAAGGCGCTTGCGCTCGGTTTTAGCGCCTTTACGCTCGCGGTCTCCAAGGTCGAGCAGCTAAGCCTCACTGCGCAGACAAAGGAGTCGGTGCGGAGGGCCCTCAACAGCCAGCAGCAGTGGATCGCGTTCCTGAGCCCCTCAGCGGTGTTCGTCTTCAAGAACGTGCTAGAGCGCGTCACAGAGAGCTCTAAGATTCCGGCAGAGATCCTGCTGGCGGCCCAGGGCAAGGGAACCGCCGAGGCGATCTATTCCTGCTTCGGGCGGAGGCCGGACTTTCTGCCTACCGTGTTCGTTGCCGAATCTTTCGCGCAGGAGCTGGCGCGCTACATGGATGAGGGGAGCAGGGTGTTTGTGCCGCAGTCCGCAGATGGGCGCGACGTCTTTGGCCCGTTGCTACGGGCGGCGGGATTTGAGCTTGAGACGGTCGATACCTACTGCATCGTTGATGCCCCGCTTACCGATGAGCTGCGCGAAAAGATCCGGGCTGTGGTTGGGCGAGAGGCCTACATCATCTTTATGAGCCCGTCAGCAGTCCGGGCAACCGCGCGCGCCTTCAAGGACGAGCGCTCGACCCTGGAGGCGCTCAAGATCGTCTCGGTCGGCCCGATCACGTCACAGGCTGCTGTGGAGTGCGGCCTCAAGGTCTTTGCTGAGGCCCGGGAGCAGTCTGAGGATGGGGTGCTTGAAGAGCTGAACAAGGTCATCAAGCCGGCCTGAAGCGCCCCTTTTTCGTGCGCAGCGCCCCGCGGAAGCGCTGTTACGGCAGCTTTGGGCAAACAGAGGCCCGATTCCTTGAAAATATCGGCTTCCTTGGCTAGTCTAAGACCCTGAATTTCTGGGTTTAACGGAGCCACCCATGATCGACCTCCACGACCTTCGCGAGCGGCCAGAGGAGTACCAGCGCGTATGCGGGCAGAAGGGCATCAAGCTCGATGTAGCGGCGTTCCTTCAGCTAGACGCTGAATACCGCAAGACCCGCAGCGAAGTAGAGGCGATGCGCGCCGAGCAGAACGCAGTCAGCAAAGAGATCCCTAAGCTCTCTGGGCCCGAGAAGGAGTCTAAGCTCGCGCAGATGAAGGCGCTCGCCGAGCGGCTCAAGGAGGGGGGAGCTGCGCTCAAGGATCTTGAGGAGCGGTGGGGCAAGCAGCAGCTCCTCCTGCCGGGGATTCCCCTGCCGCAGGTGCCAGTTGGCAAGGACGATTCCGAGAACGTCTTCTTGCGCGCCTGGGGCGAAGTGCCCAAGCCGGCCTTCGAGCTGCGAGACCATGTGCGGCTCGGCAAGGAGCTTGACCTCTTTGACATCGAGCGCGGCGTAAAGGTTGCCGGGGCACGCAGCTACTTTCTCAAGGGGGATGGCATGCGGCTCCAGCACGCCATGATGAGCCTGGCGATGGATCTCCTGCACAAGGCCGGATACACCCTGATGGACCCGCCCCATATCGTCACCTGGAACGCGATGATGGGCACGGGATACTTTCCGGGCGGCGAGGAGATGGCGTACCACCTCGACGAGCGCGATGATGGATTTCACCTGATCGGCACTTCGGAGGTTCCCGTTGCCTCCTTCCACACCGATGAGATCATCCCGGTAGAGGAGCTCCCGAAGCGCTACGCCGGCTACTCGCCGTGCTATCGGCGCGAAGCAGGGGCGTACGGCAAGGACACCGCCGGACTCTACCGGGTGCACCAGTTCTACAAGGTTGAGCAGGTTGTGCTATGCAGGGCTGACCCAGAGGAGAGCATGTCGCTCCACAAGGAGCTGCTCGGGAATGCTGAGAGGCTCATGCAGCTCCTTGAGCTCCCCTATCGCGTCGTCGATGTCTGCACCGGAGACATGGGGCAAGGGCAGGTGTACAAGAACGATATCGAGGCGTGGATGCCGTCGCGCAAGGCATACGGAGAGACCCATAGCTGCTCCTCGTTCTATGACTTCCAGGCCCGGCGCCTCAACACCCGATACAAGGACGCAAGCGGCAAGAATACCTTCTGCTACACCCTCAACAACACCCTGGTCGCCTCCCCGCGCATACTCATTCCGCTCCTTGAGAACCACCAGAACCGGGATGGAACGGTCACGATTCCGGCGGCGCTCCGGCCCTACATGGGGGGGCAGGAAGTGATCGCTCCCAAGAGAAGCTAGGGGGCCGCGCTGTGTCACTCTTCATAGATACGCTGCGCGGCAAGCGGGGGCCCCGGCCGCCAGTGTGGCTGATGCGCCAGGCGGGAAGGTACCTCCCCGAGTACCGTGCGCTGCGCGAGAAGAGCTCCATGCTCGAGATGGTGATGACGCCTGAGCTCGCTTGTGAGGTGACGCTGCAGCCGCTGCGCCGCTTCCCCCTCGATGCCGCGATAATCTTTGCGGACATCCTGACGCCCCTTATCGGCATGGGAAGCAGGCTTGAGTTCAAGAAGGGCGAGGGCCCGGTGATAGAGAACCCGGTGCGCAGCGCGGCTGACGTTGCAAAGCTCCGCCTCCCTGCCCCTGCCGAGAACGTGCAGTATACCCTCGATGCCATACGGCTCGTTGTCGGGGAGCTTGGCGAAAAGACGCCCCTCATCGGATTCTCGGGCGCCCCCTTTACCCTCTCCTGTTACTTGATCGAGGGCCAGAGCCCCGGAGACCTTGAGCGCACCAAGGCGATGATGGTTGCCGACCCCGCGGCGTGGCACGCGCTGCAGGAGAAGCTCGTCACGCTGTGTGTTGAGTACCTCGTCGCGCAGGCAGAGGCCGGATGCCGGTCGCTGCAGGTCTTTGACTCGTGGCTTGGGCACCTTGGCCCCCGCGAGTACGAGCGGTTTGTGGAGCCCTACCTTGTTAAGGTGTTTCATGAGGTGCGCAAGCGGGCGGATGTTCCAGTGGTCTTCTTCGCCACTGGGGTAACAGGGCTCTTTCCGCAGCTGGCGCGCCTCGATGCGCACGCATTCGGCGTTGACTGGAGAGTCTCGCTGCCGCAGGCCCTCAGGCTGCTTGGCCGAGAGGTCCCGCTGCAGGGCAACTTGGACCCGCAGATCCTCGCCGGCCCCTGGGAGTACGTGGAGCGGGCAGCTCGCGAGGTTCTTGCTGAGGGCGCCTCTGTCCCGGCGCACGTGTTCAACCTCGGGCACGGCGTGCTTCCGCACACACCGCCTGAGAACGTGCAGCGGCTCGTGGATCTCGTGCATCGGAGGTCCGCGTGACGCACCTGTGCGCGGTGACATCCATGGCTCTGTACGTCGTGGCAACGGCGCTCATGCTCGTGCAGCTGTGGCGGCAGAGCCGGGCAGGACGGACGCTGCGCTTGGCGGGCGGGGCGTTTGCCGGCGCGCTCGTGCTCCACACTGCAACGCTTGCTGCCGTGCTCATTGACCCCAGGAACGTGCTCCTAGAGAACGGCGCTGACTACTTCCTCCTCGTGTCATGGGGAGTGGCGTGCTCGTTCGCCCTCCTGCAGCGCAGGCTGAACTACCCAATCGTCGCCGCCTTCCTCATCCCAGCGGTGGTTCTCTTCATGGGGAGCTCCTCGTACCTTCTGCATGCGGAATCACGCTCGCTCCTCGTGACTGAGGCCGGTGCGCAGGGCCAGCAGGGGATCCTGCTCTCGCTGCTGCACGGGGTGCCAGCGCTGGTGTCGGTCGTCAGCCTTGCGCTGGCGTTGGTGGTGAGCGTGGTCTTCCTGATTCTGGAGAGGGATCTCAAGGCCCGTCGAGGCACCTCGCTCGCCTTTGCTGGGCCGAACCTGCAGGTTCTCGACATCCTCAACAGGCAGCTCGTGCAGATCGGGTTCGTTGCCATATCCTTCGTGGTGCTGTCTGGCAGCCTCTGGGCGGTGAGCCAGCAGAAGCCGGTCTTTACGGCGGACACCTCGGTGGTGTCGGGGCTCGCCACCTGGCTCCTGCTGGCGGGGATCCTGCACGCCAGGCTCGTCCTCAAGTGGTCACCCCGGCAGGTATCGCGCCTGACGGTTCTCGTGACGGGATCCTTCTTCGCCGCCATCTTCGCGGTGATGGTGGCAGCGGGCCGGCTCACTCATGCAGAACTCCTCCTCTAGGCGCAGACGATGAGCAACGCTGCAACAGCCCGAGTCTCCCAGCCATATGATCCGGCGGTGATCGTCACGGGGGTCAGCTTTCGCACCCTTGACGTTGCTGGGCGAGAGGCATTGGCCCGCAAGGTTCCGGAGCCCGAGAAGCTCGCGCTGCGCCTCGTTGAGCAGGGGCTGGCGCGTGAGGCGGCGGTCATCTCCACGTGCAACCGTTTTGAGGTGCTCTCAGTAGGCGGGGAGGGAGGAGGCATTAGGGCTTTCTTTGAGGCCCTCCTTGAGCAGCGGGGAGCGCACAACGGGCCGCTCTACCAGCTGCAGGACCAGAAGGCGGTGCGCCACCTCTACCGCGTGTCATCGAGCCTCGACTCGATGGTGGTTGGGGAGGCCCAGATCCTCGGCCAGGTAAAGGACGCATATCAGCGCGCAGTTGAGGCTGGGAGCGTTGGCTCGCACCTGCACCACATCTTCCAGAGCGCCTTCACAGTGGCGAAGCGGGTGAGGGCCCACACCGAGGTTTCGCAGCACGGCGTGTCGGTGAGCTACGTTGCGGTGCGGCTTGCGCAGCAGATCTTCTCGGACCTCTCGGGCGTCTCTGTCCTGATCGTGGGGGGAGGCGAGATGGCGGAGCTGGCGGCGCTCCACCTCTGCTCGCACGGGTGCTCCCGCATCATGGTGGCAAACCGCACCGTCGAGCGGGCAGCGCAGCTTGCAGAGCGTTTCGGGGGCGTTGCCGTTGCCCTCGGTGACGTCGCTCGGGTGCTTGACCAGGCAGACATCGTAATAGGATCGATCTCGATTGGCCGCCCGATCCTGTCGCGCGCGTCGCTGCAGGGCCGCCGCAGCGACAAGCCGCTCTTCCTGATAGACCTCGGAATGCCGCGCAACTTCGCCCCGGAGCTCGCTGAGAGGGAGAGCGTCTACCTCTACAATCTTGATGACCTGGCGGGGATTGCGGCAGAGAATCGCGCGCTGCGTGAAGCTGCCGCCAGCGAGGCAGAGCTCATCATCGACTACGGGCTGGTGCAGTTTGAGCGCTGGCGGGCCAAGCTGGCTGCCCAGCCGGAGCTCCTCGACCTGCGCGCCCGGGTGCAGGCGATATGCTCGGCAGAGGTGGTGCGCATACTAGGCAACAGTGTGGAGGCACAGGGAAAAGGCGCCGAGCAGCTAGCGCACGCCATCAGCCAGAAGGTGGCGCATGAATTGTCCTCGCTGCTTGAGCGTCACAGGGGAATCAGCCCCGACGAGGAGAGCTCCCCGCCATTTCTGCTCGTGCCGAAGGGGTAGCCTCAAAGAAAGGGGAGCAACGCCACAAAAAAGCGCCGGTCCCCGATACGCACGTTGAGCATACACACCGTTGCCGCAGCGGGGACGAGAAGCCGGAGAGGAATAGATGGTACGATTGTTTGGAATTGCAGCCCTGGCCCTGTGCGCCTTTGGGCTCGCGGCAGGAGACGTTATGGCAGACACGAAGAACGACCGTGATGAGGAGCTTAAGAAGAGGCTTTCGCCCCTGCAGTACAAGGTGACGCAGCAGTGCGGCACCGAGGCCCCCTTCCAGAACGAGTACTGGGACAACCACCGGGCAGGGATCTACGTGGACGTAGTCTCTGGCGAGCCGCTGTTCAGCTCGCTCGACAAGTTCGACTCTGGCAGCGGCTGGCCGAGCTTCACCAAGCCGATCTCGGGCGCCTCGGTGGTTGAGAAGCCGGACGCAACCCACGGCATGGTGCGCACTGAGGTGCGATCGGGGGAGGGGGACTCGCACCTCGGCCACGTGTTCAACGACGGGCCCGGGCCGAACGGCTTGAGGTACTGCATCAACTCCGCATCCCTGCGGTTCGTCCCTGTGGAGGACCTCGACCGCGAGGGATACGGGGCCTACCGCAAGCTCTTCGGGGATGCTGGCTCTGCCACGCCCGCGCCATCGGGGGGCCAAGGCAGCGCCCTTGCGAAGGAGGAGGTCGCTGTGCTTGCGGGAGGGTGCTTCTGGGGAGTCGAGGAGCTGATAAGGAAGCTGCCGGGCGTGATCGCAACAGAGGTGGGCTACACCGGTGGATCCTTCCCGTTTCCGAGCTACGAGAAGGTGAGCGCTGGGACGAGCGGCCACGCTGAATCGGTGCGGGTTGTCTTCGATCCGGGGCAGCTCTCGTACGCTGACCTCCTGAGGTACTTCTTCAGGCTGCACGATCCGACGACCAAGAACCGCCAGGGGAACGACCGCGGAACGCAGTACCGTTCGGTGATCTTCTACACAACCCCCGAGCAGCGGCAGGCGGCGGAGGAGGTCAAGCTCGAGGTGGAGCGCTCTGGCAAGTGGCGAGATCCCGTGGTAACCGAGGTTGTGGCGGCCTCAGCATGGTATCCAGCCGAGGATTACCACCAGGATTATCTGCAGCGCAATCCGGACGGGTATACCTGCCACTTCCTGCGGGATTAGCCGCGCGCCTGCACACCTCGTGGCTACGAATTAAGGCGCAGCAGGATAGACTTCGCCACCTCGGCAAAGAATCCCCCGATCTGCTCAGCGCTCGCGGTGCCGTAGTACTCGCCCTCCTCAGCTTCCTGAATAACCGGCGAGCTGATTGGAGTATAGCCGGGAGAATTAAATCTCTCTGTGGTGCAAGGGTAAGTCACGTTGTCGCAATTACACATTTGGCCGGTCGTTGTTTGCTGAAAGTTGTACTGCGCGGCTGATACATTATCGGCGAACTCCGGGTCGGCTGCTAAACGGATCATAAAGTTGTCCTTGCGCACAAGTGGATTGTCAACGTTCTCGAATGGATCGGAACAATCATTGCCCTTGCGTCCCACGCCGATCACAAACACTGGAGAGGTGAAGGCGTTTCGTATGTAGTCCGCCGCCTCTATTGCGCAGAAATAGGGGATGCGCGCGAAGTTGTACCTGTCCCTAGAGAGAGCTGGTGAGCTCTCGAGGGGCACGCTTTGCACGCCAAAAGTGCCTCCGGTTCCGGGGATGCTGAAGTCGATCGTGGTCGAAGTCCCCACCCCAAGGCATCCGCGGGGTGAGGGGGCTGGCGTGAAGTCGGCGTTGAGCACCCCGCCAAAACTGCTTTCGGTAGAGGTGTTCGAGGAGCCGCACATCTGGGCCCCTGGCGGCGCGATCGCCCCTGAGCGAATGAGGTACCCGAAGAGATTTTCCCGGGATGTGGTGTTCACCAGGGGGCCGGGACCCCGGTAGAGAACGCCCGCAGCGGTCCGCCACTCAAGGACGTACTCGTACCAGTCGTTTGTCAGTGGGGAGGCTGGAGGATTGTTTGCGGCGGTCACTTGTGGATTGAATGCGCCCCGCATCGCGTTCGGAGCCCCGTCTGTGAAGAGCACCGTGAACTTCCTTGTGCGGCTGGAGCTTGGTTCGGCGCTATTGAGGGCGGTTAGCTCATCGATAGCCCCGATCAGGCCGTCACAGATGTTGGTGTTGCTCTTTGGGTCTAAGCCTGAGGTGTTGCTCGCGGAGTAGAGAGAGGTGCGGGCGACAAAGTCGTTATATCGGCTCGTTGCGTTGCCCCAGGGGGTTGGGGAGCCTCCGCTGAGGAATGAGAAGCGGCGAGAGGGGGCGGCTGAGAGGTTAAATGGGATGATGGCGATGTAGTCCCGGAAGGGGTTGAAGTACTCGCGGAACCCGGCTACCGCGGTGACGAGGCTGTCGATAGTGCGCCCCGTTGTGGCGCAGGTATTAGTCGTGCGGCAGGAGCAATCTGAGTTCGGGCAGTTCATCGAGCCTGAGGTGTCGAGGATGAGTGCCACTGCGGCCGGGTCGAGGGACGCTGAGGCTGAATACGAGATAGAGAGGCCCCCAGAGGCGCCGATCAGGGGGAGCACGCCCCGCATAAAGAGGGTC
>JAFMJG010000192.1 GCA_017853605.1 bacterium
GACGTCGCTCTCATTGATGCCGCCTACAGCGGCATGCAGCACCCGAACCTTGACCTTCTCGCCAGAGAGCTTCTCGATGGAGTCGCGCACCGCCTCCACCGAACCCTGGACATCCGCTTTCAGGATCACATTGAGCTCCTGAGCAGCCTGGCTGCTTGCCCTCTTCGCAAACTCCTCCAGGCTAATTGGGCCTGCGGCCAGCGCCCGCTGCTGTTGCTCCTTTCGCTGAGCTCGGTTGCTGGAGACCTCTCGGGCGTCTGCCTCGCTCTCCATGACGAAGAAGTCGTCTCCCGACTCCGGCATGCCATTGAGTCCCGTAATCTCAACCGGCACCGAAGGGCCGGCTGCCTCGAGCTTTTCTCCCTTGTAGTCGTTCATCGTGCGCACCCGGCCATATTCAGCCCCGCACACGAACACATCACCGACCCTAAGCGTTCCCGCCTGCACCAGCACAGTCGCCACCACTCCACGGCCGCGGTCTTGGCGGCTTTCGATAATTGCGCCCTTGGCTCGGCGATCCGGATTTGCCTTTAGTTCCTTTACCTCAGCGAGAATCAGCAAGCCCTCAAGCAACTCGGCGATGCCACTGCCCTTGAGCGCTGAGACTGGGAAGAACATAGTATCGCCCCCCCAATCCTCCGGTTGCAGCCCGAGCTCAGCCAACTGGGTCCGGATCCTGTCTGGATTGGCGTCCGGCTTGTCCATCTTGTTGATCGCCACGACTATCGGCACCTTTGCTGCCTGCGCGTGGCTAATTGCCTCCCGGGTCTGGGGCATAACGCCATCGTCAGCAGCCACGACTAGCACCACAATGTCGGTGACTTGGGCTCCGCGCGCCCGCATGGCAGTAAAGGCGGCATGGCCCGGCGTGTCTATGAACGTAATCTCCCTGCCAGCCTCTGTAGTCACGCTGTAGGCGCCGATGTGCTGGGTGATTCCGCCCGCCTCTTTGGCAGCCACGGACGCACTTCGTATGCGGTCAAGCAGGGATGTTTTTCCGTGATCGACATGGCCCATCACAGTCACCACCGGAGCGCGAGGCTTGAGGTTCTCCGCCACCTCTTCGGTAACATCCTGAATGATGTCCTGCTCGTTAAACTCGACGTGCTTTACTTCGTAGCCAAGGTCATCCGCTACGATCTGCGCTGTGTCCTTGTCGATAGCCTGGTTTATCGTCGCGAGGACCCCCAACCCGAGAAGCTTTGCAATAACCTCTCCTGACTTGAGGCTCATCTGCTTGGCAAGCTCCCCCACCGTAATCGAGTCGCCGAGCTCAATAACTCGCTTGGCCACCTTAGGCTTCTCAGCCTCCAGCCCCCGACCGTCATCCTCCTGGCCCTTGCGGCTCCTCTGCTTTGGCCGACGCGCCTCCCTGCCCCCGTAGTCGAGCAGGTCAACACTGCTGATCTCGCGCTTTCGACCCTTCTTGAATCCCTTTTTCGGCTGGTTCTCCTCGTCATCGACGATCACCGGCTTTGCCGGCGCAATCGGGGCGCCTCTCACCGGCCGCTTCGCCTCTACTGGCTTCACAATCGTGCGGCGCTGGGGAAGATCGATCTTCCCCAGGATCCGTGGGCCAACGGCGCTCTTTTCTGCAGATTCCGCAGATTCGGCTGGGGCTACGGCCACCGCCGGCTCCGAGCCGCCCGGCACCACCGGCTCTGCTTTTGCTGCCGGGACCTCGGCCTCAGCCCCGTCAGGGAGCTCCACAAAGTCCTCCACCCCTGCATGTTCCGCGCCCTCCTCGACTGTCTCGAGAAGCTCGTGGGCTGCGCCGCCTGTCGCCGTTGCCTGGCCCGCACGATCGTCCCTGGCCTCTACTGAAGCCGCCTGCCTTTCGGAAGCGTCTACCGACCGGCGCCGGCGGATAACATCTCCAGACCTCTTCTCAACCACCGCCTCCGTAGCGCCTGTAACGCGATCTACCCTGCGAGTGATGGTCTCTGAGTTAAGGCTCTTGGGAGTCCCCATCGCCTGGCGAATGAGGGCGCGCCGAATCGCATCGGCCTCATCAGCGTCAAGCGAGTGGGAGTGGGAGCTCTTCCCTCGGATGCCCAGTTCCTGTGATTTGGCGAGGATGACCTTATTGTCAACCCCGAGCTCTTTTGCCAGTTCGTGAATACGTATCTTTGACATGTGCCTTTCTTCTTGCCCGGCGCCTTGCGCCAGTGATTTTTGCTTTCCGCTTCCGCCCGATTTACCAAACAAAAGACTGCTATCCTTACTTGCCCTTACGAAACATAAACATCCTGCCGCGCCGCGCTGGAGCTTGGCTTAGCTCCCCAGCCGGCCCGCCAGGCCTGCACGCGGACTCCATGAGCTCCGCTGCCACTTTCCGCAGGCTCGCCACTTCGACCGCCTCGCTTGGCGCCCTGAGGGCCCGTTCCCACCTGGCTGGCTGAGTCATTTTACTCAGGCACTCAGGCTTCATGTGCACATACGCTCCCCTGCCCGGGAGCGCATGCTCGGTATCCCATACCAGAGCGTTTCCGCTCAAAACCAGCCGGGCTAGAGAGGATTTGGCGCCCTTCGAGCGGCACACCACACAGGTTCGCTCACTCGGCACCATCGACCCCCGCCCCGCAGACCACCCTTACAGGGTCGGCGCAACGCGCGCCGTTCCGGCCCTTAAAAACGACTCAATCGCCTGCCGTACCTGTGCAATATCCCCATCCTCAATCCCGCTCACTTGCCGCAGGGCGTCATCTTCTGCCTCTACAACGCTCTGGATGGTCTTGTACCCAGCGTTAACCAGCATCTCCCGGATATCAGCGGGGATGGGCAGCCGCTCAAGGTCCGAAACCTTCTCCCCGCCAGCCTCTGCCACTTGGTCAAGAAGATCGCCCATCTTCTCTGCGTACTCCTTGGCCTGCCTGTGAATCTCTGAAGCCTGATCCTGAGAGAGTCCCTCAACCTCAAACAGCTCCTCAAGGGCAGCATCAGCAACCTCTCGGACGCTCCTGTACCCGTGCTGGAAGAGCAGCTCCGAATGCATGAAGTCGATGCCAGGTATTGCACTGAGCGCCGCGCGGGCACGACGTGCCTCCTCCTCTGCAACAGACACGCTCCGCACATCAAGGCGCCATCCGGTGAGCTTGCTCGCCAGCTTGACGTTTTGTCCCCGGCGGCCTATGGCTAGCGACAACTGGTCATCTGGAACGATGACCTCCATCGAGTGCTGCTCTTCATCAACTACAACCCTGCTCACTTCTGCTGGTGACAGCGCTCTAGCAACAAACGAGGGCTCGTCTGGAGTCCACGTTATGATGTCAATGCGCTCGCCACGCAGCTCCTGAACTACCGCCTGCACGCGCGAGCCCTTGATGCCGACACATGCCCCCACCGGGTCTACGCTCGGGTCGCTCGAGCTCACTGCAATCTTTGCCCTCTCGCCTGGCTCCCTGGCAACAGCCTTAAGCTCTATCACCCTGTCGGCAATCTCAGGCACCTCCAGCTCAAAGAGCTTCTTAAGAAGATCCGGATGGCTGCGAGTCAGCACAATTTGGGGACCACGGGCTGAACGATCCACATCGAGGATCATCCCGCGCAGCCTGTCGCCAGGGCGGTAACGCTCGCGCGAGATCTGCTCCCTCTTCGGAAGGATCGCCTCGGTGCGGCCAAGGTTTACGATGATGTTGCCCCGCTCCAAGCGCAGAACGATTCCGTTGATTAGCTCCCCCTTGGAGTCCTTGTACTCTTCGTAAATGACTCCGCGCTCGGCATCGCGCACCTTCTGCATGATGACCTGCTTGGCGGTCTGCGCGG
>JAFMJG010000066.1 GCA_017853605.1 bacterium
TCTGCACCTCGGGCAACGCCGCCCGGATCGTCCGTTCCCTGGCCTCAGAGGCGGTGATCTTCCTTCCAGACAAGTACCTGGCGGCCAATGTGGCGCGAGAAACAGGGAGGCAGATACTCTTCCCGGCTCCAGGAGAGCCCCTCCCTGCGGGTCCGGTCATGATCGGCTGGAGGGGGGTCTGCGAGGTGCATGAGCAGTTCACCGTCGAAGACATCACCAACGTCCGCAAGCAGTTTCCTGAGGTGTCTGTGCTTACCCATCCGGAATGCAGCCCTGAAGTGGTGGCTGCCTCGGATTTCTCTGCCAGCACTTCGCGCATGGCGGATTTCGTGCGGCAGTCGGCCGCGCCACACTTCCTGATCCTGACGGAGTGCAGCATGGCGGACAACATCATCGCCGAGAATCCTGGTAAAGACGTCCTTCGGCTCTGTAGCGTCCGCTGCCCCCACATGAACGAGATCACCCTTGAAGACACCCTAAACGCCCTCATCAACAACGAGCAGGTGATCGACGTTCCGGAGGAGGTGCGGGTTAAGGCCAAGAGATCACTCGATGCCATGCTCGCGGTTCCGTAGGGATGGCAAAGCGCTTCACTCTGCTAGCCAAGCTGCTAAGATTCTCCCGTCTAGCCCCCCTATTGTGAGGCCCCCATGAAACTCCCCCTCTCGTGCGCTGCCACCACCCTGCTGGCGGCTGTTCCTCTCTACGCTGCCGCCCTCGATGAGTGCGCAGTTGCCCAGGAGCCTCGACAGCAGCAGGCTGAGCCGCGCGGGGGGCTCGATTGCGAAGGCAAAAAACACCCCGGACACCCCCCTCAGGAGCCGACGAGCCCCAAAGAGGGCAAGAGGGATGAGTCGGCCCAGTTCGTGCGCACAACGCGGCCGCGCGGCTTCTCTGGCGGGGTGCAAAACGCGGCGGTGCGCGTCCGCTACGTCGCGTCACTTGAGCAGGAGTAGCGCTGGCAGCCGGCGTGGGATGCTAGAACGAGTAGGTGGCCGTAACCCCTCCCCAGGCCTTATTGACGGTCGCGCTGTCTTCTGAAGCGGTGTACGAGAACACCGGGCTGACCGTGGCGCCATGCACATCGATGGCAGTAGAAACCCCGGATGTCATCTGCACCAGCCCCCCGCTGCCGTATACCGCCTCAGCATTGCTCGCGAAGCCCAGATCCATGAAGAGCGTGAAGTTGAAGGCGCCCTCTCCGCTCTTCTCGAACGTGTGGCTTAGGTTGATGTCGTAGTACTGCATGTTGTAGCGCTGGTACTCATAAAAAACAGTGAAGGTTGGCGCCAGCATGGTGTCGAGGGCCACAGCTGCCCAGGCCTCTGTGCGGGATGGCAGCGGTCCGGCGCCGCCGGGAAAGGTGTACCAGTAGTTGCCGATAGAGAAGGTTGCCCGTGACAGCGAGTAGTCGTACGAGAGCCCCGTGTCCATCTCGAAGAACCGCTCACTGCCTGAGGGGTGCGATAGCGGAGCCTGAAGCCACATGATGGCGTTCAGCATGCCACTGCTTCCGAGGTCCACGTGCGGCTGCACGGAGGGCTGGAAAGAGAGTCCGTCGTACAGGTCGAGCCCGCGGAAGATGTAGCTCGAAAAAACCGATGCTGTTGTGTCCCAGGAGAGCCGGGTTGGGGGCTGGGTCTCGACAGCCGGAGGGGGAAAGTAGAGCGAGTGCGCCGGCCCGTCGGCATAGGCCTCTTCGAGCTGCGCAACGGGGCCAAAGAGGCCGGATAGGAGCGCCGCGCAGACGAGACGCGGCACTAACCGGTGTTTGTACACGTAACCTCCTCCCTGGGCCGTGCGTGGACGCCTAACCGCTTCCCTTCCTTAGGATGTTCCCAAGAGCAGTGACGATGCCGCGAAACGGCCCCCTCCGTGGTGCCATCTCGCCGCCAGGAAGCTACCGGGAGAGACGATCCATGTCTTTCATGACCTCAACGGCATCCCTGAATGCGCCGATCTTTTTGTACCCGCGCTCCGGGAACCACCCGGAAAGGGCGAGAACCCGGAGGTCCGCCCGCATAATTGCCTCGTACATTCGGCCATCCAGGCGGCGGATGGATGACCGCAGCGCAGAGTCGATGCCAAACCACCTGGAGCTGTACGCTCCTTGGACCGGCACCTCAAGCTCCGCCTCATTTGCCTCAACTTCGTGGGGGTTTTCGTGTGACCAGAGACTCATACCACTTCCCTGTTTGCTACTACTTCGCGGCGCCAAGGACGCCACGGAGGGGATCCTTTCCCCTCAAAGGAGGGAGACGGCAGAAGTGGCGCTCCCCTAAACAATCCGGCGCACAAATGCCCGAGGCCGGCCTAAGCGCCCTAACCTATTGAAACCAGGCTCGCTTTTTGGGTCTTCCTCGACTGCCTCCAGCCGCAACCCCTACTCTTCAGTAGCTACTCGGTAGAAGGTAGTATGTGCAGGTCTATAGGTGTCCAAACGATGGCCCCACGCAAAACCCCAATCCGCGTTGTTTGCCTCCATATCCCCCGGCGGGGAGTGAGCGACGTTGATGCCTACATCACGAGCGAGTTCGACGTGCGGCAGGAAGGGACCTTCCGGTTCCAGCTTGAGGAGCTCGCAGAGTGCCTCTGGGAGCCCTTCTCGCTCGAGCTGTATGCGCACAGCAACATGGTGTACGTGACCATGGCGGGACACCCGGAGATCGTGGACTTTCTCATCACCGGCATCTACTCCTGGATGTCCGACGTAGAGATCCACGACGTCGAGGACTACGCCTTTAACGTCTCTCCCACTACCCTCGTGGCGGGCTCGGACTTCAGGCTTTGGCGCCCAGATACCTATCCGCTCAATACCTACACAAATTTCAAGGTCGATTCGCTGGCCCCGGTGGTCACGGCCCTTTCGCAGATCCCAGAGGGTGACCGCGCGCTTGTGCAGGTGATCGTAAAGCCTATCCAGGTAAACCTGTGGCACCACCTCGGGCTTTGGAACATCTCGCAGAAGGACAGGCTCCAGCGCCTCTTCAGGCTTCGGCGCTACTTCAAGAGTGACATGTCAAGCGACCTTCCCAAGAAGATCCTCGAGAAGTCAGCTCGCCGGATGTTCTGGATCAACTACCGGATATCGTCGCTCCATGAGCCGCCCGCAAACAGCACCACCCCGCGCGCAACGATTCAGCAGCGCCTCATCAACAACGTGCAGGCGATCGCCAACGCTGCCAAGCACTACAACACGGTTGAGGAAAACAAGCTCATCCTGCGTCCGATAGACACAAGCCGGGCCTGGATCAAGAAGATTCAGGCCCGCCCCCTCCTGCGCCCCTTCCGCGCGGTGAGCGAGGAGGTCTCCACATTCTGGCATCCACCGCTCCTGACAGCCGTCCCCAACACGGCGCAGGTGCTCTCCAAGCATGCCATCGCCCCGATCACGCTCCCCCGCGACGTGGCGAGCCCTGACATCTCCCCGTTCGGCCACACGAACTACCGGGATCGGGAAGATGTCTTCGGCATCAAGCGGGCAGACCGCCGGCGCCACATGTACGTGATCGGGAAGTCCGGCAGCGGCAAGTCTGGCCTGCTTCAGCTCCTCGTAAAGAGCGACATTGAGCGCGGCTTCGGTTGTGCAGTCCTCGATCCTCATGGAGACCTTATCGACGATATCCTGCGGCTAATTCCCAAGGAGCGGATCAACGACGTGGTGCTCTTCGATCCCGCTGACCCGCGCTTTGCGCCGAGCTTCAACCCTATGGATCCGGTCCGCCCCGAGCTTCGCCTGCGCGTTGCCCTGAGCTTTCTCGATGCCTTCAAGAGGTCGTTCGGCGCCGACTGGTCAGAGCGGATGGACCACGTGCTGCGTTACGCCATGCTGGGCCTGCTGAGCGCTCCCGGCTCGAATATCCTCTCCCTGCGACGAATGCTCTCGGACGAAATATTTCGCGCCGACATCGTGCGCCGGGCCACGGACGAGTCGGTGAAGCGCTTCTGGCTTCGCGAGTTCGCCGCCCGGCGGCAAGACTTCGAGGAGGGGCCGATCTCGCGCCTCCTCAACCGAATCGATGAGCTCCTGGCGACAGAAACCATGAGGAACGTGCTGGGGCAGTCGGCGAACCTCTTCAACTTCCGGGACTTCATGGACAGCCGGAAGATCGTGCTGCTCAAGATCTCCAAGGGCGGGCTCGGCTCTGAGAATGCCAACCTGCTCGGGTCGCTGCTCATCTGGAAGATCTATGAAGCCGCCATGTCTCGGGCTGACATTCCTGCTGAGGCTCGCGAGGACTTCTTCTTCTACGTGGATGAGTTCCAGAATTTCGCCACAGAGTCATTCACCGAGATCATGAGCGAGTCCCGCAAGTACAACCTCTGCCTCACCTTTGCCAACCAGTTTCTGGGCCAGCTCCCCGACACCGTCCGCAAGACCATCTTCGGCAACATATCGAACTTCATCGCATTCCGCGTGGGCGCTGACGATGCGTCGGTGGTGGCGTCCGAGCTCAAGCCGCACTTTGGCCCTGACGACCTCATCAACCTTCCGCTGCGCGAGTTCTACGCAAAGATGAGCATCGATGGGCAGGTGCAAGACTCATTCTCTGCCCGCACGATCGACCTTGAGTACCCGCCAGCGACCGAGAACTACACCGACGACTGCGTTGTTGCCTCGCGCCAGCGCTACTGCGTGCCCCTTGAGCAGGCGCGCAAGCAGGCGTCGCTCAAGGGCTCGGTGCCACCCGCCGCAGCGCGCGCCGGAAACAGCTAGCCCCTTCCCTTCGCCCAAGATCTCGTTTTCCCCCTCTTCACGGCGGCCCGTGTGGGGTAAGATCGTCGTAGCCTCCAGGGCGCTTCCCGTACGGCGACACCCCGTCGCCTAAACGGCTGCGGCCGGAGCGAGCGCCGACGTGGCGCAACACCGGAGCTATTAGCATGAAGCCGCTACTTCTCGTGGCCGGCGGGGGCGCCCTTGGCGCAATCCTCCGTCACCTCCTCTCTGGAGCTGTTGCCTCTCTCGCGGGCACCATGAGCTTTCCGCTCGCGACCTTCACCGTGAACGTGAGCGGATGCGCGCTGGCCGGCGTCGTTTTCGGCCTAAGCGAGCGCCTTGTTTCCCTGGACGAGTCGTGGCGGCTGCTGATGCTGACGGGGCTCCTCGGGGGGTTCACCACGTTCTCGACCTTCAGCCTTGAAACTTCAGGGCTCCTCAGGCGCGGCGATCTGGGCACCGCCGCCATCTACGCGCTCGGCAGCGTAGCTGCCGGTGTTGCCGCGTTCTGGGCCGGTGCAGCCCTCACTACCCCGATCACCCCTCCCGCTGAATAAACACCAGCACAACACCATCGAGGGGCTCAACCACGATCTCCCCCCCGGTAGCCTGATTGCTTACCCCATGCGAGCCCGCGCAGAGCGTCTCTCGGGCCATTGCGTAGCGCACGCCGCTCAGAGAAACCTGCACTGGCCCGCCAAACGGGATAACCGACACGAGGCGGCCCGTCGCGACGGGGACCCGCAGCGGCCGGGCGCTTGACGCTGCGCGGCACTCCATGCCCCCCTGAAGCGCCCAGATAGGAACCTCGCCGTGGTAGCGTGCAATCACCGCCAGGTTTGCAAATGAATGGTCGATGCGCCCCCCCAGCGCGCAGCACAGCACGATCTCAGTGGCGCCGCGCGAGAGGGTAAAGGCTACCCCCTTCTCAAGGTCGCTACGGCTCTGGTCGTGAAGATGCACGATCTCGGCGCCCGGGAAGCGCTGCAGCGCATGCCAGCGGTCTACGGAGTCAAAATCACCGAGGATCGCCATGGGGCGAATCCCGGAAGGCACCTTGGATGCCGCGCCATCCAGCACGACACACAGTGCGCTTTCGGCCGCCAGCCGCTCGACGGTCTCCGGCTCGAAGTCAGGGCTATCAGCGATTATGAGGGCTCTCATGGCCGCACGCTACTACGGCTCACCCTGCCTTGGCACCCGCCACCGGCGCGCCATCGCCCTCACCAAGCGCCCCAGCCTCCACGAGCACGGCCGCTGCCGCCTCGAAGAGCTCCCGGGGCAGCTGGTGGTCCAGGGGCAGGTCACCGAGCGCTTGGCAGAGCTCCGGGCGCTCTACAACAGGGATGCCGTATCGGCGCGCTACTTCAACGATCCTTTCAGCGACCCACAGCTCACCCTTCGCCGTGAGGGCCGGCGGCAGCCCCTCGCCAGCAGGGAACCCCAAAGCCACCGCCTCTAGGTAACGTGCGGGCACTAGCCCTCCTCTGTTCCTGCGCCTGCAGGCTGCTTCCTGTTCCTTCGCCGTCCGGCGCCCCCCTCCCGGGTAGGCCTGGGCACCACGAATGGCCCCCGCTGGGATTCGCTCGGGCGCACCCGCAACCGCTGCATGGCGGACTCAATCGCCCACACGCCAACCGGCTTGTCGACAACCTCCAGGCGGTCGGAATGCGGAAGCCTATCCAGCCACTCCCGCGCCACGGCCCCAATCCCCACCAAGCACAGTTCGGGGAAGCGCTGCAGGAGTTGCGAGCAGAGATCAGCCGCGGCTTCGCCCACCGCATCGAGGTCAAGGGCTATAAATCCCCAACCTGCCGGCTCCCGCCGCAGGATCTCCATCGCCTGTACCCCATCGAATGCTGAACGCGAGCGGTACCCCAGGGACTCAAAAACCGAGCTAAAGTACGGCTGCGTCCCAGTCTCCATTCCGAGCAGGATAACCCCCGCGGCCGGCTGGAGCCTGTTTTGCGCCCCCTCTGGCTCGGCCCCACTTCCCGGCTTTACGCTGAGAACCGGCATGTACAGGCTAAAGGTCGTGCCCTCTCCCGGCACACTGTGAACCGTAATGAGTCCATCATGCTGCTTGATAATCGAGTACGCCGACGAGAGCCCCAGCCCGCTGCCGTTGAGCCCAACTCCCGTGCCCCGGTCAACATTTTTTGTTGTGTAGAAGGGCTCAAAGCAGCGCGATTGCTGCTCGCTCGTCATTCCGACGCCCGTATCTTTGACGTCGAGGCGGATGTACACCCCGGGAGCCAGGTCCGGGTCTATCTCGCCTGAGCGCAGCCGAACCTTGGTTGTCGACAGCATAACGCTTCCGAGCCCCTCCTGAACCATCGCATCCTTGGCGTTCGCCAAGAGGGCAGTGATGACCTGCTGTATCTGGGATGGGTCACCGACCACGTCCGGGCAGTCGCTGCCGAGCCTGAGCGAGAGCCGGCAGCGCCGCCCCAGCAGAGACTCGTACAGCTGGGCGGAGCTCGAGATGAGGCCGTTGAGCGAGATGTTCTGCTTGGACGGCACGGACTGGGTCGAAAAGCTAAGGAGCTGCGACACAAGGCTCGCCCCGCGCTTCGCGGCATCGGTGATCAGCCCTGTTGAGTCCAAGACCTTCGACCCGGCAGGGCTTTGGAGCTCGATGAGCGAGACCTGCCCGAGGATCGCCTGCAGCAGGTTGTTGAAGTTGTGGGCCACTCCGGCGGCAAGGAGCCCAGCCATTCTCATCTTGAAGGACTCTGACATCTTGTGCTCGAAGCGGCGCGCCATGAAGACAGTGGCCATCTCGTTGGCCATGCTGACAAGCAGCTGGAGCCTCCCCTCGCGCACAAACGCTGCGGGAGCGCGGGGCTCAACCACCACAACGCCCACCACCTGCCCCAGCGAGACGAGGGGTATCACAACGATCAGCTCGCAGCCGAGCTGCTCTATGATTCCGTTGAGGCCTGAGCACTCAACCTGCTGCCCGCCCTTGATCATCACCGGGCGCTGCGTGCGAATGGCGTCATCGAGGAAGTCGTGCCGCAGGGAGAGCTCTACCTGAACCTGCTGGAGACGCTTCTTGACGCCCGGCCCGAAGCCTGCCTGGCCAACGATATGCGTCCCCTGGTCGTTCATGATGCCCAGCCATCCGCGCCTCAAGGCGAACTCCTGCTCCAGGATCGGGAATGCGTTTTCGGCGATCTCCCGAACGCTCCTGTACTTGCCTAGCTCGTGGCTCAGCCGGTAGAGCGCGCTGAGCGACTCTGTGTGCCGGCGCTCGCTCTCAAACATGTCTGCCTGCCGGACAGCGAGGGAAACCTGGGCTGCCGCCGCTTGCGCCAAGTCATAGTCCGTGTCTGCGTAGGACCGGGCCTCACGCTTGAAAAGCGCGAGCGCCCCGATAGCCTGCGACTCAACGATCAGCGGCACGATGACGGCGGCATGAATGCTCTCGAGCTGGGCCAGCGGCAGGGACGCGCGCGGGTCAGCCTGCAGGTCGTCAATCATGACACCCTGTGCCTGCTCCACCACGTGCCAGAGGAGGCTCGGCCCCTTGAGGACCGGCTCCATGCGCCCGAGGTACTCCTCCGAAAGCCCCTGCGCCGCGGCCACCTCCAACCCATCTCCGTCGGGCCGCAGCAGCACCGCGTATCCGCAGTGGGATGAGGTTGCCCGAAGCAACGCCTTAAGCCCCTTAAGCACAAGCACTGACGGCTCCACCTGCCCCTGCAGCGCACGGGAAACCTCAAAGAGCGCCTCAAGCCTGCGGTTCTGGCCAAGCAGCGCCTCTTGAGCCTGTCGCCGATCCGTAATGTCGATTCCGAACCCCTCCCAGCCGAGAAAGTGTCCCTGGGCAGAGAAGTGCGGCACGGCGCGCAGCATCATCCATCGCACCTCGCCCGTTTGCTGGTGCACGACCCGCACCTCCTCGCGCAGCTCATCCCGCTCGAGGCGCAGCCGCTTGATGCGCCGCCGCAGCAGGTCCCTGTCGCGCGGGTCGAGGATTGAGTCCCAAATTGCCGAGCTGCCGAGCATGCGGGACGCGGGCAAGCCGACGATCCTCTCAGTGTTGCCGAAAACGTCTGAGATGCCGAAGTCGGCGTCGGTCATGATGATGATGATGTTGCCGTAGCGCGCCATCCGGCGGTACTGGCTCCGCATGTCGTCACTCGACACGCTCATCCCCCGTTCGCCTGTGGGCGGCGCTGACCCCAAAACCGCCAGGGAGGCCCCGATCTCGGCGAACGCGTCGAGCTCCTCCTGTCGCCAGCGGTGGTACGAGCGCGTGAAGAAGCACTCGACAACTCCCACCAAGGCACCGTGCCGAATGACCGGAAATATCCCGCCCGAACGCACCTTCCGAACCGCCAGCTCGAGGGCGAGATCCCCCGGAACCCTGGCGCGCTGCAGGTCGTTGATGATGAGCGGCAGGGTCCACGTGCGGCCAGCAAACGTGGCTGCGCCCTCCCCCAGAGAGAAGATCGGGCCATCCGCAGGGCCCGCCTCTGGCACGCCAGCCGGGTACAGCGCCGTGAACGCCTCGCGCTGGTGATGCAGGGTGACCGACACGTAGTCACACCCCGTCTCGTGGGCTATCGACTCCGCGAGGTGGCTCGCGACCCCCGCAAGCGTAGCTTCCGGCCCGCTCTCGAACCTGAGCTTCCGATTTGCCCCCTCGCTCGCTTCTTGCCCCATGATCCCCTGTTACCGACCGCCCCAAAGGTCAAACTACAACTTTGAGCCCGTCACCGGACTGCGCGCGAAGGGGGGCGCGCTGGGCGCACCACAACTACCTTTGAGCGCCGCACCCTGCGCTCCAGCTCAGACATCACAAGCGCCATATGCTCGTGCTTCCGGGCTGACTTCAAGTGCGGATCACCCTCCGCTTCGCGATGCTCCTCACGCAGCTCGTGCAGCGACATCCGGTTTTGCCGAAGGTATCGCCAGCGCGCCACGCCGTACCCAAACGCCGCAACGCATGCGAGCACGACACCCGCTCGAACCGCTACCGAGGCCACAAAGCCTGCCAGAACTCGCTCCGCCTGCCCGCCCTGCAGGGCCATCACCGAACCTGATTGCGCGGCGAACCCCATAAACATGGGCGCCACAACAAGAAACAGAACGGCACATCGGGCCAACCCGGCTGCCGCGTCCAGCAAGCCATGCTTGATCCGCGAGACAAAGGCAGCGGGCCGATATCGATGAAAACCCTGCAGGAGAAGCGAGGGGAGGAATAACCCCCTGCCCTGCGCCACCTCAGCGGCAAGAGCCCCAAGAGCCACAGTAGCGAGCATCGTGGCCACTGCCCGCCAGCCCGTTACGAGTGCGGCCCGAAAGGCCGCGCCCGGCGCCCAAACCTCCCAGCTCAGCCACTGTATCAAGGTTCGATCCCTCACCCAAGAAAGAGTTAGCGGAAGAGAAAACAGCAAAGACCAGAAACCAACACATACGCTAACCCACGGACTCTTGATGACTTTCCCCTGCCGCCGCAGCTTCTCTAGGCGCCGGGCAGAGGGGGGGAATTGCTTCTGCGACACCTAGCGAGCCTCAAGCTTGAATGCGGGTTTCAAGGGCTCCTGCTGCGCAACTCGGCGCGGAAGCCCTGCCGCAAGCCAGCGCCTGAACGCATTCCTGTCGATCCTCTCCAGGCTCGACACAAAAACCGCGATGAGAAGAGCAGCCATCGCAAACTTAGAGAGTGAAGCCACGCCGGAGAACTGCACCCCCTTGAGCATCTTCGCCGCGACTGCCGCTACCATGTCGATGGCAAAGAAGAGGGCGAAGCATGGCCAGCACAACCCAATGCTCGCCCGCACGGCACCGAGCGCCCACCGAAAGATTCCGGACGCACAACCCGCACCGAGCCACGGCTCCCCGAGGGGGACTGCCGTGTAGCTCTCCGACAGGCCGCACGCAATCACCTCCAATGCCCCGAGCTGCAGCGCGAGCGCAACCGCCGCTGCCCGGAGCACCGCCGCAAAGTCCGACGGCGCCTGCCCGTTGAGCGGATCGATGACGGCGCTGACTGTTTGGCCCCGGGCGGTGTCCAGCAGCTCCCCGCATAGGTCCGCCACATCACCAACAAGCCGGAGGGGAAGGCCCACAAGGAAGCCAACGACGAATTCAGTGATGCATGTAAGCGGCGAGATGCTGGGAGCCTGAGGGAAGCCGTCCAGCATAACGCATGCCAACACCCCCGCAAAGAAAACCCGGGGAAGTGGCTGCAGCGAGTCACCGAAGGGCAGGCTAAGCATGACGCCAAACGCACGCGCCATGACCGCCGCCAGGAGCAGCCCGCCATCCCCTGTCACGGCCCCCTCCCTATGCCCTGCCCCGCCAAGGCGATCGCCGACAGGAAGAGCCGCTGCACCTCCTCGAGCGCCACCTCGCCGCCCCAGAGCACAAGCGCGCCAGCTATGCCGAGCTTTGTCAGGTGCACGATGCTCTGCTCCTGCACCTGGGTGATCGTCTGGAGAAGCGCCACAAGACCGCCCCCAAGGGCAACTGCCGCCAGGGGGATCGCTGAAAGCAGAACCACGATGGTAGCTGCACGCTCGATGAGGTGATCCATGCGCGCCCCCTAGCGATAGCTCCGGATCAGGCTCTGCGCCAGAAGGAGCCAGCCATCCGACGAGATGAAGAGGAGAAGCTTCAGCGGCAGCGAGACGACAACTGGGCTTACCATCGTAAGCCCAAGCCCGACCAATAGGTTTGCTACCACCATGTCGATGACGAAAAACGGCAGGAGCAGCAGGAACGCTGTGAGAAAGCCCCCCTTTACCTCGGTAACAACGAAGGCAGCGAGCACGGTCGCCAGGGAGTCGGGAGCAGGAGCCCCCTCCACAGTGGCCCCTTGGCGACGGGCAAGACCCCGAAACGCGGCCCGCTCACGCTCCCCACAGTGCTGCTCAAGGAAAGCCCGCCAGGGCGCAAAGCTCGCCTGCAGCTCGTCAAGGAGCGCGGAGATCGGGCGCCCTGCCAGAGTGCCGGCCTGCACCCGAGAGAGGTGCGAAGCGGTCTCAGTGACAACCGGCTCCATGACAACGAGCGACATCACCAATGAGAGCGCCATAATCAGCGAGGCGCTCGGGGCCTGCTGGGTGCCGAAGCCGCTGCGCAGGATCCCAAGGACGATAGAGAACTTTAGGTAACAGGTTCCCACCGAGATGAGGAGCGGCACCAGGGCGATCGCCACTGAAAGAACGAGGAGGGTCTCAGGCGATACGCTCTTCATCTTCCTCCATTCCGCGTTGGCGCCTCCTGCCAGCATGCCACGCCAGAAGGCCTAGTGGCTGCCCAACACGCCGCTCGACCGAGACCTTCGCTACCTCCAGCCCGAGGGCAGCGAGCCGCTCGGCGATGTTGCTGCGCTCCCTGTTGAGCTGTGACGCAGGCAGAGAGTCCGGCACTCGCACGAGTACCTGCATCCCCCTGCCGAGCGTCGCGACAACCGAGATACCAACCGGACGCTGCGCAACGCCAACCACACACTCGCACTCAAGGCGGGCCTCACTTGGCGATGTGTGCAGCTGCGCCGAATCCACCACGCAGCCGCCACCCTCCGGGTGCAAGGCGCTAGGTTCCGTGAGGGAGGCAGGCGCACCGCTGCTGCCGAGCCGCGCCTCCACCGGGGGGGCAAAACAGCCTGGCGGGGCTCCAGCCCGTTCCGCCGCTGGCGCGACCAATTCATCCTGTCCGCGACGCGCAACTCGGGCTGCTATCCACAGCTCCGACAGGCTCTCATGCGCGTGGCTCTCGCTGAGTGCCGCTTCGCGGCGCGCTGCCGCCCGCTGCAAGCTCTGGCACGCGTCGTGCACGGCCTGAGCATGCGCGCAGCGCTCTCCGGATGCCCGCAGGCCCGCCTCGGCGCCACGATGGATCCGGTGGGCCTCTCGCATCCGGTCGTGCGCCCTGAGGAGCCGGTCCGGCGTGCCCGCGTTAGCGGCAACCTCGCGCCAAAATGCAGCTTCCCTCAGCGCGAGCTGGTCGTGCGCTGATGACTCCGCCCTGCGCGCCGCGGCGAGCATGTGCAGCTCCCTCCGGTGCTCCCCGTCTGCCTTGTCGGTCGCCGCCCGAAGCAGTGCGCGCTGAAGCATCATCCCCCTACTGGCCCTGCTGAAATTTGCGGACGGTTGCAACCCCGCTCTCCGCCACCTTGGACGCGAGCTCAACCCTCGCCTGGTAGCGGCAAACGTCGATCTGAAGCCTGATCATCTCGCTAAGCTGCCCTGCCTGGGCAGCTACAGCTCCCTGCCGCTCACTCCCCCCTTTAAGGAGCGTCTCGGTTCGCTCCACAAGCGAGCTCCACTCCCGCCCGGACGGCGGGGCGGCCGCAGCCAACGCCCCCGCTCCCGAGGGCACTGAAGGCGCTAGCACAGCTTGGTCTATCTTCATAACGCCGCCTCCTAGGGCTTGCGAAACATGACGGGCACCAGACCTGTGTTCGATGCCGGGCCGCCACAGTTGCGCCGCTCATCCTTGCGTCTGACAGCACGCCGAAAATCCCTTTCCTGGAGAATGGTTAGGGGGTATTTTGAAGGCCTTAAAGGCAAGCCCCGCGAAAGGGCAGTTCGTAGGACGGAAGAGAATCCACATGGGACCAGGGATAGATGCCGCGCTTAACGACCGAATCATCCAGTTTGGTCGCGGCGTGTTTGAGGACCTCGATGGGGTTGAGCAGTCGCCATTCGACATGCGGTACTGGAACGCACGGCTCATGCAGTGGTCGATGTCCCAGCCAGACTTCAAGGTGAACCTCTTTCGGCTTGTTGACGTCCTCCCGACCCTCAAGACCCCGGAGGCGATCGGGGAGCACGTGCGGCAGTACTTGATGGGCGCGGCGGGTCGGGTGCATCCGGCCCTGGCCTGGGTCGTCAGCCTCTCCGACAGCGCCATCGGCCGCCTGATTGCCTCCTTATGCGTAACGCAGGGGGTCAAGCAGATGGCGAGCCTGTTCATCGCGGGCAGGACACCCTCTGATGCGCTCAAGGTGCTGCGGCGCCTGCGGCGCAACGGGTACTGCTTTACCGTAGACCTCTTGGGCGAGTTCTGCGTGTGCGAGCGCGAGGCCCTTGAGTACCAGTCCCGTTACCTCGACGCGATCGACACCCTTGGGCAGGCTGTCCCTCAATGGAGAGAGGGAGCTCCCCTCATACCCGGACATCCAGGAGAGAGCAGCCCGGTGTGCGTGTCAGTCAAGCTCTCTGCCCTCTACTCGCAGACCGGATCGCTCAACTTCAGGCGGAGCGTTGACGTGCTCTCAGAGCGGCTGGCCGAGATCGCCCGGCGGGCAAAACGTTACGGTGCGCTCGTGTACGTTGATGCCGAGGACTCGGGCAACAACCCGATCATCTACGAGACATTCAAGCGAGTGTTCTCTTCCCAGGAGTTTATCGACATGCCGTACCCCGGCACGGTGATTCAGGCCTACTCGCGCGGAGCAGAGGATCGCGTCAATGACATGCTCGAATTCGCGCGCCGCCGGGGGGCGCCCATTGCTGTGCGCCTCGTCAAGGGCGCCTACTGGGACTTCGAGCGGGTGATCAGCAGCCAGAACGACTGGGACTTCCCCCTGTGGAGCGAAAAGGAGAGCTCCGATGCCTGCTTCGAGCGCCTCTCCCGGCTGCTCCTAGACAACACTGATCTCTGCCTCCCCGCCTTCGGATCGCACAACATCCGGTCCCTCTCTCACGCCTGCTGCTACGCAGAGAGCAAGGGGCTAACCCCGAAAGATTTTGAGGTTCAGGTGCTGTACGGCATGGCTGAGCC
This sequence comes from bacterium, assembly GCA_017853605.1. GTDB lineage: Bacteria > Bdellovibrionota_C > UBA2361 > UBA2361 > OMII01 > OMII01. Next base: position 14,465 of record JAFMJG010000066.1, read on the forward strand.
GATCGCCGAGGCGTTTGAGCGGCGGGGCTTCCTGACGCGCATGTACGTGCCTCTCGGGGACCTCCTCCCCGGGATGGGCTACCTGGTGCGGCGGCTGCTCGAGAACACCTCAAACGAGTCCTTTTTGCGGCACACCTTTTTTGACGCTGAGGAGGTGTCAACGCTCCTCCGGGAGCCCCGCTTTCCTGCCGCCGTGGAGCTCGCCGAGCAGGCAGCAGCTCCGCATGCCCTGCCTGAACAGCAGGGCGAGAGCGTCCTCGTTCAGCTAGACTACTAAAAACGGAGACCAGAGATGGAGACTATCAGCAACTTCAGGAACGAGCCGCTGCGGGACTTCAGTGAGGAGAGCAGCCGGCTGGCAATTGAGATCGGCCTGAGCGAGGTCGAGGCTGCGATCCGCGGCAAGGCTCTCCATGCGGCGCCCCTTATTGGTGGCAGGCGCTGCCAGGGCCATGAGACCTTCTCTCGGCGGGATCCGAGTAACACCTCCGTTACGATCGGCACGACCGAGTTCGCGTCGCCGGAGCAGGCAGCTGAGGCAGTTGCCGCGTGCCAGCAAGGCTTTCCCGCGTGGCGAGCGCGGCCCAGCTCGGAGCGGGCAGCGATCGTCAGCGCCGCTGCCGCTGCCATGAAGAGCAGGTCGGCTTACCTCTCAGCCCTCATCATCCGAGAGGCGGGGAAGCCGTGGAAGGAGGCGGATGCGGATGTTGCAGAGGCGATCGACTTCTGCGCCTACTACGCCCAAGAGATGGTGAGGCTCGGCTCTCCGAGGAGAACCATGGAGGTGATGGGCGAGGACAACGTGCTCCTCTACCAGCCTCGCGGGGTTGCTGTCGTGATCTCGCCCTGGAACTTTCCTCTGGCAATCGCGGCCGGCATGACTGTTGCCGCGCTCGTTGCGGGGAATTCCGTCATCCTTAAGCCCTCCGAGCAGACCGGGCTGGTGGCCCACGAATTCGCGAAGATCCTGCTCGAGTGCGGCGTCCCAGGGGATGCCTTTGCGTTCGTGCCGGGACGGGGGGAGACCGTTGGAAGGGCGCTGGTAAGCCACCCCGATACCGCCCTAATCGCATTCACGGGCTCGCGGCCCGTCGGGCTCGAGATCGTGCGGTCAGCCGCCGAGGTATCGGAGCGGCAGCGGTGCATCAAGCGTGTCATTGCAGAGCTCGGGGGAAAGAACGCTATCATCGTGGATGATGATGCCGACTTCGACGATGCCATTCGTGGCACCCTGCACTCAGCCTTCGGCTTCGCCGGACAGAAGTGCTCAGCGTGCTCCCGGCTCATTGTGGTCGGGGATGCGTACGAGCCCTTCTTGGCCCGCCTGGCGGCGGCGGCCCAAGACATTATTGTCAGCAGGGCCGAGGATCCTTCGAGTTTTCTCGGGCCCGTAATCGACGAGGAGAGCCGGGATCGAATTGCGGCAACGATCGAGTCCGCCATGGCGAGCCTTCCCCTGCTGTCGCAAACTCGCGTGCCCGACGAGGTCTCGCGCAGCGGCCTGTTCGTTGCCCCGACCATCTTCCGGGACGTTCCAGCTTCGCACCCAGTATGGAGAGACGAGATCTTTGGGCCGGTGCTCGCCTGCGCCCGCGCGGAGAGCTTCGAGCACGCCCTCGCCCTGGCGGCTGATTCAGACTACGCGCTCACCGGGGGAGTCTTCTCGCGTCACCCAGGCCACATCGAGCGCGCCCGGGAGGATTTCCGCGTTGGGAACCTGTACATCAACCGAGGCATAACCGGGGCCCTGGTGGCCAGGCAGCCCTTCGGCGGGTTCGCCTTCTCTGGGATCGGATCCAAGGCTGGCGGCCCCGACTACCTGCTGCAGTTCATGGAGCCCCGAGTCATCACTGAGAACACAATGCGC
>JAFMJG010000193.1 GCA_017853605.1 bacterium
AGGTGAAGCCGATAGTGCCGGAGGCTCCGAAGCCAGCGGTTCCTGAGGTCAAGCCTGATGCCTCGAAGCCTAAGGTAGAGGTGAAGCCGATAGTGCCGGAGGCTCCGAAGCCAGCGGTTCCTGAGGTCAAGCCTGATGCCTCGAAGCCTAAGGTAGAGGTGAAGCCGATGGTGCCGGAGGCTCCGAAGCCAGCGGTGCCAGAGGTAAAGCCTGCTGCGCCGCAGCCGGGGATTGAGGAGAGAGAGAGCCGTGTAGTCGCGCTGAAGAGCCGGGGGTTTGTGAACGAGGACCCCAACTATCCAGGCTTCCTTTTCAAGTCTATCAAGGACACCGGACACTACTACTACAAGCACCCCGAGTCGAAGGAGGAGTTTGTGATGCAGCCGGGCAACGAGGGAGCCTACAAGGTCTTCCTCGCATCCGAAGGGGGACAGGTGATGGGGCGAGTTGTGCAGATCCGGGCCAAAGGCGCTGATGGGAATCCGGGCACCGGAGACCTGGTGATGGCCAAGGGTGAGTTCGACGCTAGCGGAAAGTGGATCGACTACAGCCCTGCCGTGCTGGCGGGCAGGGGGTTCACCGAGAGCTCGGCGGAGGAGTTCAAAACGCACGGCTGTCCCAACTGGACTCGAGACCTGGGCGGGGGAGCATACCTGCGCTACATAGGGAGCTCGGGCACGTTTGTCCGAGAGACGTGGAAGGAGAATGGGGACAACACCCTAAGCCTCCAGACGGTGCACGCCTCAACGCCAGATGGCAAGCAGCGGCGGCTCCTGTGGGATGCTACCCGTTACTTCCAGCCGGCGGCCTACGAGAAGGCTCCCTACTTCAAGTACCGGATGCAGGGGTACGTGAGCCAGAACTGGTACCAGGAGGATGAGTAACGGGCGCCTGCCGGCCACGCGGATGTGGCCGGCGGGGGGCTCTTGGGCAACCTCATTCCGGGCCCGCTGCCGTCTACCCTTAGTGGAGCATCGGCGGCGGGCCCGGCCTTTGGGCAGAGAGAGAGCCCTGTGGCCCACGGCTAGCCGGCGTTGGCTGCAACTGTCTGTGGCCTCTCGCGGCGAATGACCTTTACCGAATTGTCACGCTCCAAGAATACCGCGACCGGATTATGTATCCTGGCTTGGTCGGGGGGAAGGAAGCAAAAGGCAGCGATGATGATCGCGTCACCCACCCCAGCTAGGTGAGCTGCTGCGCCGTTCACGTGGAACTCACGGCTCTCGCGGCGCCCCTCAAGGGCGTACGTCTCGAAACGGGTGCCCCGAGTGAGGTTCCAGACTGAGACCGCCTCATTGGGGAATATCCCAGAAATTTCGAGGAGATCCGACGGGATAGTTACGCTTCCCTCGTACTGCAGGTTAGCTTCTGTGACCACTGCTCCGTGCAGCTTGGCGAGGAGCATCTTTCTGAAGGGACCATCCATAGCAGGACGCTACCGCGGCTAAAAAAGGGGATCAAGCTCAAGGGAATCAGAGTGCCAGCCGACTAAAGAGTTAGGATGGTGAAGAAGGCCCTACGCCCAGGATCCTTACGGCTGGGCGGTCCGGTCGCGCACATGCAGGTGCCATGGCCGCTCGGGTAAGCCCGTTTCATCCTCCTACCAGCCTTGCGCGTTTTTGCGCACCTCTTGGCCCCGAGGGGGCGCAACGTCAGCCGCGTGGGCCGGTACACACGAAAGGAAGGGAGCTTCTAGGGAGGTGTCATGATAGAGCTGGAGAGGGAAGAGACGCGCGTCATGGTTGTTGATGACGTTCCAGAGATCCGCGCGCTGCTGGGCGATATGCTGCGGGATATCGGCTTTAGCACGGTGGTCGAGGCGAGCGACGGAGTCGATGCCCTCGAAAAGCTCAAGAGGGAGCGCGCCCACCTCATCCTCTGCGACCACCGGATGGAGCGCATGTCTGGCCTCGATCTCCTTAGCCAGCTCCGCAACTACCCATACCTGGTTGACATCCCGTTTATCGTCGTCAGTGCGGTGACTGAGGCGCCGGTCATCCTCAACGCGCTCGATTTGGGCGCGGATGACTACCTCCTGAAGCCCTTTGAGTTCAGCGAGCTGCGCGAGAAGGTCGTGGACGTCATTCGGCGGCGGGCGGCCTAGCCCCTTTCGCGATCTTGCGCAGGAGTCAGAAAATAAAGCGGCAGCACATGAAGTGTTCCCGATACCGGGGTAGGTTTCATCCTCCAGACCTGTGCTGCCATTATGAATTCACCCTTGCACCCTCTAGCCATCCCGACCCTCGCCGCCGGCAGTGCCGTTGGCCAAGTGGGCGCCAGCAGCGGCCACGGATCGAATTGGGTGCATCCCCTCCTAGAGGAGCGCGCAGCTCCGGGATGCGGGCGTGGCGCTTTTGCGACCTCAGGCATTGAGAGGGGGGCGCTTCTTGTCGTTTACGGTGGCCGGATCCTCGGTCAAGAGGAGCTCGAGTCACTTTCGCCAGAGATGCAGGGGTACCCGTATCAAGTTGAGGAAGGCCTCTTCCTCGGCCCGCGAGACGAGCTCGACATCGGCATAGGGGAGCGGCTTAACCATTCGTGTGAGCCCAATGCGGGATTTAGCGGGCCGATTCACGTCATCGCCCTAAGAGCGATTCAGGCGGGCGAGCAGGTGACGATCGACTACGCAACGTGCGTTGCGGGCGATCTCGATGCATTCCGCATGGAGTGTGCATGTGGGGCCGAGTCGTGCCGCGGCACTATCACAGGAGAGGACTGGAGGCTGCCAGCCGTACAGCGCAGGCTTCTCGGGAACTTTCAGCCATTCCTGCAGCGCAAGGCACGGGAGCAGGCAGCCCTTCGTCGGGCGCGCTGCTTGCGGCCCCTGGCCCGGCTCGGAAGGGCGGTGGCAGCCATCGCCGCATGGGCCGTCCGCTTCGTGAGCCAGTCATGCCGGGAGGACTGGGGAGCTGCCGTGGTTTCTTGCATGGCGGCTATGGCAAGCAACCTCGCCACGTGCTTTATCATGGAGGCTGCCGCCCCTCGGATCCTGAATTTAGGCGTCGCGCAGGGCGCAGGGCAGGAGATTGCGCTCATCGCAGCCGTGACGCCCCTGGTAGGGTACGCCACCTACCTGGCGGCGTACTACGGTGGAATGGTGTGGCGTGAGCGCCGTGACTTCATCAGGCTCGGGGCTGTCATCCCGCGCGCGTTCCGGAGGAAGCTTAAGGTGATCGGGTGCGATCTCCTCGCACACCTCCCCTCGGATCTCATCGTGCTGCCCATCCTGGGGGCAGCACAGGGCTCCCTGGCAGTGGCGGGAGCCTCCCAGTTTTGGGCTATCTTTTGGGCACAGCTGTTGGCTGATTGCGCCTACGCATGGAAGGAGCCGCTGTTTTGGCACGGGGCGAAGCGCTTCGTTGCGTGGCGTGAAAGGGCCGGATCTAATGTGCGCCCATAGGCGAGTCGCGGCGCCCGATCGCCGTGTCGTATGCGCTACGGATCTTGAGAGTCATCTTGCGGGACCTCTCCCTGGTGGCTGCCGGCGCTGCCTGGAAGAGGTCGGGGTGGTGCTGCAGCAAGAGCTGGTGGTACGCGCGCCGAATCTCCTCGTCTGAGGCCGAGAGGGGCACGCCGAGCTCGTACAGGGCAGTGTCTACTCGCTGCTCGGCAGAGGGCTGCAGCAGCTCATCCCAGGAGGGCACGCGGTCCTCCCTGCACGAGCGCCAACTGAGGCGGTGAAAGAGCTTGTGGTCCAGCACAATCATGCAGCTGGAGGGCTCATTTCGGGGCTG
>JAFMJG010000067.1 GCA_017853605.1 bacterium
CAATGCGGGCGGCCATCGCCGGATTCGCCTCGCGAATAGCCTCCACCAGCCGTGAGCGATCCTCGCTCGGCATGTGGCTCAGGATCTGAGCAGCTACTCGGGGCCCGTCTATAGGATTCTCCTTGGACATAGAAGGTAAGATGCACGCCAGGGAAAGGACGAAGGCAAAAAATGACCCCATGCCGGCGGTACACCATAAAGAATGAGAGAACAGGGGGTTACAGCTGCCCAGCCCTTGCAATTTGGACGAGAGTCAGGCACATTTCGCAGGATTTTACCTAAGAACCTAGGCCCACGTAGCTCAGCTGGTTAGAGCGCAGAACTCATAATTCTGAGGTCCCTTGTTCGATTCAAGGCGTGGGCAGTCTTTCCACCTATTCCAACCTGGCGGTGCCAGGATTGGAATGACGGCCGAGGGGGCTGCCGCCCCCTGGACCCCCTTAGAATCCCAGTTTTTCGGCGAAAAAGTACCCCGGGTATTCAAAAAGGTACCCGGATGGCCTTTGGGTTGCGACAGAAGTACCCCCGGTACAGCGGTAAAACAAACATCACCACCCTACCCTTAACTTTGCTGTAGATGTGCTCTGCGAACTTGACTGCTCTCTTTGCCCCGCAAGAGGGGCATACCCCTCGGCGTTTGCAGGAAAACGCGATAAGGAGCGAGTGCTTGCACCCCTCACAGTATACCCGAGCGGCGCCATGAGCTAGGATTCCGCAGTTTAAGTACTCGTCGAAGGTTTTTAGCACCTCGTCGCGTAAGCACCCATACTGGACCAGCTCCTACTCCCTCATCGCCGCTATCAACAGATAGAAGATGCACACGAGCCGCATACCCCTCGACGCGCTCACAAGACGCTAGAATCCGAGGGTCAAATACATAACGCCCCTCGTCCCCCAGCGAGACTCCTGAACTGTCTCTCCCATCGGATTGATAATAAGGGATGGGGAGATATTGTTCGCTATAAGGAGTGTGCGTCGATTCCACACCGCATGCACACGAGCCATCTGCACCATCTTCCAGTAGAGCGTCCGGGAGCCGTGGAACCAAAAATGGTTAGCTAAATTAACGAGCACCTCTGCCCCATAGTCTTTCACAAGCGACCGGTAGAGATACGGCGAGAAGAGATCCGAGCATAAGAGCCCCCCAATGCGCACGCCTCGGTACGTACCAACCGCAAGATCGGTGGTGTACTCGGGGTCAATCACCATGACATCTTCGAGATACATATGGAGCTCCGGATCCGGAACAACCGAGAAAAAGGTTTTCGTGAATGCCGGCGCGTACTCCCCAAGCGGCATAAGCATCTGCTTAATGTAGCGTCCGATCTCACCGCTCTGTGTGGTGTCGTAGACGAGCTTCTTTGATTCAGGAGCCTCGTTGCGCTCATCCTCAGGAAAGAGGTTGTTACGAGAGTTCATGATGAGAACATCTCGTCCACCGAGGTAGCGCTCTTTAAACTTCTGATAGTCTCCCACGCTCCAAAAAATAGACGTAAGACTAAACTCCTCGGGCAGCAGGATAACATCTGCTGGCGGGTCACCAGCAGCAGCCGTACTAAGCTCCTCGATCAACATCTCATGAGTCTCGTGCTCTCGCACCGTATCGAGGTTACCCGAGATGACAGCAAATCGAAGGGAGCGATCGGAAGAGGCACCACCTTCAACGATCTGCTCGCGTGGATAGAGCCAGAACACCACTGCAACGAGCGCCACCTGTGCCACCGCATGAACACGCGCCTTCGGCTGCTCGGCAGCACGAGGAAGCCACGCCAGAAGCGCTGCAGTAAAAGCAACCACGAAATTTAACCCATCAAGACCAAACGGTGCAGCGAGCTGAAGGAGGTATGAGTTCTCAGCAAGTGAATACCCCACCGCGGCAGACGAGAAGTGCGGCCCAAGAAGCGACTTCGGCCCCCACGTGGTAAGCGCAAAGCCCCACATGCGCAGGTACTCTGTGAGCACCCACACAAGTCCCGCGATGAGCGGAAAAAATAGCGAACGGCGCACCGTAAAGATCGCAACAGCGCAAAACGGAACTGAGAGAGCAAGGCTTGACCCGACATACAGCCATGTCATTCCCACCGCAATCGTCTGCGTAGTGGGGTTTAAGATACCGAGGAAGTTAAGGGGGAGAGTATCCCAGAACCAGAGCGTTCCGGCGCATCCAGTGATAACGCCAAAGAGAACACCACTGAGCAACGCTCCACTCCACCCCTCAACACGGCTTAAGAGTATCCAAAAGAAAAGGGATAGCCCTGGTAGTGAGAGCCACCACAGCGCCGGCACGACGATCCCTACGGCGGTGCAGAAAGCAGAAGCACCGGCATACACCCCGGTTACAAGCGTCCGCCAAGTCATCTGTTTTCCTGTTAGAACCTAACGCTCGTATCCTCTAGGACGATACTGCTGCCATCCAAGTCTACACTGATGTACACAGTTTTTCGGGACCCGGTGTTGAATGATTCAGTAGCCCGTGCAGACGGGCTGTCTGGATCGCTTGCTACAATTGTGAAATTGCCTTTGTTAACCGTAAACTGAGTAACTTGCCCCGGGTTCAAGCCCGTTCCTCCATTTCCGGCGGAGCTCGCCTTGTTGTTCGCAGACACAACAAAGACCCGTGACGTCGTACTCGGCGTTGAGGAGTCGGTCGCGACGCGTGCAAGCCGAAATCCGATCTTATTTGATCGGTCACTCGGGAGAGCCGTAGGAATGGGATCGACGTCATCGTTGAGCCCCCCGGAGTTCCATGCACCACCCCGAGTTATTCGTGACGCTCCAAATTGACCGCTGTACTGAAAATCATCGGTCCACTCCTCGATGTTTCCTCCTTGGTCGAACGTGCCGTAGGGTCCAGGCGAGTTCACAAAGGTTCCAACCGCTGTGAGGTAGTTCTGCACTGAGTCAAGCGCTGTAGCGCCGGTCACGGCGTACACCGAGTTAAGAAGAAAGTTCGCCGCGTTGGTGCCAGCGCTATCTCCATTTGCGGGGATCGTATTGTTACGCGTTGGGAACATCCAGTAGCCAGCATCAACCGGCCCGCCCTTAAAATAAGCTGCCTTAAACCACTCGTCGTGACTTGGGATCCACCACTGTGCACCTGACTGCCGATGCACGTACTGACTAAATCCTCCGGCCAAGTTGTAGGCGCCGCTCTCTATATCGGCGGTCGCAGTTGCACCGTTATGCATCCAGTTTGCGAATCGTGCCGCACTGAAAAAATCAACGTACGCCACCGGCTTCTTTGGATCGCCGATAGCAGCGTAGGTGTAGGGGGATGCCTCTGTTCCGCTTCCACTACGAGCGATACCTGCCACATTTAAGTCGGTTGCCATGCGAGAGTCATAAAGCGCCGCTACTACCGTGGCGTTTGCGCCATCCCCTCGCTTTGCGACCGTATTGAGGAACGTTACGTAGTCACCGATCGTGACCTCGTATTTCGCCATGCGAAACGTCGTTCCGACATAGCCTGCAGACTGCCCGTTAATCGCAGTCGGATAGTTACCAGGGTCGCCGACTTCAACCGTCTCAATTCCCACCAGCCCTGTGGTGGTGCTGGTTGAGGTGAGGTTTTTAACCCTCACGTTAACTTTATTTTTGCTTGCTGAGCCACCACCAGCCACAGCTAAGGTGGGAGCTACTATGAGAGCACAGAGAGCCGAAGAGAGAGCGAAACGGGTTATCGTATTCATCGAAACAATTCCAGAGATTAGGCGTTAGCGCTGAGTGACTACTGCTTTGAGTACGGCTGTCTTGTATCCTTTGTTAGCGGTGTCGTCCCACGCCGCCGGATCACAGAGGAGCACCGAACCGATTAACTGCTTGTCTGCAGTGCGGGTAAACTTACCAACGCCGCGTACCGCCGCTGTGCCGACCTTCTGCCACGGAGCCTCGGCGAACCCCGTCAGGTAAGCAGTGTGGCTCTGACCCTGTGTCTTAAAGGACGATACGGTGAACCCGTCCCCCTCAAGTCGAAGCTTGATAGAGGCTCCGAGCGCCTTGTTCTTAAGCTTCGTCTCATCTGACCCCAACCCGTCACGAGAGATTAGGAGCATGCACTTCTTCGTCGTGTCTGTTGGCGAAACCCGAAATAAATTTGTGTAGAGCTTCTGCGGCTTCTTTGCGGTCTTCGGAACAAACATCACCACCCTACCCTTAAAGAGGCTCAGCTTCTTCGTTGTTTTTGACTGGGCCTCAACCGAATCCTGGTCCGGAATCAACAACGCCATCACCGCGAGGCACATAAGCGCGAGAAGCCTAACACCCCTCCGAGCCACCCATCGCCCACACTCTGAGCCCTCAACTGCTCTGATCTTTACCATCTAGTCCTCTTGACTTGCGCGCAGGGACCATCCCGCGACGATTCTTTCAGTATCCAGGAATCAGCTACCGGGGGCAATGACAATATCTTTGGACCTGGGAAGGGCCTGGGATCCCCTGGTATCCGGGAAGGTGATCTGGAAAGGTGCAGGGCTACTTTTGGGGAATGGTATTTGGGGAATGGTACAGGGTTACTTTTTGCCTGGGTCTGTTCCTGGTGGCCTGTGCCCCCACGTATGGTGTAGCTCCTTAGGGTTTTAATCGCGGGTCGCGGCGTGCTTACAGCGGTATGTATCGGGCGAGGGTAACACATGGGGGAGGGGGCGAGTAGTTGTTTTTTCGGCCGGAGCACGATTGAGCGATATACGCACCGCACTACAAGGTCTCTGAGAGCGTGTAGTGCGGCCGAGAAAAAAGAGGGGGGGCAAGTCATGACTCACAGGGGTTTGATAACCGATTTTATGTCAAAGAGGGGCTTTTCTAAGGACCTGCATTCACTGTCTAATGACTCACGCTCAATCATGAAAGTTCAGTTTTTTATTTTTCTTCATTACATAGCTATGCGCCTGATCCTCTCCCTCTCCCTCTTTCTCTTTCTATCGCTCTCAATCTCCTCCGCTTTCGCGCAGACTCTTACCTGGAGCAATCCGCCCGAAGACCTCTCGGTATCTGAAGACTCGTTTAGTGATTCGCAAGTTCAGATCTCTGTCGATGGCTCTCATGCGACCGCGGTTTGGGTTGCGAAAGGCAGTAGTGGGCGAGTGGAGTTAGTTTCCCGTTCAGCCACTATAGTAAACGGCATCCCAACGTGGGGAGCTCCAACGATCGTATCTGATCCCCAACAGGAAGTGAGTGCCACGAACAGTGCCGCTCTGAAGCTGTCAAGCGACGGCTCGCGGGCCACGGTTGCATGGGTTCGAAAGGATGTCGCAAACAATAAAAGTTTCCTGCAGACCGCTTCAGCTTCAATTTTGGGTAACGTGGCGACGTGGGGTGGGGTGACTCAGCTCAACGTCGATGCGAAAAATATCGGTTCTCCGTTGTTAGCGCTTTCCGAAGACGGTTCGCGGGCGCTCGTCGGCACCAGAGGTCTGGTGGTTTCCGGCTCAAGCCTCCGCGGAGGCATTTTTGGAGCCGTTGGCACGATTAACGGGGCCTCAGCTACGTGGGGCGCTGCGAATAAGATCTCCGACTCCCAATTCACCGCAAACTCCCCCGCTCTCGCCCTTGCCGCCGATGGTTCAAAGGGGATAATTGCTTGGAGCATTCAGAAAGACGGGGGTGCGATAGTCCAAGCCTCCACAGGTATTGTTAGTCAGACCTCCGCAACATGGGGAAATCCATCTGACATTTCGGCGGTGGGTTTTATCTCCGCCTCCCCGCAGGTGGCGCTTTCCTCCGACGGAACGCGAGCTACCGTATGGTGGCTGCGCACGCTTCCTACAGGATCGATTTTAAGAACCCGCTCCGCTCTTATTAGCGGGCTAAATGGAGTTTGGGGTGGCACGTCTGTCCTTTCTGCTGTGAATGTAAATGCAGGGCTGTTTTCTGGAGCGCTTTCGAGCGATGGAACGCGCGGGGTGGTAACGTGGCTCGAGGGTCGAGGTTTCAGTACAAACGTTTTTAGCGCCGTAGCAACTATAGCCGGGGAAAACGCAACGTGGGGCTCGCGAGTTCAGGTAAATTCGGTCGGTGGTGCAATCACAGCGCCGAGCGTTAGATTATCTGCAGATGGATCTCGAGCGTTTGCGGTGTGGGCGCGGTTGTCCGGGTCTATATTTCTCCTCGACACCGTTTCTGCAGTCATCAGCGGTGAGACGCCGACATGGGGGGCTATCCATGATTTAGGAGATCAAACGCGAAGTTCAATAGACCCATCTGCGGCCCTTTCGGGGGACGCGGAGGCCGCGGTAGTGGTTTGGCAGCAACCCGGTCCAGGCACGGATTATACACTCCGTTCGAGTGCCGGTGTTATACTGCACCCGACCCCGACGCCTACCCCAGTCGCTACGGATACACCGACTCCTACACCAACTGCAGCACCAACAGCCACTCCGATAGGGTCTCAGTCGAACCTGGCGACAGTCCCGGCTCATTCAAGCAACGATGGGCGGGTGGTGCTGAGAATTAGGGATTATCCGAACAGTTTCTCCCGTGACTATTATGGTTACCTACTTCGAGCGAGCGATTATAAGCTCGTCGCCTACGGGAAGTTTACAGTGCGTAACCGGGCCGGTCGGCTCGTGCTACACGTTGCTCCGGGACAGTATGTGGCTTTCTCGGTCGTATACCGCTCGAAGGCGCCAACAGTAGCGAGCTCCAAATTCCGTCGCATAACGGTGAAGTAGAGAACCATGGATAGTAAGATCAATTCACTTTTTGCAAGTAGTTGAACCGTGGCAGGCGACCGAATCACGAGGTCCGGAAATCCTTGAAAAGGGATGAGGTAAGGGTTGGAATGCGTGGCCTGTCCCGCCGGGCTAGGGTTTCAACGGTCCCGGCCGAGGCGAAGCTGTGCCGCTAAGTTGCGAAAAATAGCATTACAGAAAGACCTCTCCCGCTCCGTCACCCAGGAAGCGGAATTTAGAAGTCATCGGGCGACGACTCGAAGGAGTCGTACGAGGGGATTTCATCGATAGCTTGTACTCATCACCTGCGTCCGTTTCCTCGTTCTGTACCCGCCCGACTCGTGCTCATAACAGATATATTTCCGCGAATTGCCAGTGATACTCGTGCCGGACTAGCCAGATGAGAATTGGGAATCCGGTGCAAGTTCGGGAAAGTGAGAGGGATTAGGAAAAGCGCGACTGGCTACTAACTCTCCAGGGAACAGAACGCGTTTTGTACGCAGCATCTTCGTTACCCATTCGTGACACTTCCGAGAGAGATCCGTTAAGCACCCCGCGCATACCACATTCAAACACCCCAACGATTGAATGGAGGTATGTCTATGTTTCGCTCAGTAGGGTTGCTCTTTGGCGCGCTGGCTCTCTTGGCCAGCTCTAGCGCGGTCGCTCAAACGAATAGGCCCCCGGGCGGGGGCGCGGTAACCCCACGGGTCATCTCCGGTAACAAGGTTCCCGAAGGGGCTTACCCGTGGATGGTGGCGCTGCTCTTTAAGCACAACGGTAGCGCAACGGACGAGCACTACTGCGGCGGAACGCTCGTCGATCGGCAGTGGGTTATGACAGCGGCGCACTGCATTGAGAATCATGCCATCGACAACCCGACTCAAATAGAAGTTCTGATTGGACAGAACAAGTTGAGCGGCACCACCGGCATGAGGGTGCCTGTTAGAGGAGCTGTCATTCACCCTGGGTACAACTTTAAGAATGACTTTGCGCTGCTAAAGCTAGAGTTCCCGGTGCCGTACGAGACGGTAACGGTGGCGAATCCGTCGAGCGACGGAGCGCTGTACCAAGAGGGAACCCTAGCGAAGGTCATCGGTTGGGGGGTTACAGACCCGTTACTCCCGATCTTGCCCGACGATCTACAAGAGGCATCGCTGCCGATGGTCAGCGACGAACGGTGCCTAGAGGCGAATGGAAGATTTTTTAGTGCGGACTCGATGGTATGCGCTGGCGAGCTTTCTGCTGCGGGAGGTGCAACGCGGAAACCAGACGCATGCTTCGGCGACTCCGGCGGCCCGCTCGTGGCCTTCAAGAATGGGAAGCCGATTCAGCTCGGAATCGTGAGCTGGGGATTCGAGTGCTCCAGCTCGATCACCTACGGTGTTTACTCAAGAACAGCCGCTGCGTACGACTTCCTGCAATCCCGGCCAGAGATAGCGCCCTTCTTAGCCGAAAATGCCAAGCTCACGGTCAAGGGAGACTTCCGGGTTGGCGGAACCGTGAGCGCCAACAGCGTCCAGTGGAAGGGAGATCTGCCGACAACGATGCGCTACGAGTGGTACCTGAGGGAGGAGTCCGCAGGCGAGTTTAGGCTCGCTGCGACAACGAGCACTAACTCTCTGACGCTGACGGAAGAGTTTCGGGGCGGCATGCTGAGAGCGCAAGCGATCGCGATCAACTCCGGGGGTGCTGGAAAAATTGAGTCTGATCCGTACTTCGTAAGCTTGGATGGCGGCGGAGACTCAAGCTCGCCCGACACTGAAAAGCCGACTGTGTCGAAAGTAAAGCAGAGCTTCCGAGCGGGAGTGTTTGAGGTATTCGTGGAGACGAAAGATGCAGCGCCATCGGCGGGGATCCGCGCAGTCGTTGCAGAGCTAACGACCGTGATCCCTGGACAGAAGAAGGGCGGCAAGAATGCAGCTACTCGCCGGGTGATTAGGGATCAGATAAACGCAGCGCAGATCTCAGAGGGGCTCTACAAGTTTACGATCCCCGCGGCTAGAGGCGCGCGCTACTCGCTCTCGGTGCAGGCCATCGACGGCGCCGAGAACAAGTCTGAGCCGCTCTCGTTCCGGGTCAGGAAGACGAAGTAGCGCTTCAGGAGCGACCTCCACGGGGGCTCCTGGCCGGCGTGGCCAGGGCCCCCGCCGGAGGCCGCTACTTCACTCCCAACCCTCAAGATCCTCAGGAGCCTGAAATAACTGGCTAAGCGCACCTCGGGGCAACTCAAGCGGGAAACGTGGTGTAAGTCGGGACTTTTTGTGAGAACCTGGAAGAGTGCGCGCGAGTTGAAGCTCTAAACGCCTCTCGCTACCGACGCGGTGCAGCCCCCAGGGGGAGCACGGGTTGGAGCGTATGGATAGTAAGATCAATTCACTTTTTGCAAGTAGTTGAACCGTGGCAGGCGACCGAATCACGAGGTCCGGAAATCCTTGAAAAGGGATGAGGTAAGGGTTGGAATGCGTGGCCTGTCCCGCCGGGCTAGGGTTTCAACGGTCCCGGCCGAGGCGAAGCTGTGCCGCTAAGTTGCGAAAAATAGCATTACAGAAAGACCTCTCCCGCTCCGTCACCCAGGAAGCGGAATTTAGAAGTCATCGGGCGACGACTCGAAGGAGTCGTACGAGGGGATTTCATCGATAGCTTGTTCGGTATCGATGAACGTAGGGATACGGGGAGGTGCCTGGAAGTCAGGGATTCCTTGAGCCTTCATGATGTCCTTAATTGAGTGAGCATCTTGAATGAAGGCGATAATCCTCATCTGTTTTTTGCACTTGGGGCACTCTAAGGGATCTATCTCGTAGATTCTCTTTATGCACGCGGCCCAACTGCTCTTACGGAACTCGCGTCGATAGTCGCTCTCTGGTTCTTCAGGGGAAGGCGGGGAGAGCTTAGCGCGTTCGCCTCTGCGTCTGCAGGAGTATCGTCCGTAGTATCGTGTGATGCTCTCGTAGGTCTTTGGTACATGACACGAGAGCGCCGCTAAAAACTCGAGAGCATCAAACTCATGAGCCGCCCCGTCGTTAGTGGTATAGGTAACGATGTCGTCCTGTATTGAGAGCTTCTCCAGGGATATGGGAGCTCGCTCGATGTAACGTGCGACGAATTGCTCGCTCTCTTTGTCGTGGAAAGGGTCGCCTAGCCAGACGCCAAAGCCAGTGTGATCCTGAGAGAGAATCTGCGCTACGTCATCGTCAGAGATAAGCTCTCGCTTGTGGAGCTGAGCGAGCACCCGTTCAGCAAAAGCCTCCTCGATTGGTTTGAGGTCTACCTCAGCGAACCTAGTGAAGACGCCGTCCTTCCAGAATCCGTCAGCGAGGAGTCCGTGAAGGTGTGGATGGTAGTTTAACGCCTCGCCAGCAGTTTGTGCGGTGAAGATGGCTGCTAGTTCGCGCTCATCGATACCGAGCACATGAGAGAGCGCCCCCCAAGCGGCACGAAAGAGAATGGAGTTAAGCTTGCGGTCGTACTTAAAGAACACCCGTAGGCGTTTTGGGATGGTGAAGACGGTGTGGCGATGAGGAACGTCTTCGATGACTTCGCTATAGATATGCTCGGCAAACTTTACCGCTCTCTTGGCTCCACACGAGGGGCATACCCCACGACGCTTGCAAGAGAACGCAATTAGGAGGGAGGGCTTACATCCGTCGCAGTATACCCGAGCGGCGCCATGAGCTAGGATTCCGCAGTTTAAATACTCGTCGAAGGTTTTTAGTACCTCGTCGCGTAAGCACCCATACTGGTGCTGGAACTTCGACTCCCACTGGAATTGGAGGTCATCCCGAGAGTGGTAGACGATCTGGTAGAGGGGCGAGGCTTCGGGGGAGCGTCTCCTGTAGTGTTGGAGCTTCTCCTTTGCTTTCTCCCACGTGTAGCGCCTGAGCATCCAGGCTTGTTCGGGGAGGAGCGGCTAGTGGGTGTGTAAAAATGGGGGAGGGGGCTGATAGGGATTCAGGTCAGGCTTCAGGGGTGAGCTATGCGCCTGCGGTCACGAGGGCTGTATGTGCGTGTCTGGGCTCTACCGGCACCCGGTAGTGAGCGGCGCCGTCGGGCACCCCGGGGAGGGAACCAGCCCGCCATTTCCAAGATCCAACCTCGATCCAACAGCCCCTAAAAAACGCAGTTTCTCTCGACACGCTGCAATAGATTAAGCGCCCGGAAAGATTGCTAATAGCGTGATATCGCGACTCTTTTAGACTCCCTCATAATTCTGAGGTCCCTTGTTCGATTCAAGGCGTGGGCAGTCCTTTAACCACCCCCCTCACATCACCTGCTCCCCCGGCGGCACCACGTCCGCCTGCCGTCGCCTAAGCGCGTTCAAAATACGCGACTCACCACGAGTATAGAGCCCAGCGACAAGTAACGTCGGCGCCCATTGCCCGACAAAGTGCGCGTCTTCTCGGTAACCCAAGACACGAAGGAGGAGTGAGGCTCCTATAGAAAGCGCAGCGCCGACAATAAACGGATCCGGTGAGAGTCGTTCAGCCGCGGCTGGATAATGATGAAAAGAGGGTTCTTGAAAGCTCGTCTGTTCGCCTTTGACGCCGTAAGAAGTTGTGTGTTCCATATCGCGCTCCTGTGAGTCGTACCCTTGTTGTGTGTATCGTCATAGTTCGCGGCACCAAGCGGTATGACTGGCGGCAGCAGATAAATCTTTTAGGTCGCGGTGATCTACTGCGCTTTGCTGAGTTCGACGCGAAAACTGCTCTTGAGCTTGGTAAGCAGGCGGTGTTTCCGTCACCGACGCCCGATATGTGAGAGGGGGCTCTGTCGCCTTAGAGAGTTTTTCGGCGAAAAAGTACCCCGGGTACTCAAAAAGGGTAATACACTTAAGAGCGTCACCCTGTTGCTATCGTGCGGCGCCGGGGCTTCCCCGTGAGGGCCAAAAGTTATAGCGTTACCCCCGGTACAGCGTTAACACCCCTCTGCGGCTGCCTGTGCAAGCGCTGCAGCGGCGAAATGCGCACGATAGGGTGATGAACTGACGCGTCATGAGCACAACCCCGACAACGATAGATCAGCTCGAGCAGCAACTCGCACAGCTCGGAGTTCGAGAGGGTGACGCAGTTATGGTGCATGCGTCTTTGCGCGCGGTCGGCCCCACCGAAAACCGGGGAGCGGGCCTGATCGCTGCGCTTAAAAATAGTGTCGGCGCACAGGGCACCATCATGGGCTATGCCGCGTTTGGCCGCACCGAGACGATTGCGCACTTTGACCCCAAGCGAAGCCCAGCGAGGCCGGAATATGGGGTGTTTGCGGAGCTGGTTCGTACATCGCCGGGTGCCGTCCGCTCAGCGAACCCTGGCGCCTCGATGGTTGCGATCGGAGCGCGCGCCCGGCACCTGTGCGAGCATCACCCGCTGTCGTACGGCTACGGCCCCGACGGCCCGCTGGGCAAGCTCGTCTCGCTCGGGGGAAAGGTGCTCCTGCTCGGCTCCGACCCCGACCAGGTCACTATCCTGCACCTGGCAGAGCATCTCGCCCGCATTCCGGGCAAGCACATCGTTCAGCGGCTTGTGGACGTGGTGCGCGAAGACGGTACCGTTGGCGCAGTTGCGATCGAGGAGTTCGATACCTCACGCCCGGTGGTTCCCGCTATGCCCGAGAGGATCTTCGCCTCCATCGTGGGGCGGTTCATCGAGAGCGGGGGAGCCTCGGGTGGAACGGTCGGCAGGGCAAAGGCACTGCTGCTGCCGGCGCCTGAGCTTGTCTCGTTTGCCGTGTCGGTGATTGAGCGGGAGTACGGGCTGCCGTGATAGCGGTTGATAGCTTCTGGCGCTTGGCCCGCCCTGAGTTGCCTGACACCCCGCAAGGTGCCCCAGGGCCTCGGCAAGGAGACAACCTAGAACACTACCCCCTCTAGTGGAGCCTGCTGCTGCTGCGGCTGCTGAGGCGCCCGCTTGACCAGCTCCTCTTCACAGGCAGCTACGGCGATAGCATACAGGGAGTGCAGCCCAGAGAGCTGCTCTTGGCGTGAGCGCAGCTCGTCAATGACGCCCTCAAGCTCACTTGTGCCCGGGTCGTTGGGATCTCCGACAAATCGATCCGGGTTTGATGTGTCAACAGCCGGGTTGTCATAGACCGCATCGTTCACGACAACTATCTCAGAGTCAGTGTCGCCCCTTACGGTTGGATAGAGCTGTTCGTACCTGGCTGCGGCCGCCTCCAGTTCAAAAGCGGCTTGGGCCATCCGCTGAACGAGGTCCGCCTGGAGCTCCACGCACTGCTGGACAATCTGCCCGGCATCGGCTTGATTCGGAAAGATTGGCCAGGGGAGGGCGAAGGCGCGTTGCGGCATAAGCATGCTGTACGCCAGCAACACAACACGGCACGCTGGCGAGCCAAAGAGCTGAGAGAGAGGGATCGTGGGCATTCGCGGCAACCTCAAAAAAACCGAGACCACATGTCTCATGTGAGTTATTGGAGGCTTTCGCAGCGAGGACGCTTATGGATGAGCAAAGGTGTGCAGCGCGACACGCCCGTGCAGCGCTTCCCTAGAGGGAACAGTTTGGACCTGTATCTTCGAGTCACCGGGTGGCACTCTCAGCTCGGCTTCACGCAGAAGGCCAGTGTGTCGGCAGAGGGAATTAAAGGAGCCTTGTGCCGGTGCTTGTCGCTGGTGCCCGCATCTCGCGCCCAACCGGGGTGTAGGCGAAAACTAGACGAGCCGCAGGGCTCCAGGAAGGCCCAGCGGGCGACAAGGCGCCCTCTAGGGCACCCTGTGCTGCCCAGTTTCATCCCTGTGTTTGGTAAGGTACTTCACAAAGGGGGTGCCACCCGTTCCGATCTGGGAGGGGTTTGAAAGATCGCGCTGGGCCTGGCTGGCGATGTACGAGACCGCATACTCGAGGTGCTTCGTCCTGAATTTCTCAACCCACTCGACGCACTCGTTGTACACCTTTTCGAGGGCGGTATTTGCGGTGCGAGCAGCGACAAACCCTCTGGTGCTCGGCCCGCCCTCTGTTGCCTCAAGGAATTTCCGGTGCTGCTGCGGCATGTAGAGGCGCATCTCCATGAGGTAGGCCTTCAGCGGGTCGTCTGCATGCCCCACACCGAGGAAGCCGTCGAGGCAGGGAATAATCCCGCTCTGAGCCCCCGTCTCTCCCCTGAAAAACTGCCCAGCTTCTCCGTACTCCTTGACCCCCTCGTACACGAGCCCGTTCGGAAGCGATGGGTTGTTCTTCCAGCCATGGATGTAGGGGCGGACGCGGTGGAAGTACACGAAGGGATCGCAGTGCTCGACCATTCGGCACAGAGCCCCGTACATCCCGTCGAGCGAAGACGCCATCTCTGTGAGGGCCGCCACAAGAGCCCCCTCATCCGAAGACTCTACCGCCCGCCGGCCTGCGGCGATCGCCTTAAGCGCCTGTGCTGCCCGGGCCTCAATGTCGACGTGTACGATGACGAACCATTCCTCGTCGATGCCCGCCAGGAAGTTCTGGGCCAGCGCAACGTTGCCCATCGCTATTGGGCCGTTCGGGTCGATGCGCTGCCAGTTGTCGAGCGCGTACGAGGCATACGACAGGACAGGGGGCCGCCCAAGCTTTGTGGCAACCTCGTGCCAGGGGCGAGCGAGCACAGCAGGAATGCGGTCTACGACAGGCTTCTCTCCGAACACGTAGGCGTGCCCGATAAACGAGAGTATGACCATCGCCCGATGCACCTCGGCTTCGGTCTTGAGCGCATCGGTCTTGAAGGTTGGGAGTGCATCAACAGCCTTTCGCAGGCTCAGTCCGGCGAGGTACTTGGGAAGGTTGTGGCCCACCCGCTCCCACGCACTGAAGGTGTCGGGCAGGCACAGGAGGGGGTCGGAGTGCGGCAGGAATCCCCGCGTTTCACTGAGGCCAAAAAGCTGCAAATCGCACGATGTCATGGTGTCTCCAGGGTTAGGAAAGCCCCCATCACTATCGGCGACTCGCCACACAGAGACAAGGGGGGATAGGAGCGGGAAGATCGTGGCGGGCACGGCCTCGTTCCTTCCGCAGGCCGCCTGGCCTCTGCCCCACGCGATCCTCTGTCGCGGCCCCCATTGTGGCTGGCAAGCCCCGACACCCTAGGAACTTCCGGCGCATAACCCCGATCAGCTCGCCACGCCTCAGCCGCACATTTCGATGACTTGAGGGGCAAAGGCAGCTGCGAGCTGGCACATTTCGCAGAGATACGAAACTACGCCGCGCCACGTGAGCGCTCTCTCGTGCGTCGGGCGATCGAAGAGGTGCCGGGCCCTTCAGAAGCCCCGAACACGCGCCTTGAGGGCTGCACGAAGGCGCTGTGCCGAGGGCCGCTGGGAGGAGTTGAGAGCAAGTTGTGTAGTCGATAGGGCGCGCCCCATCTGCGGGATATTTCCTGCCGTGGCGGCGGGTGCTACCGTCGCCAAAGCTATGACAGCCCCGACCCACAGAGCGTTGCCCTTCATTGCGGGCCTCTTCACCGCCTCTCTCCTGATTTCCAACACGATCTCGAGCAAGATATTTGAGCTCGGCCCCGTCACCCTGACTGCAGGAATCATCCTGATACCGATCTCGTACGTTTTCGGCGACCTGCTCACGGAGGTGTACGGCTACGCAGCCTCCAGAAAAGTTATCTGGTCTGGCATCGTCGGGCAGGCGCTGATGACAGCTGCATACCTGACGGCCGATGCGCTTCCGCCTGCACCCTTCTGGCCCCATCAGGAGGCGTTCCACGAGATCCTTACGCCCGTGCCCCGGATTGCATTGGCGTCAATCCTGGCGCTCTTCGCTGGCGAGTTCGTGAACTCGTACGTGATAGCCAAGATGAAGGTCAAAACGAACGGACGGCTCGTCGGGCTCCGCTACGTGTGCTCGACCATCGTCGGCCAAGGCGTCGATACCGTCGTCTTTTCGCTCGTCGCGTTCTTTGGCAGCTTCTCTGGCGCAGAGATCCTTCAGCTCGGCCTAAGCGCCTGGGCCATCAAGATCGTATGGGAGTGCCTGGCGCTGCCATTGAGCCTGCCCCTCACCGGATGGCTCAAGCGCCACGAGGGAGGGGAGGTGTTTGATCGAAAAACCAATTTCAGCCCCTTTGTGCTCGACCAGTAGAAATTTCCCGGGCAAAGCGCCGCCTTAAGGCAGGCAAAAGGTCGGGAGCCCAATTATCGCCGGTGCAAGCTGCGCGCAAACTGCTGGCCGTCTCCCGACTTTTTACCGCCGCGAGCCGCGTAAGGCTACATTCTTATCCGCCTCGACTCAGCGAAATCTGCACCCGATTAAACAGCGCCAGCATAATCCGCATCTCTCGCTCATTCATCTGAATCCGGCGCAGCATGTTCTTTACGCTTGCGGCGGTGGGATCGCCCGCCTTGTGGCGGCGAAAGCCGGCTGCCATCATAACCTCGGCGCAGAGTTGATCGAGTCTCTCGTATTGGCCCCACGTCGGAGTTTCTTCGGGCGCCGTGGGCGCCGTATCCCATGACAGTCGCGATAGCTCATACAT
>JAFMJG010000194.1 GCA_017853605.1 bacterium
TCGGCCCTCCACCAGCCCCCTGGAAGGTTGCGGCAGCCGGGCTAGGGGAAAGGGAGAAATACGAGGGGCGCCGGGCGCACGCCAGCTGCGAACAGATGAGCAACACAGCCAAGCAAAAAGCAACCCTCTTCATAGCCTACTCCTTTCCTAAAAGAACGGACTGCGGATCCCGCTCAAGCAGGTCGGCGAGGCGCCTGATGGCGCGGGACATGGCCGCAATATCCTCGACCGCCCGCTGCGACTCCCGGATCGCCGGGCGCGCGTCGCCCAAGGCCTTATTGATCCCCTTGAGCGCCTCGCTTGTGTCGTCTGACACCTCGTGCGCCTCTTTAGTGAGCACGGCGCTGCGCTCATCGAGGTGGGCTGCAAGCGTGCGAAGCTCCACGATGAGAGCCTTGGCCTCGACCAGCCCCTGCTCCGTGTCTGGAGACCCGACAAACTGGTCCACCTTCTTGAGGATGTCCGCGAAACGGGACACGATCTCAGAGAGCGGAAGGGTCTCGAGGGTGGCCTGAATCTTGTCGAGCGGCGACGGCGCGGTAGGGATCTCCGGATAGTGGTCGTCATCCTCCTCGTTGAGGACGATCGGGACATTCGGCATAAAATCAAGCTGAACGAAGAGCTGCCCGGTGACGATGCTGTCGAGCCCAAGCTGCGCCCGAAGGCCGCGCTGAATCAAGCGCTCTATGAGCGCAACGGAGGTCATGGAGTCCTCTGAGGGCTGTATGCCCTTGACCGATGTGCGCTCAAGCTCGAGCAGCACGGGAATCTTTAGCGAGTCGGTGTCTCGGTGGTACACGATGGAGATATCCTTGACGCTGCCCACGGTTGCCCCGCGGAAGCGCACCGGCGCCCCTGGCTGCAGGCCCTTCACCGAGCCGGAAAAGTATGTAATGTAGACGTAGGTCTGGTCGAAGAGCTTAAACCGCCCAAAGAACACAAGGCACGCCACCGAGAGCGCGAGCCCCACGATGACGAACACCCCGATCCGCCTGTACCTCGGTTCCTTGCTCATGCCGCCCCATTCCTTCCGACGCCGCGAGTCAAAAACTCTATGACCTTCGGGTCTGTTGAACTCTCTAGCAACTCCTTCGGCGGACCGAAAGCTATCATCGTCTTCGTGTCCGCGTCGAGAAACACCGAGTTCTTGCCTATCGCAAAGATGCTCGGCAGCTCATGAGTCACCACAACGATGGTGGCGCCAAGACTCTCGTTTAGCTCTAAGATCAGGTCATCGAGCAGCTTAGAGCTCACCGGGTCAAGCCCGGCAGAGGGCTCGTCAAAAAACAGAACCTCTGGGTCTAGCGCCATCGCCCTGGCGAGGCCGGCGCGCTTCTGCATCCCCCCGGATATCTCTGAAGGGTAGTACTCTTCAAACCCGGCGAGCCCCACGAGCGCAAGCTTGTACTCGGCAATGTCCCTAATCTCCGCCTCCGACCGTTTTGTGTACTGGCGGATCGGCATCGAGACGTTCTCCGCCAGCGTCATCGAGGTCCAGAGCGCGCCTTTTTGGTACAGAATGCCCATGCCCCTCAGGAGAGCCTCTCGCTCACCGAGCGAGGCGTCCCAGAAGCTCTGCCTGCCATAGAGAACCCGGCCCGCAAAGGGCCGGTTGAGCCCTATCAGGTGCTTCAGCAGGGTGCTCTTCCCGCAGCCGCTGCCCCCCATGATGATGAAGATGTCCCCGCGCCGGATCGAGAAGCTCAGATCCCGCTGGATGAGGAAGTCCCCGTACTTCATGGTGAGGCCATCAACAACGATGTGCGCTTCCGGATCGGCTCCCATCAGATCTTCAGCACCTCACACATAACGGCGAAGACTGCGTCCGACACCACGATTGCAACGATGCCAGCCACCACGGCGGAAGTGACGGCGATGCCGACAGCAGAGGCGCTTCGGCCGCAGCGCATGCCGTACAGGCATCCTGAGACCGCGATAAGGATTCCAAACACGCAGCTTTTCGCCACACCCAACGCAACGTCCTTGAGAAATACCGCTGAGGTCAGCTGCTCGAAGTAGCGAAGCAACGAAATATCGAGCGCGAAGCTCGATATAAGGGCCCCCCCGAGCATCCCCAGCACATCAGCATAAACGGCGAGCAGCGGCATCATGACGATGAGCGCCATGACTCTCGGCACGACGAGGTACTCCATGGGCGAAAATCCGAACGTTTTGAGGGCGTCGATCTCCTCGTTGACCTGCATCGTCCCAAGCTGCGCGGCGAAGGCGGCTCCCGTCCGGCCGGCCATGATGATGCCTGCCATAATGCCCCCCATCTCGCGGCACATCGCAATGCCGACGAGATTGGCAACGTAGATCTCCGCGCCAAACTGGCGCAGCTGCTGAGCCCCAATGAAGCCCAAAATAACCCCGACGAGCACGCTGATGAGGGTCACAATAGGAAGGGCAGAGGGGCCGCACTCCTCCATCGTCACCCAGATATCCCGCACCGGAATGCGCGCCTTGCCGCGAAGGGCACGGCTGAGCGAGACGAGCAGCTCGCCGACAAAGTCGCACCACTCGAGGAGGTCGCTCCACAGTTGAACTGCCTGTTGCCCAATCCCCTCGAGAAGAGGCACGGATACCTCGCTTCGGCGGGCTCCCTTGCGCTCCGGAACGGAGCCTGCCAGCTCGAGCAGGCCCGCTGCGTCATTGGGCAGCCCACCGATCCTGCAGCTGCGCCCCGCCGCCTGTATGGCGCGCTGAACCCTAAAAACCCAGCTGATCGACGCCGAGTCCCACTCCGATACTCCCGAAAGGTCAAGCTCTACGCTCGAGGCCAGCGGACCAGCAGCCACAAGCCGTGCGGCCGCCTCGCTCTCAATAGCGCCTGGCTGCGCCGCCACAGCATCGGCTGCAATAAGGGCCGACAGCTCTCCGTTAGCAAGGCAGGTAGTCTGAACAAGGATGCGCATAACCCCCTGACAATAGGAGAGTTCTCTGCCCTGAACAACCCTTAATACATCCCTGTGCAGAGGTTTTCCCGTGATTGATGCCGAATGCCGGGGAAAAAAGAGGGCTAAAGCCGGTCCAGCAGCATCCGATAAGGCAGGCGAGGGTAAACCTCTACAGGGGGGTAATTGCTTAACGCACCGTTTCTTTACGGCCTGACATGCGGCGCTGCCGTTGCTGGTGCTGCGGTTTGGGCTGTCCTCAGGCTCGTCTTTCAGGCGCGCAGCGCCGCTCAGGGTGCTGCCCTAGAGTTAACCACGCAGCGCGCCCGCGAGCTCAACGAGCAGCTTCGCGAGGTGCAAGACGTCCTCTCCGACACCCGGGCGGAGGCCGCCGCACTTCAAGAAGAGGCGCGGCAGAAAGAGATCCGGCTCGGGGAGCACCTCACCTCACTCTCCGCCATGCGGGAGGAGATGGCAACACGCTTCAAGGCGCTAAGCCAAGAGGCGCTAGAGCGGAGCGGCTCAGAGATCCTGGTGCAGCTCTCGGAACGCGCAAAGAGCCTCATCGAAAGGGCTCGCGATGATGCCAAGAGCCAAAGCGAGAGCGGCCAGCGGGCCCTTGGCCAGATTGGCGACGCGATCCTCAAGCAGCTTACGGAGGTTGACCGTTCAGTACACGAGCTTAACCGCACCCGCTCAGCCAGTGATGCCGAGATACGGGAGCAGCTCTCTGGCCTTGCCCGCTCGAGCAGCGAGATGCGCGCTGAGGCGCACAAGCTGCGCGGTGTGCTCACAAACTCGAGGGT
>JAFMJG010000068.1 GCA_017853605.1 bacterium
TGACCGTTGCGGCGACCGTCCAGCCCACATTGATCACTCCCCAGAGGATTGAGGGGCGGAAGATGCTCGGCACGTAGACCTGCACCGCAAGGAAAGCGCTAAGCGCCCCCATAGCGGAGAGCGGGAGCACGAGGGACGTGACTAGCTCTTTCGATGTCCGGGTTTCGGCAGCGATCGTCGGCCAGCACTCCGTTGGCTTGGTTAGCATGAGCTTTACGCGGGCGATGATGAACGAGGTGTCGATTGCAGGTTTTGTCATGGCGGCAACGCTACTAGAGGGCCGTGGCTGGCGACAATGATTTTCTCGATGGCTGGTGCGCCTCGCAGATGAGTTGTGGGCTCGTTGTGCTCATGACTAGGGCGGTGTGGCGCTGTTTTTTGGTACAGCGTTTTAATTAGGACGGGCTCCGGGGGGCGAGTTTAGTCAGGGCCTTAAGGACTTCAAGAGTTTTGTGACACCTGGGCCTCCATTGTAAGGTCCTGTTCGCGCCAAATGCTGTCGATACTAGAAGCGAGGGCGTTAATGCCCTCGGCACATCGATGAAACAGGCACTCGCAGCTGCTGCAGCACTGAACCAGACTCCACTCGATTGGGACGGAAACGTCGCCCACATCCTTGAGGCCATTCGTCGTGCACGCAAACTTGGAGCCCGCATCTTGGCCCTGCCAGAGCTCTGCATCACCGGCTACGGGTGCGAGGATGCATTCCATTCTCCCGGTGTCCTTGAGGAGGCTCTCACAGCGGCCCAGACGATAGCGCGCAGCACCCGTGGAATGCTGGTTACCGTGGGCTTGCCTCTTGAGGTTGAAGGCGCGCTCTACAGCGCAGTGGCGCTGCTTGCTAATGGGGCGATTGCGGGGTTCGTGTGCAAGCAACACCTCGCCGGTGACGGCATCCACTATGAGCCGCGCTGGTTTAAGCCGTGGCCCCAGGGCGTCGCCGCATCGGTTCGCGTTGGCGACAAGCGTGTGCCGGTTGGGGATCTGCTGTTTGAGGCAGATGGCGCCCGGATCGGAATTGAGATCTGCGAGGATGCGTGGGTGGCACAACGGCCGGGCATAAGCCTCGCCAGCCGGGGTGCTGACATCATCATGAACGCGAGCGCCAGCCCGTTTTCGTTCGGCAAGCACGAGGTCCGCAAGCGGATCGTGCTTGAGGGATCTCGCGCCTTTGGCGTTTCATACCTCTATACGAACCTGTTGGGATGCGAGGCAGGGCGCATCATCTACGATGGGGGCCCGATGGTTGCTGCGCATGGCGAGCTGCTTGCGCAGGGGCACCGGCTGTCCTTCTCGGATGTTGAGGTCGTCGCAGCGCGGATCAGCATTAGCCGATCGCGCCTTGCGCGGCGCCGACAGGCGAGCTTTCGGCCCACCCTTTGCGACGACTTGGGGCTTGTTGAGGTGCCTGGCATGAGGCTCTTCAGCGAAACGGGCGCGGCACTGCGGCCCCTGCCGCAGCCGGACTGGGAGCGCTCACCGGACATAAAGCACGAGGAGTTTGCGCGCGCCGTGATGCTCGGGCTCTTTGACTATATGCGCAAGAGCCGCAGCGAGGGTTTCGTGGTCTCGCTGAGCGGCGGCGTTGACTCAAGCGCGGCCACCTGCCTCGTGGCGCTCATGGTGCGGGCAGCCCTTGCAGAGCTTGGCCACAAGGGGCTCTCTGGAAGGCTTCCCCACGTGCCGGGATTGGCGCGCCTTAAGGAAGAAAAAGCGATCGTCAAAAGGCTCCTCGCTTGCGCCTATCAGGGGAGCGAGAACAGCTCCCAGCTCACTCGGGATGCCGCGACAGCTGTGGCTCGCGAGGCGGGAGCGGAGTTTTGCGACCTCGACATAACAAGACAGGTGTCTGGGTACGAGGAGCTTGTCAGCAAGGCGCTCAAAGTGAAGATCTCCTGGAAGGATCACGACCTCGCCAGGCAAAATATCCAGGCGCGAGCGCGGGCGCCGTCGGTGTGGCTGATCGCAAACCTCAGGCGAGCGCTCCTCCTGAGCACAGGCAACCGCAGCGAGGCCGCTGTCGGCTACGCCACCATGGACGGCGACACGAGCGGGGGGCTTAGCCCCCTGGGAGGCATCGACAAGGCGTACCTCAGGGAATGGCTCTTGTGGCTTGAGCGCCAGGGGCCAGCGGGGCTTGGGCGCTTTGCGTCGCTCAAGGGGGTCAATGTGCAGGCGCCAACTGCAGAGCTTCGGCCCGCCAGGGAGCGGCAAACGGACGAGGGGGACCTCATGCCGTACGTGGTTCTCGACGCAATCGAGCGCTGCGCCGTGCGGGACAAGCTCCTCCCTGTTGAGGCCTACAGAAAGCTGGCCAGCGACTTTGCCGGCCGCTACCCGAAGCGCGACCTTGCTGCCTGGGTCGAGCGATTCTTTGTGCTTTGGAGCAGGAACCAGTGGAAGCGCGAGCGATACGCCCCATCGTTTCACCTCGATGACGAAAACCTCGACCCAAAGACCTGGTGCAGGTTTCCGATCCTCTCGGGCGGCTACGACAAGGAGCTGCGCGAGCTCCGCAAGATAGCGAGGCGCCGGTGACGCGAGCCCCGCTCCGTGTTGCGCTCTACGGAGGCGCTTTCGATCCCCTCCACAATGGGCACCTCGCCGCTATTGCAGGGATCCTGAAGAGCGGCGCCGCTGACCGGGTTGTGGTCGTGCCGTGCGGCGATCGCCCCGACAAGCCGCAAGCATCGTTGGGCGAGCACCGCCTTGCGATGACGAGGCTCGGAGTTGAGGGATGCTTTGCAGGCGATGAGCGCGTTACGGTGTCAGACGCGCAGGTTGCAGGCCACGCTGGCTATGCCACGGTGGATCTCCTCTCACACTTCGCTAAGGAGCTTCCGGGGGAGGAGCTCTTGGTGGTGATTGGGCCCGAGCTCCTGGCAGACCTGCCGTCGTGGCGAGATCCCGAGCGGCTTCGGAATATTGCGCACCTGCTCGTTGTGCGCCGGCCAGGCGTCACGTGCCAAGAGCCCCCTCCTGGGTGGCGAATCACTCCGCTGACGGCGCCCTACGAGGGCGAGGTAGAAGCCTCGAGCACCGAGCTTCGGCAGCGGCTGCGGCAGGGGCGCCCGACCGATGGGCTCGTCCCCACGGCGGTGCGCGAGTACTGCATCAGGCACAGCCTTTACCGGTAGGCAGCGCACGGTGGTTTGCCACGCACCGTGAAAGGATGTATTCACCTGCTGAACAGGGGGAAGCATGGCAATTGCGCAGATTACGCCGAGGGAGCTCAAGGAGCGCCTAGACCGCGGGGATACCCTTTTCCTGCTCGATGTCCGGGAGCCGCACGAGCGGGAGCTGTGCAGCATCGGCGGCGAGCTCATCCCGAAGGACACAGTGGCTGCCCATGTTGAGCGCCTCCCGCGTGACCGCGAAATTGTCGTGTACTGCCGTAGCGGCGGACGTAGCCAGTGGGTGGCCCAGGAGCTCATCGCCAAGCACGGCTTTACCCAGGTCTTAAACCTATCGGGCGGGATCCTGCGCTGGTCCGATGACGTTGACCCTTTGATTAAGAAGTACTAGGGGTGCACCCCCGCCAGCTGGCTGAGGCCAGGCATTTCTTAAGCCTACCGGTCCCAATCTGTTCGCATCTGCACCAAAAACGGCCCTCCGCCAGAGATTTTCTATTGGACTTAGCAACCAAGGTACCGTACCCTGGTGGTTCCGGGCTGAAACCATGTGTCTGCTCTCCTCCAGAGGGAAAAGCAGGCGCGCTGCCCCGAAACGCTCTTTAAAACAACGGTATTGGTAGCAGGAGAGGTGAGCTCTTATCGGAGAGGGGAAAGCCGCTAAACAAGTGGCTAGCGTGTGACGCTACCCTCTGCGACGAGGGCTCACAGGGACAAATAGATCAAAGGTTTTACAAAGCAGCTCCCTTGAGGCTTGAGCGTGGCACGCACATCACCTCACGGGAGTTGCTTTTGGATGGGCTTCTCCGGTTTCTGTATCTCTAAATGTGAGGTGAATTGCATGTCTTCTAAAGAGACCATCGAGCACGGTTCTTCTTCCCCAAGCCTCCGCGAAGCGATGAAGGTAGCTACGAAGATCCTCAAAAAGATCGACGGTAGCACCTGTTACCGCTGCCGCGGAAAAGAGGCTAGGATTCTGGATGTTACAGTCCAGCGCAAAGGAAAGTCTGTTGTCGTTCATGACCAAAATGGCCATGAAGCTTCAGTCAGACTGAATCCCAATAGAGGCAACTGCCTCTGTGCGACGAAGAACGTGAGCGAATTGGCCAAATGCCTTATTAGACAAGAAGTCATCCCTTCTTAAGGCACAGTTTCAGTCGGAGTGGGGTTTCACATAGAGGCGCGCGCCTCTTACAAAGGTTAGCATCTTTTGTCTTGTGAGACCCTCACTCCTAGCGCATCGAGCGCAGCCTGCATCACCCCAAAAAATTTCCAGTTCCCAGCCCTAACGCCTGCGTCTTGTTGTTGGCATGTCACGCCCTGCCCAGCCGATCAATAACCTGCATGGCTGTCTATGCCGGCAAGTCTGCCTCGCGGGGGGATTCCCTGTTGTCTCGCTTGGGGCTCTTGCCCGTGGGCACACGGCACCCGCATGACTGGGCACAGGGCGCCACCTCTGAGCTGCCCTTTGCGCCAAAGGATCGCCACCCCTTAGACAAGAGGTACGCAATTGAGGCGGCAAAGAGCAGGAGCGCAATTACGGGCTGTGTCACAACAAGCGGCTCCCCACTTGGAAGGTAATGAGAGACGCCACATATGCCAGCGCCGTCATGTAGGCGAACATGCCGGCGGTCCACCCCCAAGAGCCTGTCTCACGCCGGCACACCGCAAGAGTGGACATGCACATGCAGGCAAAGACGTAGAAGACCATGAGCGACACGGCGGTAACCAGCGAAAAGCTCCCCTGCGCCTGGCGCTCCTTGAGCGCTCGTATCAGCCCCTGGTGCTCTTCGGTGTCATCTCCAAGATTGTAGATCGTAGAGAGGGCAGAGACGAACACCTCGCGGGCGGGAAATGAAGAGACGATCCCGACCCCGATCTCCCAGTTGAACCCGAGGGGCCTAATCGCAGGCTCCATCGCTGCGCCGATCATTCCGGCGTAGCTCGCCTGGACCGGGTTTCCGGAGAATCCTTGGGGGGGCTTCGGGTATGAGGCGAGGAACCAGACGACGATTGAGCACGCCAAGATGGTGGTCGTGGCGTTCTTGAGAAACGAGACGACGCTGTCCGTCGCCCCGCGCAGAATCACCTTCAGGATCGGACGCCGAAGGGGGGGCATCTCCATGACGAGAAATGAGTGCTCCTTCCTTAGGATGGTGCGCTTGAGAGCCCAGGCGATGACGAATGCTGCTGCCATGCCGAGAACGTACATGGAGAGCAGCACCAGGCCCTGAAGCGACACGGCGCCCCACAGAAGCGTTGGGGGGACAAATGCGGCGATCAGCACGGCGTACACCGGGAGACGCGCGCTGCAGCTCATGAGGGGCGCAATCATGATGGTAGCGAGGCGATCGGAGCGTGAGGGAATGGTGCGGGTTGCGAGGATGCCTGGGATGGCGCACGCAAAGGAGCTTAGCAGCGGGATGAATGCCCGCCCCTGGAGGCCTACCCGCCTCATCACCGTGTCGAGTAGAAAAGCTGCTCGTGAGAGGTACCCCGAGTCCTCAAGCGCCCCGATGCACAGGAAGAGGATCGCTATCTGCGGCACGAATACGACGACGTTGCCCACCCCTGGCACTACCCCATCTGCCAGCAGGCTCGTGAGCATCCCCGGCGGCAAGGCTGCCGTGATGAGCGAGCTCAGGCCGTCGATCCCCTGTGTAATTAGCTCCATCGGGGCCTTGGCCCAGAGAAATATCGCCTGGAAGATGAGACCAAAGGTGGCGAGCAGGATCGGAATGCCTGTGGCTGGGCTCATCAGCGTGGCATCGAGCGTTGCGGCGAAGCGTGATGAGCGCAGCCGCTCAGGCCTGCTCGTTGAGCGCGCCACCACCTCCTTGAGCCACGTGTAGCGAAGCGACCCAAGGCGGGCCACCTCTTCGCCCGCTGCTTCGCGTGGTTGGTGTGCGCCCTCGGGCAGCCAAGATCGCTTGGGGGAACGCGGCGCTTCACGTGCGAGCCCAGAGCCTATCGCCTCACGCAGCGAGGCAAGACCACGGCCTGTGCGCGCGCTCACTGCGATGACAGGAACGTCGAGGGCGCGGGCCAGCAGCTCCTCGTGCACCTTGATGCCGAGCGATTCCGCCGCGTCCGTCATATTCGCCGCTACCACGATCTTGAAGCCTGCATCGATCATCTCTGACACGAGGAAGAGGCTTCTCTCGAGGTTTGTTGCGTCAACAACGGCAACTATGAGGTCTGGTTTCGGTGTTCCGGCAAGGCTGCCGCGCAGCAGTGATGTCACGACCTGCTCATCAGCGCTCATTCCCTCTAGCGCGTAGGTTCCGGGGAGGTCGAGGAGGCTGACATGGCCTCCGTCCTTGATTGCCAACAACCCCTCGCGCTTCTCAACCGTGACGCCTGGGTAGTTGGCCACTTTGTAGCGGGAGCCGGTGAGGGCGTTGAAGAGCGTTGTCTTTCCGCAGTTTGGATTGCCTATCAGTGCTACCGTTTTTGTGGGCTGCATAGTGCGTGAGACATTCTCGCATCGTGGGACGCGCAGCGCCGCTTCTTATGCCGACTGGACGTGAATGTGGGCTGCTTCAGAGCTCCGCAGCGAAAGCACTGAGCCGAAGAGGTGCACACTGATCGGCGAGCCAAACAGGCCACGCTGTGTGACGGTCACCTCGGATCCTGCGACGATACCCATTGAGATGAGCTTCTTTAGGAGATCGAGGGAGCAGCCGGTGACAGCCGAGATGCGAGCCCTTTGACCGACCGGAACGGAGCTAAGGAGATGATTGTCAGAGCCCTTCACGCGGCACACCCTTGAGAAGACAGAGGGGCACGCCCCCAAACCTTTACCGGTATACCCCGTGTTTGCTGTTTATGTCAAAGAGTAGGATTCTCTACGTACGGATTTTAGATGCTAGCAGGCGTTTGAAATATAAAGCACCTGCCCTGAGTAATCTGTCTCGGCCAGGTTAAGTGTTATCAGGAGCTTGTCCCACTGCCGTCGTCTGGATCTTGTTCCTGGGTTGCAGGAGGCTTGGCCCATTCATCGGCCTCATCAGGGGCCTCGTTGTCGTAGCGGGGCGCCTTTGTCGGATCGGTGAACCCGCGCCGAATCAGCGCCAGAGTTCGCGGGGGATCAAAGCCTGCGGCTCTCCACGTGGTGGCTACTATCGGAGCGATGCCTTCCTGTATCCACCTGATGGCCTCATCGGGAACAAAGTTGGCTCTGCGCCACAGCGCAGCAAGCGGGGCCGAGGAGATCCCTGACTGCGCCCAAAAGTAGAGCTCCTGGGGCGTAAATTGGTATGCGCGCCAGTAGCCGGCCGTCAGCGCCGGCACCTGCGCGGCCTCCCACTCGCGCGCCTCCTCAGGCGAAAAATCAGCCATGTCGTAGGTGAACTCTCTTGAGAAGCGGTTGAGAAGCACGTTGACGTCATGCACGCATGAGCGTAAGTCGCTCGGAACGAGCAGAGCCTCCTTTCTGAGCTTCTCGCACATTTCAGCGGTGAAGCTGCTGGCGCTGGTAAAGATGTCAACGATTGAGTTTGTAATCGCAAAGTACTCCTTGGCGCCTGGGACCTCAGCGCCAACCCGCTCCGAGAGGTCAGTGGCTTTGAGGTCAGCAAAGTATCCCGAGAGGCTCTCGACGTAGCAGCTGCGTGTGGCTGCCGAGCGCAGCAGGCCCGCGGCGAGAAGCTTCACGGCGTCGGGCTCCTTGGGCAGGCTTGTTGAGTAAAGAGCGGCCTCAATTTGGGGGGTGATCCAGAGGCTCTCGCGCTTAAACTCGCGCAGGAAGCTCATTGCGGCGATCGCGTCAAATGTCTCAGCTGAGCGCCAGCTGAGCGAGACGAGCGGAAGTTCCTCGACGAGATCCTTAAGCCAGCCATCGACCTTGTCGAGCGCCTTGTGCGCTGTCTCCAGGTAGTTTCGTGGCAGGATCTCGTGCGATGGCTCAAGCCGTGCGAGCGCTGACTCAAAGAGCACCTGGCCGAAGAAGCCCGCCTTGATGAGGGCGATAAACTCGGCGGACACGTGCATGTCTTGGTTGAGCTTGGCCATGCTGACCTTAGTGAGATCCCTCGCTTACACACCTATATATCGGTTATTGGCGTTCACTTCATTACTGTAGCGCGCTAAAAAGGCCGGGCTAAAGCCCTGGAATTGCAAGATCGTCGGAGTTCATCAGGCATGCCCCAACGGGGCGTGTTCGCGAGTGATTGTAGCGGGTTGCAGGCGAGCCTCAGCGCCAAAGCCCGTGATGTCCGGCAGCTGCGAGCGAGGTTAAGGCGGCAATGCACCGCGCCGATAACAGCTGCATGGGGATTAAAGGGATGTGCAGGCGCGCTTCCTGCAGGCGCCTGGCCATAATCGCCGTTGTGTTGTCAGCGGCCTGCAGCGCAGCGGCGGCATGGGGCCAGGGAGGCGCTGGTTCCTGCGCTGAGCTTTCTAAGTTTAAGGACTCAGGGAGGGATGCAAGCGGCGCCCTCACGGACTGCATCGCCGCGAGCGGGGCCTCGCTGGAGCTTGAGCCCGGCGTTTACACCATCGCCAAAGAGGTTGTTGTTGAGAGGCAGATAGAGATCTCTACCCGTGGAGTGCCGCGCGCGGCTGGCCCTTGCGGTGTTGATGGCCGAAAGTGCGCAGCGCTCTTTCGCAGCCCAGATTTTGCTGGCTCGCCTCCCCCTGCACCCAGGGCTGAAGCTGCCGCTTCAGGAGCCGCGTTGCTGCGCCTCACGGGAGCCAAAGTGCTGCTTCACCACCTTGAGGCACATGGCGTTAAGGGTGTTTTGGGCGCTTTAGGGAAGGGTGGGCCGCTGATCGCCATCTCAGGGTGCCGCGGATGCGCCGTTGAGGCGCTCGTGCTGCGGGATGGGTTTGGCGAGAGCGCGCTCCTTGTTGAGCGCAGCAGGAACGTGTCGATACACGGCTCGCTCTTTGATGGCAACGGCTCTCAGGGAGCCCTGACAAGCGGAGTTTCAGTGCGCGCCAGCTCAGACGTCGATATCACCGAAAACCTCCTCAAGAATAGCTCAAAGTTTGACATCAACGTCATCAGCTGCGCCGACTGCGAGGTGGCCCGCAATGTAATGTGGCACACGAGGGCATCTCAAGTTGCTGCCGTAGCGGCCTTGCGCGTGGTGGGCTCGTCCGTGTCGGTTCACGACAACTTTGCCGAGTGTGGCAAGCTGGCATGCAGCGTGGCGTTTGCGCTCGGAAGCACGGCAGAGAGGGGGGCAGGCCAAGAGGGAGGATCCTCGGTGGAAGCCTTCAATAACGTGGCCTCCAATGCCGCCAGCGGCTTCCAGTTCGGCCTGCGGACGAAGATTGATCTCGTTGACAACTATGCGCTAGGAACCACCGGAATGCTTGGGTGCCCAACGACGGGGAGCCACCGCTACGCCAAGCTGCGCGGAGCGAACATATCACAGCGCGGCTCGACTCCGAGGCTATCAGATATAGTTGAGGCTAGGGTGTCGCTCAAGGCGCTCTCGGAGCGTGAGCAGGAGGGGTGCCTCAGCAGGGAGCCGGCTCGTGAGAGGCCCAACACGCCAGCGCTCTCTGGGCGCGAGGCGTTCCTCTCAAGCGCAGCAGAGGTGGCTTTCCGGAACGTGCTGGGGCGCGCGCCGACAGCAGATGAGTCTGCTGCAGCAGCCCTCAAGCTTGCACAAGCAGCCCCGTTTGGCGAGCTCGTGACCGGCATCAGCGCCCTCAAGGAGATCAAGAGAGGCAGCGATGAGGTGAGGGTCGCCCTCCCCGGGGGAGGGCAGCCTCTCGCAGGGGTCCCCTCTGAGGGGCGGGCTCCAACAGGTGCCGAGATAGCGCAACCCGCCGCCGCTGGTCCGCAAGCCGGCGCGATGTCAGTTCCAGTGCTGGCGCCGCCGGCTGCGGTGTCCCTCGTTGCTAATTCTGTCTTTGGCGCCTTTGACTTGCGTATTTCTCAACCCCCGGCGGGGAACATCATTCGGCAATTTAGTGTTGCCTACCGTTCGTCACGGCCCCCGGGCTGCACTGATTCCATCTGCCCGGCCAGCGCGATAGCGCCGCTCTTCCCCCAACCTGCCACGGCCTGGTCGTGGAACAATGTTGCGGCGTCCCAGGCTCAAATTGCGCTCGCTTCCGATACTCCTGAGTTGTGTGCGTTCGTGCGGGTGAGGCATGCGCGCGCGCTTGCCTACTCGGCCCCTATCTACCGCTACGCCTGCCATCCAGTCCCGAGCCTCCCCACTGTGCAGCCGCAGCTTGCGCTGGATGAAATCCAGGGGCGATTCGTCGCGTCGCTTCCGAGTGTTTCGCAGGCTGGGGCGATACGGCAGTACACCGTCGCCTACCTCCCTGAGCTTCCTTCATCGTGCACCGAGGAGAGCTGCCCAGGCACACAGGCGAACGAGCTCTTTGGCTCTCAGCAGTGGCTTAGTTTTGGCAGCAATAACTCAATCACGCTGAGCCCCGAAACCCCGCAGAGGTGCGCCGTTATTCGGGCGAGAAGTGTACTCGGAGCGTTTTCGGGCAGCCCGAGCTATGCGTCGAGGTGCTTCGCTAGCCCCTCTCTCTCGACAAGCGAGGTGGCTGGGAGATTGTTTCTCTCAATCCCCAACTGGGGATCGGCCCGCCAGCAGTGGCAGTACAGCGCCGTCTCTGCCTCCAGCTTGCCCCAGCAGGGCAGCGAGGGTTCGCTGTTCCCGGCAACCTCCCCCTGGGAGGGTTCCTCCCCGCAGGGGCAGCTGCTTGGCAGCGGAGGGCGGTGCGTAGTGGCTCGGGTGCGGGCAGTGTCGTCGAGTGGCAGCGTGACGAGCCCCGTTACATACCTCTCGGCATGCGTTACCACGTTTGAGATCTTCACCAGCAACCTGTTCTATGCCGACTACCTCGACCCTGAGAGCCGGTTCCTCGATGGGCCGCAGCTTGTGTTGGCGCTTCCTAGGCCCGGCACCAGTGGCGAAAGGCAAAGAGTGCTCTACAACATCGAGCCGGCAGAGAGATTTCTGACAGCGGCCGAGATGGGAGCGCGGCAGTGGAGCCCGCCCCAGGAGCTTGTGACGGATGGTGGTGCAGCAGGGGCCGCCTACCTCCCCGTATCCTTCGGCGAACAGGGGGAGCGCAGCGCAGGGTGTGTTGCGATTCGGTACCGAAGGGCCGCTGAAGCGAGCTGGAGCTACCTCTCTCAATGCGCAGATTGCGCGCCGCCAAGGATCGCACAGGTGTACGGGGATAAGGTCCAGCTCGATGTGGACGCGGGCGGCGCCGCTTCCCCCGAGGTTGCTGTGTTCCAGGCGGCTCAGCGGTTCCAGCGAGCCCCCTTCGCTCCACAGCGTGGCGGGTGGACCCCGATAGCCACGACGAGCCGTCCGTGGGCTCAGAATTCCTACGTCGCCAAGCTAAGCACGCTGCCGGAATTTGACCAGCAAAAGCCCAAGTTGATCCGCTATCGGCAGAGGCGGGCTGGTTGCGGAGAGTCTCCATACCAGTACTACTTCACAGGCCAGGGCACTGCGCAGGTCTCAGGCAGCTTTACGCCCGTTGCGCAGCCCCTCAGCATCACCATGAGCAGCTCTCGTTCCACGGGGCTGCCGGTTCGGTACGACTTTTCGTTTGACTTCCAGCCGTGGGCGGCTCCGGGCATGCAGCGCCTGCGCCTTGAGCACTCCGTTACAAACCTCCCCTCATCATTCCAGTACCTCAATCAATGGGTCTTTGGGCCCGACACGACCCTAAACCTCTCGTCCGGGGGAGATGGGATCACACGAGTTACAGCGCCGAACCAGGCGCAACGCTGCATCCACGCCCGGGCGCGCGCCGTCTACCTCGACCAGCAGAGTGGCCGCGAGTTTAGGCCCTCCTACAAGGTGTTTAAGGGGTGCGCGCAGTAGGGGCCAGTGCCGCGCGACTTGGGGCCAGCCTTTGGGGAGCTGTTTTTTGGTGGCGAGGCCCGTTCGGCTCAGCTGGGAGCTGGCAATCTTGTCCGCTGCTCACTATCTCTTTTGCCCCGCTCTAGGGCGAGCTACCCTCCTCTTAAGAGGGCGTCAATGGCATGAGAGCCCCAGGAGCGCAGCGCCAGCACGCGATCAGCACAACGATGGAGCATATGAAGACACAGGGCCGAATCCAGACGGGTGCTGGTGAGGTTTTCTGGGAGCAGCGGGGCGATGGTCCGGGGACGCCACTAGTGTGCGTGCACGGAGGGCCGGGTTTTACGGCCCACTACCTGGAGCCCCTCTTTGACCTCGCGGACGACGCTCCCGTTATCTTGTACGACCAGGCCGGATGTGGAAGGTCACGAACGGCGGGCCAGCGCAGGGCTTTTTCTCTGGCGAGCTTTGTCGATGAGCTCGAGGATCTTCGCTGTGCCCTTGGCATCGGGCAGATGGCGCTGCTTGGGCACTCGTTTGGCGGGGCGATCGCCGGCGAGTATGCATTAGCGCACCCCTCTAGGGTGTCTCGGATTATATTCGCGTGCGTGTCGATCGACATCCCACGCTGGGTGGCTGACGGCGAGCGGCTTGTGTCGAAGCTTCCTCTCATGACCCGCATGATCCTCGGGGAAGGAAAGAGGGGCGGGGATATCGACTCACCCGCTTACCAAGGCGCCCTGGCCGAATACTACGCGAGGCACGTATACGGGGTGTCGCCCCTTCCTGATAGTATCATCCGCTCCATTAGCGAGAGCGATCCGCTCACGTACTCGGTTGCCTGGGGCCCCAATGAGCTCACGGTGACGGGCCTGGCCAGCGGCTACTCACTTTCTCCCAGGCTAGGAGATCTCCCCTGCTCGAGCCTCTTTGTGTGCGGCAGAAACGATGAGGCAACGCCGGAGGCACACGAGTTCTTCGCCTCGCAGGCCCCTGGCGCCCGATGCGTCATTTTTGAGGAGAGCGCGCATCACCCCCAGATTACTGAGCGTGAGCGGTTTGTGAAAACGGTTCGCGACTTCTTGGCAGAGCCTGCGCGCTAACCGCGCCCTTGGGCTAGACCTTCAAGAGCGGGGGGCGTTTGATCGGCGCTTCGCGGCCCTCGTGCCGAGCTCCTCGCCACGGCGCAACGAGGTTTCCGAGCGGCGACTCGCTGAGGTCAACGCGCCACTGGCGCCCCTCACCCTGTTGCTGTTGCTGCTGATCCTGTCCGATGTGGACTATCGCCTCGCTGACATCCTGGCGGAATTGGGCCCGAAAGCTCTCCAGAGAGCTGGGCTGGGAGTCAGGGCTCAATTGGACGGAGAGCGGATTGTTGAGGGACGTTGTTGCCACGTCGGTTCCGAGGTCTGCGGCGGCTGCGATGGTGCGGCCCGGCTTGAGCGTTGCGGCGCGAGAGGCGATAAAGCCAGCACCGCCCTGCGCGCCGCTAACGAGCGTTGCGATCGCATCCTGGAGCAGGGCCACGCCCTCTCCCGCCAACTCGGGCAGGGAACCCTCAAGCGCTTGGGCAGCGCGCTGGATCTGCTGGGTAACGTTTCGGACAGTTACTTGCGGTGCCATTGCTTCTCTGCTGACTCCTGTGCTCGCGGCTTCTGCTCAATTCTCTTTGAGAGCCCCGGCGGCCATCTCGTGTGCCCCAGGGGGAACCCCATGCGGCTTCGTAGGCTATCCGTACC
The DNA here is from genome assembly GCA_017853605.1 of bacterium. Taxonomy (GTDB): domain Bacteria; phylum Bdellovibrionota_C; class UBA2361; order UBA2361; family OMII01; genus OMII01. The sequence goes on from JAFMJG010000068.1 coordinate 13,672, forward strand.
GCAGCTTCGCCACCCCTAGGCTAGCACATACTACTGTTTAGCCTAGCTTTTTTGCATCTTCCTCGCGCATGCTTGCCGCCCAGGACCGTTTGAGGGAGACGCGGCTCATACGGGAAGGAGCCGAGCAGGGTGTACAGGTAGCAGCCACCGTGCAGAGCCGTAAAGAGCTTGTCATGAAGACATCTTAGCAGGATCTGGAGCGGCGCTGGCAGGGCATGAAGAGCGTTGTGAAGGACACAGATCCCGCGAGTGGCAACAGGGCTAGGGGCAGGTGAGGGGCCGGATGAGGAGCAAGACGGAGCCAGAGAGGATGCGCAGCGAGCCAGTTGAGATCCCGGTCAGCGGCGGAGCACTTCTCAAAGGGGAGCTAACGCTATGGCCCAGCGCGAGAGGGCTCGTCATATTTGCGCACGGCAGCGGCAGCGGAGCGCGCAGCCCTCGCAGTGTCTCGGTGTCGCACGTGCTCCACAGCGAGGGCCTGGCCACGCTGCTCTTTGATCTCCTCACGGCGGGAGAGCAGGAGGAGACAGCGCTCAGATTCGACACCGAGCTGCTCACTGCGCGGCTCCTCGACGCTGTCGCGTGGGCTGGGCGCCATCCAGCAGCGTGCCGCCTTCCGCTCGGGCTCTTCGGCGCGAGCACTGGGGCGGCTGCGGCGCTGCGGGCGGCTGCGAGGCTCAACGGCCTCGTGCAGGCGGTCGTTTGCCGGGGAGGGCGCACGGACTTTGCGGGCGACACGGTGCGGGAAGTAGTGAGCCCGACCCTGCTAATCGTTGGGGCGCGGGATTGTGAGGTGCTTGAGCTCAACCGGCGCACGCTGTCCGAGCTGCGCTGTGAAAAGCGGCTCGCCATTGTTCCCGGAGCCTCCCACCTCTTTGAGGAGCCTGGGGCGCTCGAAGGTGTGGCTGCACTCGCCGCAGCATGGCTCTCAGGGCACCTCGCTGCGAGCGGGCGGCCCCCAACAGCTACTGCTGGAGAACGCCGAGCTTAACCTTTACGCTTCGCTGCTCGCCGCCATTGAAGAGATCAAGGGTAACAGTGGCTCCAGGATCGCTCTCGTCGAGTGCCCGGAAGAGGTCATTGCCGTCCTCAACAGGGATTCCATCGATGGCAGTGATGACGTCGCCAAGCTGCACAGTGCCGTCAGCCCGACGGGAGAGGGGAGTCATGCCGGCACGATCGGCCGGAGAGCCCTTGAGCACATCAGCAACAATGACGCCCCGAATGCCCTGTGGATGGAACCCATGGCTCTCCAGGAGCCGCACGCCGAGCACGTTGCGCTTTATGCCGCCAAACTTAATGAGCTGCGGAACGATGCGGTTTACCGTGTCCACCGGCACTGCGAACCCTAGGCCGGCATAGCTTCCTGATGGGCTTACGATCGCCGTGTTAATTCCGATCAGCCGCCCGGCGCTGTCGAGCAGCGGGCCGCCGGAATTGCCGGGGTTGATCGCGGCATCTGTCTGTATCACGCCTTGGATGGGGCGGTCGGTGACGGCAGAGCGTATCTCGCGGCCCAGGCCGCCGATTATGCCGGTGGTGAGGGTATGATCAAATCCGAACGGGTTTCCGATGGCGAACACGCGCTGCCCAACGCGCAGGTCTTTTGACGTTCCGAGCTCTATCGGCCGGAGGGTCGTTCCGGGCGCTGATATCTTGAGCACAGCGATGTCCTTGTCCGGCTCCACCCCAACGAGCGCTGCAGGGTACGACTGCTGGTTGGCGAGCGTGACTCGGGCTGACTGCGCGTCCCTGAGCACGTGGAAGTTGGTGACGACGTAGCCTCGCTCGTCCCAGATAAAGCCTGATCCGGCGCCCTGAGGAACCTCAAAGAGGTTCATCGTGAAGAGGTTCCTCTCTACTGCCAGCGTCGTAATGTAGACCACCGATGGCGCCGCCCTCTCAAATAGCGCGATCGTTGCGACCTCATCAGGGGCGAGGCTGCCTCGGGCTGTCACCGGCCGAGGCTGGGGCTTCGATGGCGCATCGCGAATGATCTGCCTGCCGAGGTAGAAGCCGGCGAAGACGACCGCAGCGCCAACGATCGCAGATAGGGCGGCTGTGCGGAGGCTCTTTGCGGTGGATGAGGCGGGCATGGCGGTACGATGCTGCTACTTCGCTAATTTTTCAAGGGCTGGGCGCCGCTCACGAACTAGCTCGGCCAGCACAGCGTCAGGCGTTTCCTCAAGGGAGAGCACCGCCTCGAAGGGATCTCCCTCAAGCGCAAGGCAGAGCGCCACGGCGGGCTCGGTCTTCATCCCCCTCTCCTTCAGCCGGCGTATTGCGTGTTTCCATGGATCACCTCCGAGCCGAATAACCCGCGCCGTTTGGCACAGGTGCCGGTATGCATTCTGCTCATGCACCTGCACCGGTTGGGCAAAAATCTCGAACTCGAGCCCCGC
>JAFMJG010000069.1 GCA_017853605.1 bacterium
TGAAGCGTGTAGGTGTCGCCCGAGCGCTGCAGCGTCATCGCGGTTCGCAGCGCAAGCAGCTCGCTGCCTCCGAGCGGCTCGCGCAGCAGGGTGTCCTTGACGGCCAGCGTGTTGAGGATGGCGCGCCACCGATCGGGGAGCTGCTGCTCGGGAGGAAGCGGAGTGGTGAGCTGGTCGATAAAGCGGTACATGACGGAGCCGGGGCCGGCGCCATCAGCCGTTCCGTGCGAGAGGGTCAGGTTCTCGAGGTAGACGCGCCTCTCGCGGATCTCGCTGATGTCGACGTCGGTTGTAATCTCGTCGAACCACAGCTTTGGAATGCCCTTCTCTATGATCCGGACGTTTGTGGCTCGGCCCTTGAGGCGCAGCAGCGAGAGCGAGAAGGTGTCGAAGGCGAGCTTGCAGTCGCACGCGGCCTCGACCTCGGTGTCAAGCGAGTCTACTATCTCCTGCACGAGATAGTACTTGAGCGCAACGACTCCCAGCCCGGCAGTGAGACCCACGAACAGCCCGAGCAGCGCCAGCGTTGTTCCCCGAATCCGCCTCATGGTGCGATCACAACCGCCGGCAACGACACGCTCTTTGGGTATGTAGGGGACCTTTTCTGCATCAGCACATCATCGGTTTCGGCAGGCGCAGTACCGCTGGAGCTCAAGCCGCTCCCGTGTCACCACCCTATACTTTGGCGACGAGCCCAAGCTCTTGCCGCGAGGCCACCTTTGGGCACCGGGGGTAAGGTAAACTGGAAGGGCGGGGCGCTGCAAACGTCCAGCGGTTTCAAACAGTTGTCTCATTAGCCGGGTTGCCTGCGCAACCCATTCTCAGCGCCCCAGGAGGAACACCGTGGGGGTTTTGGGCAGCGACCGGCCGAGCTTGCGCCACTCTTCGATGGTGTGCGACTGGATGAGCTCGGCTGGGGTCGTTACGGCCGAGGCCACGCAGAGCCGAGTTTCAGGGGTGCAGTGCCGCAGCAGGTCATCCAGGAGCTTCTGGTTTCGGTAGGGGGTCTCCATCACGATCTGGGTTTCGCCCAGCCGTGACACCTCGTGCTCAAGCCGCTTTATGGCGTTTGCCCGCTCGGCGTCGTCAACCGGCAGGTAGCCCACGAAGCGCCACCGCTGCCCGCTCAGCCCCGAGGCCATCAGGCCCAGCAGCATCGAGCAGGGGCCCACCAGGGGCCGAACCGGTATGCCGAGCTCATGCGCCCGGCGCACGACGAGCGAGCCGGGATCTGCAACTGCCGGGCAGCCGGCATCTGAGAGGACCCCCATGTCGATGCCCGCCTGGAGGGGCTTCATGAGGCGCGGAATATCGGAGGGGGGCGTGTGCTCATCGAGTCGCTCAAGCACCAGCTCGCGCGGGTTCACGTGCGGCGCCACTACGCGGATGAAGGCGCGGGCGTTCTTCTCGTCCTCAACGAGGAAGTGGGTGAGGCGCCCGATGGCGCGCCCGAGGAGCGGCGGAAGCGAGGAGTCAGGCGACGCCTCGCCGAGGAGGGTAGGTATCAGGAAGAGCGTGCCGGCCTGTCGAGTGCGCTCCTCTGTGGGCATCACTCCCTGGCCTCAACGTCAGCCGTGTGCTTCCAGGCGTGGTAGGAGCTGCGCACGAAGGGGCCGGACTCGACGAAGCGGAAGCCCCGGCGCAGCCCCTCAGCCTCGTAGTCCTTAAACTCCTCGGGGGTGATGAAGGCGCGAACCGGAAGCTGGTTCTGGGTCGGGCGGAGGTACTGCCCGATCGTCATCACGTCTATCCCAACAGCGCGCATGTCGTCCATCACCGACAGCACCTCGTCGCGGGTCTCGCCGAGGCCAACCATGATCCCCGACTTGGTCACGACCTGCGGGTCGATCTCCTTCGCCCAGCGGTGGATTGAGAGCGAGCGCACGTAGCCAGCCCCTGGCCGCACCTTCTTGTAGAGCCGAGGAATGGTCTCGATGTTGTGGTTGAGCACGTCGATCGTGGAGGCCAGGATCGCCTCGAGGTCACGGCGCGATCCCTTGAGGTCGGGGATAAGGAGCTCAATCTTGCAGCCAGGGGAGTGCTTGCGAACTGCGGCGACGGTCTTCGAGAAGTGGCCCGCGCCGTTGTCTGCCACATCATCGCGGTCAACCGAGGTGATCACTGCGTGCTTGAGCCCGAGCGACTTGACCGCGAGACCGACGCGCTCTGGCTCGTTCGGGTCAAGTGCCACGAGGGTGTCTGAGGTGCCCTTCTTTACCGAGCAGAAGTGGCACTTGCGAGTGCAGAGCTCTCCCATGATCATGAACGTCGCCGTGTGGTGCGACCAGCACTCCCCGATGTTCGGGCATTGGGCCTCCTCGCACACGGTGTGGAGCTTGAGGTCCTTGACGATCTTCCTGGTCTCCAGGTACTCGGGCGACCCGGGCGCGCGCACCTTGAGCCACGATGGCTTGACGATCGTTGTGGTGTTTCGGGGAACCTCTACCGCCATGCGATCCTTCCTTATAAACCCCTACGCCATGAGCAGGGCAGGGATCTCAAGGGCCTCCTTGAAGTGCTTGAGGAACGTGCTCGCCATGACGCCATCGATGATGCGGTGGTCGACCGACACCGTGGCCTTCATCAGCGAGCCAGCCACAATCTGCCCCTTGTGCACGATAGGCTGCTCCTTCACGGCGCTCACCGCAAGGATTCCGCCCTGTCCAGGATTGATGATTGCGGTGAAGTTCTCGACGTCAAACATGCCCATGTTGGATATGCTGAACGTTCCGCCCGAGAGGTCGCTTGAGCTTGGCCGGCCGGCACGGGCGCGCTCTATAGCGGCACGCGCCTCGAACACAACATCCCTGAGGCTCATCGAGTCGACCTCCTTGAGCACCGGGATAATCAGGCCGTCCTCGAGCGCGGTGATAATGCCGATGTTGATCTGGCCAGGCTGGTATACCTGGCCATCCTTCATCGCCGCGTTGACGCGCGGCTCGTGCTTGAGGCCGTAGGCGACCGCCTTGATCACGAGGTGGTTGACGCTGATGCCCTTGAACTCAGCCCGCTCCTTGAGCGCCTCGCGCAGGCGCAGCGCCTCGCCCATGTTGACCGAGGTGGTGCAGTAAAAGTGGGGCGCGGTGGTAACGCTCTCCTGCATGCGGCGCGCGATCGTTTCGCGCATGCGCGAGAGGGGCGTCAGGGTGCCGGCGGCCGGGACGCGCGACGGCGCTGGAATCTGGTTTGCTGGCGCGGTTGAGAGCGCCTGCGGGGCGGGAGCCTGAAGCGCTGCCGCGGCAGAGCCACCTGCAGCGGCCTCGACGTCGCGCCGCACGATGCGCCCGTTTGGCCCGCTGCCCCTGACAGCAGAGAGGTTCACCTGCAGGTCCTCAGCGACCTTCTTAGCCAGCGGGCTGGCCTTAATCCGCTCTGAGCCAGAAACAACTGCGACCGGCGCGGCCGGCGCGTGCGCCGCGCGCGAGGATGGGGCTGCCGCCGATGCTGGCTGGGCCGGGGCAGTCTTGGCCGCCGGGGCCGGGGCGGGCTTGGCCGCCGGGGCTGCGGTGCTTGGTCCCGCAGACACAGCCTCTCCTGCTGCGCCGATTACGGCGATCACTTCGCCAACCTTGGCGTTCGTTCCGGCAGGTGACATCACCTTCAGCAGCACGCCGTTGAAGAACGACTCGATCTCAAGGTTCGCCTTGTCGGTCTCAACTTCGGCGAGGATGTCGCCGCGCTTGACCTCTTCCCCCTCCTTCTTGCGCCACGTGAGGATCTTTCCTGAGCTCATGGTGTCGCTCAGTTGGGGCATCTTGATCTCGGTCGCCATGGTTGGGTTCCTATCGGGTTTTTGGGTTAACTGCGCCCCGCGCTGGGGCAAAAGTAAACCGCTTGTATAGTCCAAAACAGCTCCTTCTGACAAACCGTGATGAAGTTTTGCAAGCCATCACAACACGGGTTGAAACAACCGGATGAAGTGGGTTACAACCACGGTCCCTCGCCACAGAGCCTCGTTTCGAGAGCGGCATCCTACAACCCGCCGCTTCGAGAGGGAATAGGGCAGGAAGATCCTGAAATTGCTGGGCAATATGGGCTGCAATGGTTCCAGCCGGCGAGCGATTTTTGAGGTTTTTTGGGGCTCGAGAGGGGCAGCTTTTGGCCGCAGCGGTTGCTGGGGCGAGGGCTGATTTTTGAAGTTTCGTGCGCATTAGTAAGGTCGTTGTTCTCAAATGAGCGTTGTTGAGCGAGAAGCCCCGCTTGCTGAGGGGCTTGAGAGTGTTTCGGGCGAGCCCGCTGCGCCCCTGAAGGTGGCGCGCGGCGCGATCGCATCGATGGCAAACGGCAAGGGGGCCAAGCCGGTGCTCTACCGCGAGCCCCGGGCCGCAACGGGCGCAGAGGTGCGCGCCTACATCGCGGCGCGCTCAGACGCGCTGCAGCAGTTCGTTGCCCCCCTTGAGGAGGCGCTGCGCAAGGCCGCCAAGCTGCGTGTTGCTCCGCTGTCATCATCGCGCAAGGCGTCCCGCAAGGTGGCCGATCTCGTGCTCGGCGTGGTGCGCCGCATCGCGCACAGGGAGACCGGCGTGTACTCGATGGAGCCAAACGTGGCGCTGCTGTCGAGCGCGCTCTACGCCGGCTCGGTTGAGGGCGCGATTATCTCGGGGCTCGTGCGGCGCGCGCAGGAAGCGCAGGACGTCGCTGAAGCCGCAGCGCTGGGGGGCGATCCGCGCCGCCCAATGGCGGCAGCAGCGCCCCTTATTGAGTATGACCTCAGCCGCGAGCTTGACGAGCTCACAATGCTCCTCAAGTGGTACGTCAAGCGCAAGATGAGCCTGACGGGCCTTGAGGTGCACCACTCGCGCGGGCTCGACGTTTCGCCATCCGAGGGCGCCCAGCCCTCTGGCGAGGAGGACGACGCGCTCTTTGCGCTTGAGGTGATGCATGATCACCAGGTCTTCGCCGCCAAGGGGTGCTTTGTGTCGTGCGGGCTGCGGCTCGTTGGCCACGACGGCCAGCCGCTGTGGCTCAGGGTGTCGGCGCGCTGGGATGGGCAGCCCGTTGCGGCGCGGCCGGCGTGGTCGAGCTGGACTGATCCGGGCGGGGATGGCGCGGTGGAGGTGCTCGGCGAGCGCCAGCCGTTCTGTTCGCTCGTGCCGATCCGCCCCAACGCCCAGCGCATCATTATTGACGACATCAGGGCCTTCGTCCCCTACGCCGCGCTCGACCTCCCTCCGGGGCGGTGCGACATAGAGCTGCACGTGGCGGTTATCGACAACGAGGGGCGCGAGGTGCTCTCCGCATCGCGCCCAGAAAGCATCTGCATCCCGGGCCGCGAGGCGGGCGCGCCGGCTGTTCCCGCGCCGCACTCGGCTGGCATGTGGCCCCACGACGTGGTCTCTGGCGACCGGCTCTCGGACCTGCGCATCTCGTCGGGGCACAAGGTCGTCGCGGGATGGGAGCGCCACACCGTGTCAGCACAGTTCGACCTCTCGCTCTTTATGCATGCCGGCGAGAGCGTGCTCCTTGAATGCCGCTTCCTCGACGCCAAGGGCAACGTAGTTGAGCTCTCGTCGCTCGGCATCCCTTACGTTGCCTCGGAGCTCGACGGGCCGGCGGAGCTCGTCTCTTCGTACCGCTACCGCCGGGTGCTCCATCCGCGCGGGGCGTGGGCGCACTACCGCGCGCTGTGCGTTGACATCCCGGTTGAGTTTCTCCTCCTTGACCCGGGCAGCCACGCGCTGACGTGCGAGATAGTGGCTGTCTCGTCTGACGACCGCGTGCTGTGCGGCGACATCGGGCTCGTCTCTGTGCAGGTGCCGGGCAGGGGGGCGCCCAGCGCGGCAGCGCCGGGCGTTGAGCTGCACACCCTTCAGGTAGACCCGTCGTGGCGCTTTGGGGACGAGGAGGGGGTGCGCATCGAGGCCTCGCTGGCCCCAAAGGATGCGTCGCGGCAGATAGCCGACCTCGCCTCGGGCCGGGTTGGGGAGCTCTTCGCCCCGTACCGTGTTGAGATCTCGATTGAGCGCGAGGATGGGCACCTCCTCTTGCAGGCCTTCTCTGACTCGCTGGGCATGGGCTTCAAGCCCGTCACGCGCGGGGTGTGCGTCGAGGGCTCAGCGGGGCTCTCGCACCACGTCGTGGTCGCCAACTTCAGCAAGGACGAGATCCTCGGCTGGTCGCTCGGCCCCGATGGCGCGCGCGGCGCGTCGAAGGTGCCGCTCGTCGCGCGGGTGCGGGCGCTCTCGCTCGCCGGTGAGGAGCTCCTCTCGCACAGCCGCGAGTTCTTCGTCAGGCCTTCGCCAGCGGGTGAGCCCAAGATTGTAGAGGCGGGCGGCGCGGCACCGATGCTCGCCGACGTGACCGCCACGGCGCTGCCGCAGGGGTCGCGCCTCTCGTGCCGGGTGGTGGTGAACGTTCCGCGCGGGCGCCTCGCCGAGCAGGGCCTGTACCTCTCGTGCGCCGTGCAGGCCTCTGGCAAGCGGGTGGCAGAGGCGCTCAAGCAGCGCATCGCCCCGCACCAGCGCGCCGCGTGGGCGCGGCAGCAGGTTGGGCTTACCCAGTTTGTGTGCGAGTTTGAGTGCGACACGCAGGGGCACCAGGTTGGGGAGCTCTCGCTCGTTGCTGCGCTCGCCTCGCCATCCGGCGAAGAGCTCCAGTCTGTCTCGCAGCCGGCGCGCACAGCCGGCGTGCTCCTCGATGGCGAGGGCCCCGATTCCGTGCGTGATGGGGAGCCTGAGGATGGCAGCGCCGCCGAGCCCGAAGCCGATCCCGCACCGCGCCGCGGGATCCTGTCGTGGTTTAAGAGCTAAGCTGCTCGGGCCTGGGGTTTGGGGTAGCAGGGGCTTTTGCTTGTATGCATTTGGTTAGGGACGGGCCTTGATGTCCGGCTGTTCTGCCCCCTAAGTTGGTACCAGCTCTGATTAAAGTTTCCTGGGCTTTTTCCTGCCTGACATATTTATCCATCGCTGTCTTGCCGTCTCTTGGGGTGGGGGAGATTCCGAGGGCGCTAAGGGGTCTTTCCTCGTCGTACTCTTGTCGGTAGGCGTCCAGTTTACGCTGTGCCGCGGTACCACGAAAAACAGCTCTTGGTTCAGGCCCTCTGCCCGTGGCGTGCCGTTAAAGGACTGGCAGAAACCGTTCCTGAAGCGTTTGCCAGGCCCGATGCAGACCATTCTCACCCGGTTGGTTATTGCCCATTTGGAAAACGGCTACTGAGCGCATCTGGGGTCCGTAATCAGGCTCTATTTGGGGGGATTCGGTGAAGCGCTCGATAGGGCATATTTTTTGTCGTCATACACATCAACTTTTACTGGCCAACCGGTAATCGTTATCCCGGGGAATTTCTTCATCACCGTCTCGGTGCCTTCAACTATTGTCCCCACATGAACATAAACCACATTAAGTTGTTCCACCTGTTTACCCGGCACCAGCTTAAACTGCTTTATGACGTCCTTACAGTATCCGCAATCGGTTGCTACAAAATACCATCTCTTTTCAACCACGCGTGGACAGAAATCCTCCACACTTATCTCTTCCGTTTCTATTTTTGATTCTTTTATAGTTTTCGCGATTATTTTTATTCCTGATCCAGTGGCTGTGACCGTAAAGGTCTTTCCGGCTGCTGCTATGAAGCTCCCACTATCTGGGTTGAGACAGACCTCGTCAGCACTCGGAACCGGCTTTTCGGGGATAATCCACGAAATAGGCGGCGCGTTCTTGCCCTTCTCGCTCGCCATGTATTTGGCAGCGAACTTTGCAGAATGACAGATGTTGGCCCTATCCTGTTTTTCGCGTGCTGTGCAATTGCCCAGCACTATTGCTGTGGTGTCTCTTGTGCCCTCCCAACAATTATCTGGAGCGCAGCGCTGCTCCTGATATTTGTTAGCCGTGGTGAATACGGTTGCATAGTTCTTCTGGCACTTATTGTTCTGTATCCACTCTTTGTCCGTTATCGCCTTTCCTGCAGCCCCGCTGGTGTTACACCGGACCTGAAACTCCTCTTTTCGGATAGGCCCTTTCTTTGCCCCCGCGATGGTTTTGACGTGAATCGTGCAGTTCGCAGTCTTTGCGGGGGCGCACAGCCCGGCCCAGCTGTGATTTTTGCAGGCATTGGTGTGCTTTGAGTTTCGCGTCGGCTTTCCCGGCGTTTCCTCATTGTCTTGTGTGTCGTAACAGAGACAGCAGCTGATCGGAGTGGGTGTCGGCGTGTTTGTTGGCGTGGCTGTTGGGGTTTCGGTTGGGGTGCTAGTAGCGGTTTGCTCTGGGGTCACCGTGGCTTCGGCGCACTCTCCACCGGAGCAGTCGTCGGGCGTGCTCTCGTCCGTTGCAGTTGCGGTCGGTGTCTTGGTCGGGGTCTCTGTTGGCGTGTCGGTAGCCGTGTCGGTGGCGGTGGCAGTTGCCGTGTGAGAAGCGCTTGGCTCGGTCGTTGCAGTAGCCGTGGCGGTTGTGACGTTCGGCACAGGGGTAGCTGTGTTGGTGTAGGTGTGTGTGCTAGTCGCCGTTGCTGTCGCGGTCGCGGCAGCGGTGTGGGTGTACGTGTAGGTGTGGGTGTATGTGTTGGTTGCGGTTGCGGTTGCAGTTGCAGTCCCGGTTCCAGTTCCAGTCGCGGTCGCCACAGCGGTGTTGGTGGCCGTTGGCTGCGGGGTTATCGGAGTGCCGGTAGCTGCTGGGAGGTCGGTTGGCCTCGCTGATGTGTCCGGCGTGACCGAGCCCGTCGGTTGCACGGTTGCTCGCGCCTCGGTGGTTGCGGTTGGAGCAACCGTTGTGCCCTGCGGCATGTTGGTGGCCGTTGGCTGCGGGGTTATCGGAGTGACGGTAGCTGCTGCGGGATCGGTTGGCCTCGCTGATGTGTCCGGCGTGTCGGTTGCTTCCGGCTGAGGGGACTCCTCATCCCCGGAATCCAACTCTTCATCCGAGGCCCGCTCGTCTGCGGCCGCGTCCGGTTCCTCATCGGAGTCTACCGCCGCTGGGTCACCGTTCGTACCATCTGGTGCATCAGACTCGTGGAAGCCTTGGAAGTTGCCGCCTAGATCTTCCGGGCCGTCCTGGTTTACCCCTACGTAGGGAGTAAACTCCGCCTCAAGCTCGCGGCGCATTTCGTCGGACAGGTACCCGTCTGGGAAGGCATGCTCGGGGTATTGTGCTGTTGCCGGCTTCACAGCCGAAAGCAGTACAGACAAGACTGCGCCGAGGGCTACCCGCAGCGTTAGCGTCTTTACAGCGAGAAAAAATTTCATACTACGCTCCGTTGCCAAAAACCTTTCTAACAAAACTTGTGCTATCGCCTTGCCCAACTCATTTGGTTTGCCCGTTCGGGGGGTTCGTCCCTCCCCTGGCGCAAGTGAGCCAGGGCGGCCGGCCCTCCTGTGGGGCGTAGTGCTCCATCGAGCCGCAATTCGCCTTGGCCTCGACCCACTCGGTACCGACCCCCTGCCTGCGCTCGCAAACTATGAACCCATGGGCAGATGCCACAAACTCCACCATGCCCAAAAAATTGGCACCGCTGTATTTGGCTGAGCCGTCAGGGGTTTCCCAGGTGCAAAGCCCTTTTTCCTCATGGGCAGGCACCGTGTTAACGTACCTGTTTGCCCGCATCACGTACTTTTCGGGCGTTGCCTCGAAGAACTTGCAGCTCTTCTTCATGTTAGCTGCGAGGTTGTTGAAGTCTACACAAAGGTTCTTCACATCGCCGGCCTGCGAGCACCCCATGCCTCTTGATTCGCCCCGAATCGGGTTGCCGTTTTCACGTCGTGTGCAGTCGCGCTGCAACGCTTTGCACATCAGGTTCCCTATTCCCGGTTCAGCATGGGTCATAATTATCTGCTTCATACTTGTGCAATTCTCCTTGAGCACCACGTTCTGCATCGGCGTTCGCCCCACCATCGGCTGGCCCGGATCGCCCTTGATAGGAGCGGTTGCATATCGGTTATATTCCCCCTTGCCCTCCTCGCCATCCGGGTTCCATTTCTCAAAGCCCCTACACTCGCGCTGCGTATACACGCTTTTTTGCTGGATTTTTGGCCTTCCATTGCTGTCAAGTAGCGGTCGGCCATCCTTGTCAAGCAAAGGTACGTTTTGGGTCAAAAGCACGGTGGGACAGTGATACACCACGTCGCAGTATGGCTGTCGCTTTCCACCAGGGGTGAGCAATTCCCGGCGGACTCCATCCTTCCCTATCCCCGTTCGCCACCCGAAATTAAACTTCTCTGCGTTATAGAGATGGTCGTCGCCCCAGGCCCAACCCGTTCCAGTATCCTTGTCAGAATAGTGATAAAAGCAGCACTGCTTGCCTGCAGGGCGGGGGGCGGGGGGAGGGAATGGATCGTTAAGCCTGTCTGGCTTCTCCTCATTTCCTTCCGTGGGCATATCCCCTTGGGCACCCTCTGGGGGCTCGGCAGCGCAGGAGATTTGGTCGTTTGGCACGATGTCGGAGCTCTCCTCAAAGACCCCTTCTGCACCTGAGCTGATTTGGGTCCGGATTATTTTGGTGTTCTGGCTTGAGGCTCCGTCCGCCCCTTCTGCAATGGAGGACTCCTCACAGGTGATCGGATCGTTCCAGCCGCGTTTATTGATTAAATCGTCCAGAACCTTGTCTACATCAACACACACCTCCGGCGTGTCGGTAGCCGTCGGCGTTGGGGTGTCGGTGTCGGTTGGCGTGAAGGTGCTGGTCTCAGTGGCGGTGATCGTAACCGTGACGGTAGCGGTCACGGTTGGTGGGGTCGTGCCGGTTGCCGTGGGGAACGGAGTAAAGGTCGTGGTCGCCGTTGCTTGGGTAGTTGGGGTCTTCGTTGCCTGCGGAGTCCGCCTTTTGTTGGGGGTTTTTGTCGGGCGGGGAGTTTTCGTCCTCCTTGGACGCCCAGTGCGGGTTGGGCGTACGGTCGGAGTGCTCTCGGCTGTAAGTGTGGGGTACGGTGTGTCTGTCCCAGTGGCGCTCACCGTGACGGTGACCGTTGCGGTGGCGTCGTAGGTAGCGGTGAGGGTGGGGTGGGGGGTGTCGGTCGCGGTGGCGTTGGGGGTTACCGTATCTGTTGAAGCGACGGATGGGGTCTCTGTAGAGCCGGTGGGCACTGTTGGCTGTTGCGGGACAGTTGGCTCTGAGTCAGGGGAGGTAGACGGCTCGGCCGAGACTGATGGGGCAGGAGAGTGTGTTTGGTCGGGGGTTTCTGCGGTTGGGACTGAGGGCTCCGGAGAGACCGACGGCGAGACAGATGGGGGGACCGATGGGGAGCGATCTGGCGGGGTCGATGGCGAGGCATCAGGTTGCGGATCGTTTGAGTTCGGGGTGTACGGGGTCCCGTTGTTTGGATTGCCCGAATCCGGCGTCATTGAATGCGGGACAGTTGGCTCTGAGTCAGGGGAGGTAGACGGCTCAGCCGAGACTGATGGGGCAGGAGAGTGTGTTTGGTCGGGGGTTTCTGCGGTTGGGACTGAGGGCTCCGGAGAGACCGACGGCGAGACAGATGGGGGGACCGATGGGGAGCGATCTGGCGGGGTCGATGGCGAGGCATCAGGTTGCGGATCGTTTGAGTTCGGGGTGTACGGGGTCCCGTTGTTTGGATTGCCCGAATCCGGCGTTACGGAAGCTGGGGCGTTTGGCACCTCAGTCGGTGCAGAGTAGCCCGGCGTCTCGGTTGGTTCAGTGCTTGCAGATGAAGGGGTATCCGTCGCGGCTGGTGCGGGATCTAAAGGGTCAATCTCTGGGGAATCACCCTCTGTTTGGGAGGCGTTGGTACCCTCACCGTCTATGTCATCGTCTATGTACTCGGCTGAGTCCTCCGATCCCTCGTCGAGTAGGGATTGTGCCGGAGTGAGAGCGAGTGCTGGATAAATGGACCCTGCATATGTCACGACTACGGTGAGGAATGCGAGGAGAGATGTGCGAGCAAAACCGGATGAACGCATGCAACCTGCTGTGAGGGTCCAGCGCGCATAACGGTGTCGCGCTCACGCCCTTTCCTTGAGTTATGGCGCCCGGTCGGGGAGGTGTAGCCTAGAGGCTGTTTCCGTCGTGAGGGCGCTCAAAGATGCGGGAGTGAGGTACGTTTGACACCCTCCCCTCAGGGGCTTACAGACTTACCGAGGGCGCGCGTTGCTAGTTTCTCGTATCCGTTAGCGCACACGGTGCCAGCTCGCGCCATAACTCGGGTTAGGGACTAACTGTGAAAGGTTTGTACGCGCCATGAAATCGCACTCTTCGCGTTTCACTCTTCGAGCCTGTTTAATGGTCGGGATCGCGTTTGCAGCCGGAGACCTCCTCTCAAGGGGTGGGTCTTTTGCAATCGATTCCTCGTTCGCTCAATCTCAATTTAGCGACGTCCAGGGGCCCGTAGTGGCCGACGGGCAGCCAGTGGGGCCTGCTCCAGGGGGTGTCCCAGACCCTCTTCAGACAAGTGGCGATGTGCCAGGTTCGCCCAGCTCTCTCTCCTGCGGCCCCCACGGTTGCGGTAACCCGGGCGGAGGCGGAAACCGCCAAGGCGGAGGCCGCCAGGGTGGCGGGCTCTTAGGGAGGATCGGCCAGCTCTTTCAGGGCGGCGGTGGAAGCTTCTTGGGCGGAATGGCCGGTGGACTTTTAGGTGGTGGCGGTGGCGCTGGTGGACTTACTGGCGGCGGCCTGCCGGGCAGCACGGGCGGATTGCTTGGCGGGCTTACTGGGCAGCCGAGCACCCAGCAGGAGCTTGATCAGATCCAGGCAGCGCGCGACCAGCTGGCGCGCGAGCAGCTCCAGGCCCAAAAGGATGAGCTCGCACGGCAGCAGAAGCAGCTCGAGGAGCAGCGCAAGCAGCTTGAGGAGGCGGCCCGGCAGCAGCTGGCGGCGGCTACAGCAACTGCGGCAGCCCAGGCAACTGCAGCAGCCCAGGCAACTGCGGCGGCCCGCACGACTGCAGTGGCGACGAGCGCCCCGACATCTGCCCCGACAGCGGCCCCAACAGCCGCGCCGACAGCGGCGACGGTTTCGAGCAACGCGCTCTTCCCCCCGCTGCCGACAACGGCACCCGCCAAGATTTCGATGTAGGCTCTCTGCATGAGGCTCGCGCGCTGTATCTCAATTCTCTGTGCCGCGGCTGCCCTGGCGGGCTCCGTGGCGGGCCCAATCCCTGCGGCCTGTGCTGAGGGCTACAATCCGGCAGCGGTGCGAAAGTACAAGCAGCAGGCGGCTCGCGGCCTCTGCCCCAACGGGGGCGAGTGGATCCGGTGCTACGGCATCGAGCCCTACAACTGTGTCGACACGCTCACCCCGATCATTGATCCGTGCGTTGACAAGGTGCTCGCCCACACAGAGCGGCTCGATCGCCACCAGTATCGCGAGTGGTTCGGCGAGGAGCTTTACGGCTGCATTAAGGAAGACTTCCTCAAGCGGCACGGGCCCAAGAAGACCACCACGGGCGAGTGCGCTGACTAGCCTGCGCTATCGCTATGCGGCCCCGCGCCACGTTCGGCCGCCCTCTGCGACTTCGCCTCGATGAAGGACGCCAGGAGCCGCTCGTCACACCGCAGGCACGACCCGAAGCTCACCAGCACGATCGGCACCGCGCGCTTGCACCGCCGGCAGTGCCCGACGAAGAGCCGCTTGTCGGGCCGCAGGATGCCGAGGAATGCGGCGCTTGCGGCGAGGAAGGGGAGCCGCAGCAGCTCCCCCCCGGGCGGCACCAACACCAGCGCCCCGCACAGGCTGATGGCGCGCGCCAGCAGGATCGGCGCGAGGTTTAGCGCCACAAGCTGCGACTCCCACTGCTCGACCTGCACCCACGGCGTGCCAGAGATGATGATCCGCTCACGCTGCCGCTCGCGGACGGCCTTGCGGAAGCTCGCGGCAACCGCCACCACAAAGATGCCGAGCGCGCCCAGAAAGACCGAGCTGCTGAAGCCGGCAGCGATGATGAGCTTGGGAAGCAGCCCGGCGGCAACAGCCGCAAGGAGGAGCATCGAGGCGACCCGTGAGGGCTGCTCCATGCTGCGCTGCCCGAAGCTCCTCAGCCGGCTAAACACCCGCTGCGCGCGCGCCTGATTGACGCACGGCAGGAGCGCCACGCTGAGGGCCACCCCCCACGCCACCCCGATCTGGTAGGGCACCCTTGGGGCGGTGACCAGGGGCAGGAGCGGATCGAGGAGGAGCGAGGCGAAGGCGGCGCACCAGATCCGGCTTAGCCGCGTGAAGGGCCCGCAGTGGGAGGGGCTCCCGCGCCGGGATCCGCCGCGGGGCGGGCCCTGCCTGCCACGGTTTGAGTTCGCTGCTTTTCGTAGTAGTCTCGCCACCGTGGATGCTAATGCCAGAAAACGGGTTGCCGAGGGGCCGCACGCCGGTGACCCCCAGCCGTGCCTCTCGGTGTCAGAGGTCACCCGACTCTTTAACGATATACTTGAGGCGAGCTTCCCGCAGCTTCTTTTTCGGGGCGAGGTGTCGCAGCTGACGAAGGCCCAGAGTGGGCACCTCTACTTTACGCTCAAGGACGAGGACGCACAGGTGTCGTGCGTCATGTGGGCGGGCACGGCCCGCGCGCTGCGCTTCGCGCCCGCTGCCGGCATGGCGGTGCGCTGCCACGGGCGCCCCAACGTGTACCCCGCAAGCGGCCGGCTTCAGGTCGTAGTTAGCCGCATGGTGGAGGATGGCGAGGGTGGGCTGCAGCGCAGGTTCCTTGAGCTCAAGGCGCGCCTCGAGAGCGAGGGGCTCTTCGCCCCCGAGCGCAAGCGGCCCCTGCCGTTCCTTCCCAAGGCGGTTGGGATCGTGACCTCCAAGACCGGCGCGGTCATTCACGACATGATGGTCAAGATCACCGAGCGCTTCCCCTCGATGGTGACCTACCTCGCCGACGCGCGGGTGCAGGGCGAGGGTGCTGCAGCCGAGATCGCCGAGTCGATCCGCAGGCTGGATGCCTCGGGGCTCGTGGACGTGATCATCGTGGCGCGCGGCGGGGGCTCCCTTGAGGACCTGTGGGCCTTCAATGAGGAGGAGGTGGTGCGGGCGGTGTTTGCGTGCCGCACCCCGGTCATCTCGGGCGTGGGGCACGAGGTCGACACGACGCTGTGCGACTTCGCTGCCGACGTGCGCGCGCCCACGCCAACCGCGGCTGCGGAGATGTGCGTGCCGAAGGCCGCAGACCTGTTGGCGTGGGTGGCAGAGCAGGAGCGCCGCCTGCAGGATACCGACCGGTGGCTTCAGCCCCGCGCGCAGCGGCTCGACGAGCTCTCGGCGCGCCTTGAGCGGCGCATCCAGTCGGCGCTGGCCGAGGCGCGCTTGCGGCTCAAGGCAGCAGAGGCTTCCCTGGCCGGCATCAGGCCGGGTCGGGTGCTGGAAGCGCTCTCGGGGCGGGTTGAAGGGCTGCGGGAGCGGCTGCTGCAGGGGGGAAGATCATCAGCGCAGCTTGCGCGCAAGGGCGTCGACGGGCTGCAGGGGAGGCTCGCCTCGGCGAGCACGAGGCGGGTTGAGGTGCTGGGCGAGCGGGTTGCCAGCCTGTCGCTGCGCCTTGAGGCGCTCAGCCCGCAGCGCGTTCTGGAGCGAGGGTTTGGCATCGTGTTGAGCCGCGGGAGGCACGTTCGCTCGATCGCCTCGGTGGCGGCCGGAGACCCGGTTGAGGTGACGGTTGCCGATGGCACTATTGTAGGGAGCGTGTCTGGATTTTCAAAGGAGGTCGCATGGCGAAGGAAGTAGCAGCAGCTAAGGATATCACCCTTGAGGGGGTTTTGGCGGGCAAGTTCGGGGACGAGGAGCTCAAGGCGCTCTCATTCGAGCAGTCGCTGAAGCTCCTGGAGCAGGTGGTGGCTGCAGTAGAGAACGGCAGCCTGCCGCTCGACGGCGCCATCGGCGCCTATGAAAAGGGGAGCGTGCTGGTGCAGCACCTGCGAAAGCTCCTCTCGGGAGCAGAAGAGAAGCTCAGGATCCTCGGCCAGGGCCAGTAGCCCCCTGACTGCGCACTCTCTCGGCCCAAAGCTCCTAGCGGGAAAAAGCTGGAAGCCCCGGCAAGGGGCGTTAGGGGCGGCAGCCCCTTGGCTAGAGCGCCGAGCGGGTAAAACTAAGCGGAAGAAATGAGGCCCGAGCCGGATTCGAACCGGCGAATGACGGTTTTGCAAACCGTTGCCTTAG
>JAFMJG010000004.1 GCA_017853605.1 bacterium
CTTCATCTTGGTCAGCACCATTGCTGACACCTCTTGAGGACTCTTCGGGTCTCCCTTCAGCTTTACCCAAGCGTCGCCGTTGGAAGCGCCGGTGATTTCGTACGGAAGCACCTTCTTAGCCTTTTCGACCTCTGGCGCTTCAACTTTGCGGCCAATTAGGCGCTTCACTGCAAAGATGGTGTTCTTAGGATTCGTGACAGCTTGTCTTTTTGCAATCTGCCCTACGAGTCGCTCGCCCGCATCGTTTACACCCACAACCGAAGGGGTCGTGCGGTTTCCCTCGCTGTTAGCAATTACCGTTGGGCTTCCACCCTCCATAACAGCCACGCACGAGTTCGTGGTTCCAAGATCAATTCCTATTACTTTTCCCATTGTATATTTACTCCTCTTTCCTTAAATCCGTTTGCTAATCTCGGGTGGCTACTCGGGTTCTACCGCCACTACCACCTCTCCAACTCGAATTAACTTATCTTTGTAGAAAACAGCTTTCTTCAGTTCGCCAACGACCGTTCCAACCGCTTTATCCTCCGAGGCAACTTTACTGATCGCCTGATGTTTCTGCGGGTCGAAGGCCTTACCCATTCCGCTTTCCGCTCGAATATCCCACCGCCCGAGCTTCTCAACGAAGAGCTTCTGCGTCATCTCCAGGCCCGCTTTGAGCTTACTGTACTCAGCCGAGCTGTGTGTCAGGGCTAACTCCAGGTTATCCAGCACCTCAAGGAGGTCTACCACCAACCGCTCTCCTTGATACTTAAGCAGCTCAGACTGCTCCTTCAAGGCGCGCTTCTTAAAATTCTCAAAATCGGCCATCAGGCGGATGTAGCGCTCCTTCGTTTCAGCCAGCTCGGCCCTGAGCTTATCGCCCTCAGAGGGCTGCTCTGCCTCCCCAACATGCTGGTTTTCCTCGCCTTGCTCGCTAACGCCCTGCTCTTCTGCTGAGCTCTCCCCTTTGCGCTCTCGTCCCATTCTGTAGACCCTATCCCTTTACGTGGAAATTGCCCGCCCGCACCCTTGCGCCCGCTCGCGCGACTCTCTCTCTACGGGACTGAGGTGTGCTATAACCACTTATCGACGCTTTTTCAATGTTTTGGACGGTATGAGCGCCCCTCAGGCCCTGGAATCACTCAAGAAAGGAGAGGAGTTGGCGGTTCCCGCCCTGGTGCTGCGCATCCGCCCCTTCCGAGAGAGCGACCTTATAGCCCACCTCCTTACTCCCTCGCTCGGCAAGGTGTCCGTCATAGCTCGCCACGCCCGCGGCAGCCGCAAGCGCTTTCCCAGCTCCCTGGACCTCTTCGACAGGGGATCAGCCCGCCTTGCCCGGGAGCGGAACGGATCGTTGGGGGTCAAGGAGTTCACCCCCTCGCACTCGCTCCAGCGGGTGCGTGGAGACCTCGACAAGCTTACGCTGGCATCGCTTCTCTGCGAGGCATTCGACCTCGTCATCCAAGAGGAGAGCGCCGACGACTCGCGAGAGTTTTTCGAGATCCTGGACCTCTCGCTCAATGCCATCGATGAGGCAGCAGACACCAGGGGCTCGCTGCGGGCCGTGTTCGTTGCGCTCGCTTCCCTCACCAAGCGCGCTGGGATAGCAGACCTGTCGAGCGCCCAGCCGGGCAGCAGGGCGCTCGCCTCCCTCCTTGAGTCGATTGAGCGCTTTACTGAGCGAAAGCTCGCCACCCGCAGCACCCTCGGGCCGATGCTCGCCAAGCTGTCCGCGCCCTAGCCGGAAGCGGGGCTCCGTTCATCGCTAGGCCGTCAATCGCTGCGCTTGCAAGTCTGCAGAGGCTAGTGGCAGCCACACCCCGAGCCGCAGGCCTTCTTTGGCGCTGGCGCCGCATCGCTGGAGGCAGGCGCAGAGTCGCTCTTGCCCTCCCCCCCGGACTTCTTGGGCGAGCTCGTCGACGAGCTCGATGCGGATGATGAGTAGTCGGTCTTGTACCAGCCGCTACCCTTTAAGTGAAACGCCGAGGCAGAGACCGCCTTCGTCACCTGGCTCTCCTTGCCGGCCTCTTTGCACTTCGGGCAGCTCTTGAGGGCCTTGTCGCTAAACTTCTGGATCACCTCGAAGCGACCGCACACTGGGCACTCGTACTCGTATATCGGCATACAACGCTCACTGAAGAAACACGTCGGGATAGTACCTGCTAATGGGAGGGTTGTCCCGCTCCACGCAGATGGTTGTGGCGCCAAAATCGCTCTGGCGCTCTTAACAGCCGGAATTAATCACGTTTTTGGGAATTTTCAAGGGCACAACGTGCCTCTTCTTTGCTAACCCCCCGAAGCAGCACAGATTTTTGCCTGGACGTGCCGCCCCGCAGGAGCTCTATTTGCGACCGAGGAAGGCCGAAGATCTGCGCCAGAAATGCGATCAGCTCCTCGTTTGCGCGCCCCTCAATCGGGGGCGCGGCTAGGGCCACCTTCGGAACGCCGCCGTGCAGGCCCAGGAGGCGCGATCGCTTGGCGCGCGGCACAACAACGAGCTGGACAACGGTTCCGTCCGGGGTTGCTCGCACATAGGGGGCTGGCAGCTGTGGATAGCGTGGCACCGCCGCACTGTACACTGAGCGTGCGGCGCCACGCGAGGGCGGCTACACAGATACCACGATCTCGTTCCTTACCTGCGTCACCCCAGGGGCCATCCAGGCTGCGCTCTCTGCCTCCTTGCGCTCGGCCCATGATCGCACGCTGCCGCGCAAGGTAACGGTGCTGTCGCTTGCGTCAACCTCAATGTTGCGGGACTCAAGATCGGCGTAGCGATGGAGCGCGGCCTTAATCTCGCTCTTCACCTCGCGTGACTGGACGTGCGGCGCAACAGCGATCCGGTTCGTCACGCCCTTCACCCCGATCAGCTTCTCTACCGCCTTCTCGGCCGACTCCCGCTGGTAGTTCCAGTCAACATTGCCCTCCAAGGTGAGCCACCCCTTGCTCACGGAGATCTTCACGTTCTCGTCCGGCACTGAGGTGTCCCACTTGAGGGCGCTCAGCGCTGCGCTAGCCACGTCAGCGTCGGTGCGCTCAGTCGAGCTCGGGAGCCGAACCTCTATGTCGTTTGCAACTGCCCTCACCCCCGCCACCCGCTTCACGACCCGCTCGGTGTTCTGCTTCTGAAAGTAGCTCGGCACCGATCCGGTCAGCGTCACGACCCCGCCGCTCGACGCCACCCCTATTTTTGAGCAGTCAACGCTCGGGTCCCACTTGAGGTCGTCAATCACGTCCTGCTGCAGCTGCTTGTCGCTCTTCATGGCTTTCTCTCCTCCGTCGTGTGTTTTCTCTCTCCCTGCCAAGCGCCTGCCGGCGCGCGCAGCCGCCTGTGTACCACGCAGCGCGTGCGTGGCGGGTGATGGGCCTCACGATGCGGCGATCGCAAGCGGCGCGATGAAGCGTATGATCTCCCGGTCGCCGTCCCTTCGTGAAACCTCAATCGAGGCGATGCGCGGGCCCTCCTGCTCGACCCGAATCGATGAGGGCGCGGCGATCACATGCTCTTGCTGGCGGCATGAGACGATCAGCGAGTCGTCGTGCGGATCGTACGTCAGCCCATGAAGCTGCCAAAGCCGTGACTGGTGGACGTTGCCCTCTATTGAGGAGAGCGTAATGTCAACGCCCTGCCCCTGCAGCCTGGCAGACACTGAGTCAAAGTACGGCCTCCACTGCGGCCGGTCTATTGTGAGGGTCTCATGCATCATCTTTCTCTCCCAGGATTATCGCTCGCTGCCCAGAAACTCGTCGCGCAAGAGTCGCAGGAGGTCCTCATAGCTCACGATCCCCTGCATCCTTCCCCTGCTGTCAGAGATCACCACTGCCCCCACCTTGTTCTCGAGCATCACATCGATGACGTCGGCAATATCTGCGCTCGGATCGACGGCCAGAGGCTTGGCCTGCATGATCTGGCTCAGGGCGAGCGCCTGCTTTTCGCCTCCTCGAGGCCTCTCTCGAGCCTGGTCGAAGATGTCCGACATGTAGCACCGAACATCCCGGTCGCTCACGATGCCAACCACCTCCCCTGCCCGAAGCAGCGGTATGTGGCGCACCCCCTTCTCGTGCATCAGGTCCACAGCATCAAGGAGCGATGATGAGGGATCGAGCGCTGACACGTCCCTCTGCATTATTTCGTTGATCTCCATGAGGCCGAGCGTAGCGTCGCGCCGGGCAGGGAAGCTATGACCGGCGACAGCGCGGGCCCTGAGGGCTACTCCTTCATCCGGACGTAGAGCTCTGCGCGCCTGATCTGCCTGCCCTGGGGCGCGGCTTCCGCCTCTCTCATGAGCACGGGTGCCTTGCGGGCCGGCGGAATCGGGGCGGGGCGCGGCGCCAGGGCACGCGCTAGCGGAGAGACCAGTGCCCTTCGCGATCGCTCGCGCTCGCCCTTGGCGTGCGCCTCAAGCTCGCCGATGCGGGCAACGAGCTCGCGGTACTCCTTCTCTGAGATGCCGAGCGCAATGAGCAGGGCCAGCAGCCGCTGCTTCTTGAGCTGCTCGTGCCTGCGGCTCGTAAGCTGCTGCATGATGATCGCCCGGAGCCTGTCCTGCGACCTGCGCTTCTTCTTCAGCCGGGCTTCGCGCTGCTCCAGCTCTTCGTCGCCTTGCGCAGTGTCCAGCGCCTCGATCGCCGCCATCGCCGCCTCGATCTGCTCGATAGCTGAAGTTCTCCCGTGCGGATTGAGGGGTATAGCGCCTGCGGCGAGCGCCTGAGCCTGGCCAATGACAGCGGCTTCCCCGTGCTGGATGCCGCCAAGGGGCGCGCCCTGCGCTAGCTCCTCGCCGCTTTGCTCTTCACCGGCACTCTCCCGCATGCGGGGATGCTCTGCTGCTGCCACGAAATGCCGCTGGGCGCCGCCCTCCACCAGCATCAGCCTGCGGTCTGTTGCGGCCTCGTCAGCTTCTTTTGTGTCGGCACGCCGGGCAGTGCGCGAACGGCGAGCCGCTGTTCCTTGTGCGGCGTTGCTTTGGGGCTCCTCGCCCAGCACTCCGGGCTCCTCAAGGCGCGTGATGCTCAAAAGCTCGGGCATAAGCTCGCCCGCCTGTGCTGCCTGCTGCTCCACAAGGCGCGCGCTCTGGGCAGGCTCCGCAGAGATGCCCTGCGGCGCCTCCTCGATGGCGGCGGGCTCCCCCATCTTGAGGGTGATGCTGCCTGTCTCCTGCAGGCCGACGGCCTCCTCGTTGCTTGGCACAGCTGCCTCTTCGCCCGAGAGAGCCGTGGCTCCCGCCTCCTTCAGGCCCACCGGCTCCGGCTGCTTGAAGGCACTCTGCTCAAGCTGGGCAGCCTCAGCATGCTGCGCCTCAGCTCTCGCCTCTCGACTCATCTTGCGCTCGGCTACCTTGGCCCTCTCGGCCTCCTCCCCACGGAGGCGTTCCTCTTCGCCCTCCTTGAGGAGGAGCTCCTCCGCCTCCTGCTGCCTAAGCCGCTCCCCCTCAACGAGGGCACGAATCAGCTCAACGTCCTGCAGCCTCTGCACTTCGGCGAGCTGTAGGCCCTGAAGCGCTGCAGCCTCCGAGAGCGCCTGGGCCTGGGCGGTTGTGTTCGCCATTGAGTCCGCATCGGCGTGGGCGAGCTTCGCGGCCTCGGCATTTGCGGCGGCGATAGCGTGCGCCTCCACGAGCGCCACGGCGCGGGCATTGACCTCTGCAGCCGCGCGGGCGGCAGCGTCAGCGATCTCCTCCAAGAGCAGAGTCTCGCGCTCGGCGCGCCGCCTGCGCTCAAGCTCCTGGACCCTTAGCAGCTCAAGCACGTACGAGTTAGTCTCCTCCTCCCCGAGGCTCATGACTGGGCCTGGGGCGCCCTCGCCTGCGGGCGCGCGGCCGGGGCCTGGCGGGGAAGAGGGCGCAACGGGGGCGGGGGGCGCTGGCGGGACAACTGGCGGAGGCTGCGGGGGGTTCCTCCTTGAAACGGCGATGAGGCTGCGCGAGCCCCGGCCGAGCCCCCTGAGCACGTTGCCCCAATCGTTCATGTCTTCAACTAGCTCTTCAGCCGGCGGCGCAGCTTTAGCAAGCTCTACAGGCCCCTGGGGGTTTTCAGGGCGTTCTCGCGGGGTGTCGCCTTTGCCCTTTTCTGCTTGCTGCGGAGCCCACTGCGAGAGCAGCTCCATGACATACGTAGCTGCTTCCTCTACCTGCTGGAGGCTTATGGCGTTGCGGATCTGGTCAAGCATGAGGTTGAGCTGCTGCAGGTCGGGCATAGTCGGCTCAATCCCCGCTTTCTGCAGCGTGGCCCGTGCGTACTCCAACAGCCCCTCTGCCATAACAGCCAGTGCAACTGGCACCGTGGAGCTCTGCTGCTCGCCTGCATCCATGCCACCGCCAGCAGGCTTAGTCTGGTTGTTCTCAATCGCGAGGGCGACACCCGTTCCCGGCTGCTCGCCTGCAGGCATGGCACCGCCAGCCGGCTTGCTCTCTTTAGCAGTGGCGACAGGCGCTCCTGGAGTCTGACCAACGGGCACAAACGTTTGGGCCGCCACGCGGGGAGGATTGGGGGGCGTTGAGGCTGGCTGGCCCCGCGGAGCAAGCTGGCTGGACGCAATAGCGCCCCTGGCGATGGCAGAGGGCAGCTGCCCTGAGATAAAGCCACTTACAGGGAGCTTCACTATCGCCTGATAGACGTTGGTTCCCTCCTTGGCGCTGAGGTCAAAGAACTTCCGGAGGGCGCCCTCGACCACCTTGGCCGGCACGTTGCCGGTGTACTTCGCTCCCTCAAGGAGCAGCCCACCCTGGGCGTAGCCGCCGCCGCTCGCGACCATGTCCTTGATGCCAGACTTGAGCTGGCCGGCGTGGAAGACCACCTCCCGAGCGCCCCCCGCATTGAGCTTGTTGGCCGTGTTAAAGAAGTTAAATCGCACTCCCCACTTTGAGACGGGGGCGGCGTTCTTGAGCGCTGAGAACACCGGATCCGCCTCGACCCGCACCTTAAATATGCGTATCGCCGCAATGCCTGAGAGAAGCGCATCAGTCGCTCCCTCAATCAGGAAGTGCCGGGTGCACCCCCATCCGTCCATCTGGGCGGTCGCGTAACGCACCGTCTTGTCTGTGGCGTTCCAGGCGAGGGCGACCGCGAGGCCCGTGGCTGGAGTTGCGAATACCGACGCTCCAACGACCACAACGACCTTCGCTGTGGTGTGCGCAACAGCCGAGCGCCATACGACTGCCTCGTAGTGCTTGAGCGCCTCGCCCCGCACGTGCGACCAGCGCTTGAAGTCATCAATCTTGAGGTCTCTCCAATCTACTTGGTGGCTCTGCTCCCTCGCTGCGGCGTGCTCTGCGTCATTCGTGTTGAGGGAGAGGAGTCGGCGCTTGCTCTCGAGAATCGCGCGCAGCGCCTCAACGCCCCGCCGCTCCATGCGACGCTCCGTGCCGCCGAGCTCCCTCATGAAGGAGTTCTGCTGGTCGAGGAGCTCCCTCTGGCTGCTCATGACGATCTCGTTGGAGGCGACAACCGCCTGTGCCGCGCCCCTCTCCCAGGACCACGCCTTAAAGAGGCGCTCCCTGTCGCCGTGTTGGACGGAGGAGAAGTGCTCGTGGTTGGTGCGGGTGCGGCCGAGTCGGCCCTCGAGGTCGATCTTGAGCTCGCGCACCCCGGTCAGCTGCTCTACAAGCCGCTCGCGCGCTGCGCGGTACTGCGCGAGCGCCTGTGATCCCTCAGAGAGGGCTCTCGACCCCTTCTCAGCAGAGCTGGCAACCATCTCGATAGCCTTGGCATCTGCTTCCCCAAAGGAGTTGCCGGGAAGGTGCCGCACGAAGCCGGAGAAGCCCTTGGGGGGCACCCGGTCATTTGAGTACTGAAACGAGATCCGCATCTTCTCATCGGAGAGCTCGTTGAGCGCGTCGTTGTAGAACTTCTTGCAGCTGTCAGGGATGCGCTGCATGGCGGCGTTGTACGCTGTCAGCGCCGCCTCAGACCCCTTCTTTTCGGCATACTCAAGGGTTGCCTCAGCCCACTCTGAGGCCGCCTTGGCCACCTTGGCCGTCTTGTCGCCCAACTCTACCGCTTTCTTGGCGACATCGGTCTGCATCGCCTCATCATAGCGGCTGCGCGTCCAGTCGAGGCTCGCTCGCACCAGCCGTGAGGCGCCAGAGGAGTCAGCCAGCTGCTGCACGCTGTCGAAGGCAGAGTCCCGCCACTGCCCAAGCCGCTGGCCGACAGCATGGCTCGTGGAGGTGACGAACTCCACCATCTTGTCCTCACAGGTGCTCAGGAACCACGCGGTGTTCTCGTACCCCAGCGCCAGCGTGTGGGCCGCATCAGAGTCCTTGACGGCCTGCAGCAGCCTCTGCAGCTTCTTAACCTCTTCGCTGTCACGGATGCTCTCCGCTGTCTCTTCGATCTTCTTTTCGAGAGCCTCTACCAGCTTGGCGCCGCCTTCGCGGGCCTCCTGGGCCTTCACGAGCAGCACGTAACGGACAGTGTGATGAGTGTCCCCGCGCTCAATCGCGCGGATCGCATTCTCAAAATCAGACTCGGCTACCTTGCCGCCGCCCTGAAGGAGCTTGCGGATGCTCTCTTCAGACGAGAAGACGCGGCCGCCAGCGAGGTCCGACTCAAGCGAGCCCGACAGCTGCCCAGACTCAGCCCTGCGGCCTGCCGCAGCCTGCCGGTAGAGGCCCTTGAGGATGGTGCTGTGCGCCTCGCTCAGCTTGAGCTCCCGAATTTCGTAGAGCGCAACGTCACGGTTGCTCGGCTTGCCTGGAGCGGTCGGCTCGAGGCGCGAGAGCAGCGCCGCCACGCTCTTCGCTCCCTTGGCGAGGGGTCCGCTAGGGTCAATCAGACGTGCAGCCTCGGCACGGCTCGCCTCCTCTGCCTGCCTGCGCATTAGGGCCTGCAGGTCGAGCCTCGCGAGCAGCTCCGGCGAAAGCCCGTCAGTCAGCTTGGCGATTTTTTTGTCGAGCTCGCGCTCCAGCGCCTTCGCCTCGCTCTCGTGCCGGGCGATCACTGCCGGATCGCCTGACTGGAGCGCAAAACTGCGCGCCAGCGATGCCTCTCCCAGCCGCGCCACAAAGGGCTGCGAGCCTGCGCCCCCAGAAGGGGCGTTCAGCTCCTCGGCGAGGCGCTTGCCGAGCGCCTCGAGGCCCTTGCTGTCCTCGGCGATGAGGCGCTCCATTTCGCGCCGCCGCACATCACGCGCCGCTGGAACCGGAGAGCCAAAGAGCGTCTTAAGATCCTGCTCGCCAGCAAGCAGCGACCCTGCGACACGAACCGTCAGGCTGCCGTCTCCATGCGTCTGCCGCAGGGCGAGAACCCGCTCCGCAAGCGATAGCCCGCCAGACGCCTTGCGGCACGACTCCAGGATCGTCGCTGCGTTGGCCTCGGTGATGCCGAGGCCCTGAATCAGGTCGCTCTCGAGCCGCGCTCCGCGCGCTTGCTGCACGAGCATCGGCAGCGCCTGGACATCCGCTTTCTGAAGCGCTGTCCAGAGCTCGGCAGCGGCCATCTCGCCCCCTGGAAGCCCAAGCTGCTTGAGGATCTCAGGCTGCTTCGCCGTCACGAGGAAGACCTCGATGCGCGCCAGGAGCGCGGCACGGTCCCTGTTCTCTTCGTCAGGCGCGGCAGGGTCATACGCGAGCTTGTGGCGCAGCGCCTCAATCTGCTGCGCTGGCGGCAGGGGCTGGCCTACCTGCTGCAGCACCCCCTCAAGCCGCTTATCGCCGGATGATGCCGCCCAAAGGGCCTCAATCGACGCTGCTGATTCCTGCGCTGGGTCACGCGAAAAGATCCCCTCTACCTTCGAGCGCAGCTCCCCGGCTGTCTGTGTGCCGGTTGCAGAGGCCTCTTCGGCCGAAAGCTTCGCCGTTCGCGCCGGAACTGTCTGCAAGACTGCGCTGAGGGCGGCGCTATCGGCGCCCTTGATGGCGCGCGCCTCATCGAGCGCCGAATAGGCCTCGCCGAAGGTGCGCTTGACCGCCATCCAGTCGTAGCGCTGGCTCGCATACTGGTCGAGCGACTTGTCGACGTACTTGCCCTTGAAGGCACGCTCAAGGCCATCATCGGAGAGCAGATCGCTTACCTGCTTGATGGCCGCGTCCTGAGTCAAAGCCAGAGATGCCTGGCGATCGAGGGCCGCCGCCTTAAGCCTTATGGCGGTGTCAGCGAACTGCTTATTAATCCCTGCGGTAATCGCGGTGATCTTCGCCTCGTGCTCGGTCACCTCGTCGGCCAATTCGGCCAAATAGGGCTTGTTAGCCAGCCTCTGTCCCCGGCTCTTCTCGATATCCTGTTGTAGCTCCTCCACCCGCACCTTGCGGAAGAACGCCTCGCTCGTGCCTGCCTTGATGAGCTCTCCAGTGAGCGCATCAACCTTCTCAATCGCGCGCAGCTTGACAGACAGCTCGCAGCGCATGCCGTCGGCAAGCGCCCCCTGGCGGGATGCGTGCGCCTGCTGGAATTGGGAGATCAGGGCGCGGTCGGCGCCGGGGTGCTCCTTCTGGCTCCTGATCGCATCAAGAAGCTCGGCATTGAGCACAGCGTAGTCAACCTGCAGGAGCGCATCACGAGCGTGCTCGCGTCCCGCCCCTTCACGTTCCGCCTGGACGCGCAGCACATTGAGCGCAGCAGCGCCGTCTTTTCTGGCAGCCGCCAGGGCCACGTCAAATCCCGGCAGGTCTCCGTACGTGGCGCCCATGGAGCTCACGATACGCGGTATCTCGCCGCGAGCGCCGGGGGAGCGCGTCTTCTCAAGGGCCTCAATCTCTTTCCGTCCCGACACTATTTTTTCAAGGCTGTCGTGAAGGTGCAGCAAGGGGTCCGGGCGTCCCTGGAGGATCGCGTCTTTCGTCGCCTCATCCGCGCCAAGGAACCGGCGGAGGTGCTTCTCTTCGCCGGTGTCTTGCTTGAGCAGCTTGAGCGCATCCGCGAGGCTCTTTCCCCTAAGATCTTTGAGCCTTGAGGCAAGCGCCCCAAGGAGCTTTGCCTCGCGCTCCGCATCCGGAACCCCCGAGAGGGACACCTCGGCATCGCTCAGCCCAAGCATCTCTTTTGAGATACGCTGGACCTCGCTGAAGCTGTTCTCGATCAAGATCTTCTTGTCCGCCACCTCAAGCTGAACCCTGCGGGCTGACTCGGTGTCGAGCCGGGCGAGAATGATGCCCTGCTCAGCAGCCACCTGGCCGGTTAGCCTGGCGAGCTGCTCTGGCGAAAGGAGCTTGGCCTCCACGACCTGGCGCAGCACCTCGCGGTGCGCCTCTGGCGAAGCGCCCACCATGTCCCGCAGCTCAAGGATCAGGCTTCGCCCGGCGTGCTTTTCGAACGCGTCGAGGTACTTTGAAAGCTGCTCCTGGCCAACCGCCAGCTTGAGGGTTGAGAGAAACTTGATGGCGGCCTCGGAGGACCCGAGGCTCTCCACCTGTTTCTTGAGCAGCTCAGCCCCTTTTGGCCCCTGCATGATCTCAGGGGCGACCTTTGGGTTAAACTGGATGGCGTTAAAGAGGTCGCGCTTCTCCTCTGCCCGCCGCAGGAAGTCCTTGCGGTCGGCGTCGAGCCCATCGCTAGCGGCCTGTATCGAGGCGTTCACAGCATCAGAGAAGAGTCCTGCGGCGGGAGGGGGATCAGGGGTGGCGGCTGCCTCAACGGCTGCGAAGCGTGTGGTGAGCTCCTGCGCCAAGGTGCGCTCCATGACCTCGGTAGAGATGTTGAGCTTGAGGAGGGTGTCGCCTGCACTCAGGGCTGCGGCGATCTCTTTGGCAGCCTGGGCAACGGCTTCTGGCGAGCGCTGGCCCGAGGGCCCTCCCGCCGCTTGAAGCTGCTCTATCTTTTCGCTCAGGGACTCTGCAGCCTTCTCGCCGATAACGCTCGCAAGGGCACGAAAAAATGTGGTCTCACGGATCGAGGCGCTCCTCTTCTTGCGCTCTTTCTCTGCCTCGTGGGCGATCATCTCGTTGTGCAGGTTTTCGACCCGGCGGCGCTGCTCCTCTGCCGCGTGCGCGGGAGCGGTCTTGCAGATCGCCGCGGCAAGGCCGAGGCAGATCTGGCGCTCCTGGGCGTAGAGCTGCTCCTCTATTCGCTGGTCAGCGGCGCGATCCTGGCCGCTGTTGTGCCGGGCCCGCTCTAGCTTCGACTCGATCACCTTGCCGACTGGACTCGCGTCCTTGGGTTGGGAGAGTTCGGCGACTTCGGGAGCCAGGCCAGCCTCTTTCGCGGCGAGCTTATCCGGCGCGGCCTGAGGGGATTCCGCCGAGCTTGGGGACACGCTCTTGTTGAGGACTGAGGGCACGCTATCTACCTTCGTGACACTACACCGCTGGCCAAAGGAACTCTGGGAGCCGGCTACACATTGCCCCTAACTCCACACCTATAGGTCTTACTAATGGTTATGGTTGCTTCAGGGGGGGCGTCGCTTTTATGGGCGCCGCCCTGCGAAATTTTCGTAGCTCTCTGGCTCCCAAAGGCTATTCTATCCCAAACCCCTGTATTTACTAAGCGACTTTGGCTGGATTCTGCCCAGTCCACCTGGGCACCCGGAACCCCCTGCTTACCCTCCGTTTTTTTTCGACCCGATTCCTAATGAGCTCTTGTAGAGCGTCCGAAGGATCCCCTGACGTAGCTAAGTTTTGACGTGGGGATCAAATGAAGTGCGCCACTCCTGTTCGTATAGTCCTGTCTGCGGCAGCGGCACTATTTTCAGTCGCGGCGGCGGGCACAGAGGCCGACGCCCAGCCTAACCGGTACACGCCGGCGTTTTTGACCGGCCCCGGCGTGGGCGGGTCTCCACACGTCTCGGCCTTTACGAGCTCCACTGGGCTGATCGTGAGCTCGATCAACTTTTTCGCCTTTGAGGACTTCTTCCGCGGCGGAGCGACCGTCGTTGGCTGCGACGTTAACGGCGACGGCACCCAGGACATCGTAGCCGGGGCGGGATTCGGTGGCGGGCCGCGCGTCTCCTCATTCGACGGCAAAAAGATGCAGATGGGTGTTCCTGCCCAGAGCGCCGTCATCAACAACTTCTTTGCGTATGCCATAACGTTCACCGGCGGAGTCTACGTGGGGTGCGCGGACATGAACGGCGACGGCATCGACGATATTATCACAGGAGCCGGCGAGGGTGGTGGGCCGCACGTGAAGGTATTTGCCGGCCCCTCGGGCTCAGAGATCGCATCCTTTTTTGCATACGACACAACCTTCCCGGGCGGCGTGCGAGTTGCTGGCGGCGACGTGAACGGCGATGGCCGCATGGAGATCATCACCGGTGCCGGACCAGGAGGAGGCCCAAACGTCAGGGTATTCTCGCCCTCAAACGGGTACGGGGCACCCCTGAGCTCTTTCTGGGGGGTCGATCCACTTTTCCGCAGCGGCATCTTCGTCGCATCCGGCGACGTTGACGGCAACGGCACCGACGAGATCATCGTTGCGCCTGGAGCGGGAGGGTCTCCCGTGCTTAACTTCTTCAACGGCGGAGGCACAGTCTTGAGGAGCTTCGAGGCCTTCACCCCCGGCTACCTGGGAGGCTTGACGGTCGGCGCCACATCGCGCAAGTTCGGCCCGCAGTTCGCGCAGATCTCGGTCGGCACGTTCGGCGCAGGCGCCTCGGTGCGCGTCTACCAGCCACACACATCGATTAACCCTATAACGAGCATTCAGGCCTACCAAAACTTTAACGGGCAGGTCCTCGTCGCTGGGTTCTCCCTCGACAACTCGTTGAGCTGGACGCCTACCCCAACGGTAACGCCGACGGCAACGAACACCCCGACTCCAACACACACCCCGACTCCCACTTCAACTCATACTCCCACGCCGACGCACACGCCAACACCAACGTTTACTAGGACGCCGACGGCCACGCCGACTGCGACTAACTCCCCCACCGGAACGCCTCCGGCAACGAGCACGTCAACGCCGACGTTTACTGCGTCGCCGACCTTCACGGCGTCGCCGACGTTCACCGCAGTGGCGACGAACACCGGCACGCCGACGTTCACGGCGTCGCCGACGTTCACCGCGATTCCAACCCGCACCGTCACCGGCACGCCCACCACGGGCCAGACCCAGTGCTCGGACGGCATCGACAACAACGCCAACGGCCTGATCGACCTCGCTGATCCGGGCTGCAATGGCAGCAGCCAGACGCCATCCGAGAACGGTGCGCCGTCTACCTCCGGCGTCACCGTCTCGCTCGCCGGAATCTACAACAACGGGGATGGAACCTTCACCGCCTACATCAGCTACAACAACACCACCGGCCAGTCTGTGACGCTCCCGGCGGGGCTCGACTCGCTCACCAAGAACTTCTTTGCGCCGTCACCGGCAAACCGCGGGCAGACGTCCGTATTCCTGCCAGGATCGAATCCAGCCGCCATCGCCATAACTTGGGACGGCCGGCCGCTCGTGTACTCGGTGGCGACATCGGGCTCCGTGCCCTCGATCCTAAACTTCAGCGGCACAAGCACCCCGGTGCTCTCGCTGGTTGAGCCGCAGGCCGAGTGTCTCCTGACCACAGACGGGACCATCTTCCTTGCGGTCATGGGGTACAACAATCCCAACGACTTTGAGATTAAGATCCCAGTTGGCACCCGGAACTTCTTCTCGCCCGGAGCGCAGGACCGCGGCCAGCCAACCTCCTTCTTCAAGGGGCTCGTCAAGGGCGCGTTCACGGTCGAGTCGAACGTGCTCCTTGAGTGGAAGATTACCGGCAAGTCGGCGAAAGTCAGCTCCTCTACGCCGAGCTGCGGCTGTCCCGCAACAGCCGGCGTGGATATCCGCAAAGAGCTCAACGCCGAAGCGCTCGCGCTCAACAAGCTTGCGCAGCAGGCAGCGTCACTCATCAAGTCGGTCGGCACCCCTGACGCGCTGCGCAGCTTCGACGACGTGAAGAAGCGCGCTGACGGCAACCTCTCTGCGATTCAGTCGCTGACAGCCTCGATCCCTAACGTGATTGTAAGCTGCCCAACGACGCCGACAGGGTGCACCCGCATCGACAACCAGCCGTTCATCGACGGCGTGCAGGGCCAGCTCAACGTGGCGCTCCACATCGTGAAGCGCGCAACCGCGCGGGCGAACTTCCTCAAGACTGGGGCCACGGTCAGGAATGATCCACTCGTCGTCAAGGCGGAGAAGCTCTACAACGCTGGCGTGGCGACGCTGAAGCAGTACCCACGCTTCAGCACCTCGTGCCCGAGGTAGCAGCGCCGAACGGGGCCTGCATTCTTTGAGGGGCCTGCCGGAGCCCCTCCTTCGGGCCCGCAGCAGCTGTGCGGTATCCAGCGAAGCCACTGCGGCACCGTCGCGCGCCTGCGGCACTCCTGGTGCCCTCAACGCGCATAACGGGCCAGCTGCACGGGATAGTCCGCTTCTGCCGGCACTGCGGGTGCGGCAGGGCCATCAAGGCTAGCCAAAAAAAGCCGCGCGAAGCATGCGAAGCAGTTCACCTATTTGCGTGAGCTGCAGCCATTTTGGCGCTGCTATGCGCTGTCTGAGGCAGCTGCTCCCATAACTCCCCGTAGCAAAATGTTGATGTGGGGATCAAATGACGTACGCCACTCCCGTTCGCTTTATTGTTTCTGCAGCTGTAGCTGTATTCTCTGTGGCCGCGGCAGGCACAGACGCTGCAGCACAGTCTGACCGCTATACGCCAGCGTTTTTGACCGGTGCTGGCGAGGGTGGTGCCCCACACGTGACGGCTTTTACGACCGCCACGGGGCTCGTCGTAAACTCCATGAACTTTTACGCCTTCGAGGAGTTCTTCCGGGGCGGAGCGACTGTCGTTGGCTGCGACGTGAACGGCGACGGCACCCAGGACATCGTAGCCGGGGCGGGATTCGGTGGCGGCCCGCGCGTCTCCTCATTCGACGGCAAAAAGATGCAGCTCGGTGTTCCTGCCCAGAGCGCCGTCATCAACAACTTCTTCGCGTATGACGTGGCGTTCACCGGCGGTGTGTACGTCGGGTGCGCGGACATGAACGGTGATGGCATCGACGACATCATTACCGGAGCAGGCGCCGGTGGCGGGCCGAACGTCCGGGTATTTGCTGGCCCCTCGGGAGCCCAGATCGCATCCTTTTTTGCATACGACACAACCTTCCCGGGCGGCGTGCGAGTTGCTGGCGGCGACGTGAACGGCGATGGCCGCATGGAGATCATCACCGGTGCCGGACCAGGAGGAGGCCCAAACGTCAGGGTATTCTCGCCCTCAAACGGGTACGGGGCACCCCTGAGCTCTTTCTGGGGGGTCGATCCACTTTTCCGCAGCGGCATCTTCGTCGCATCCGGCGACGTTGACGGCAACGGCACCGACGAGATCATCGTTGCGCCTGGAGCGGGAGGGTCTCCCGTGCTTAACTTCTTCAACGGCGGAGGCACAGTCTTGAGGAGCTTCGAGGCCTTCACCCCCGGCTACCTGGGAGGCTTGACGGTCGGCGCCACATCGCGCAAGTTCGGCCCGCAGTTCGCGCAGATCTCGGTCGGAACGAGCGGCGCAGGCGCGTTGGTGCGCGTCTACCAGCCACACATATCGATTAATCCTATTGCGAGCATTCAGGCCTACCAGAACTTTAACGGGCAGGTCCTGGTCGCCGGGTTTTCCCTCGACAATTCCCTCACATGGACCCCAACACCAACGGTAACTCCAACGTCGACGCCGACCAACACTCCGACGCCCACGAGCACCCCGACGTCGACCCCAACAAACACCCCTACCTTCACAAGCACGCCAACGAGAACACCGACGGCAACAGCAACGAGCACGCCGACCTTCACAAGCACTCCCACGGCGACCCCAACTGCGACCAACTCGCCGACAGGAACACCCCCGCCTACCAACACGTCAACTCCGACGTCTACGTCTACGGCAACGCCGACGTCAACTCCTACGTCAACGCCGACGCCCATGTCCACGCCGGTGACTACGGGCACGGCGACATCGACGCCCACGCCAACTTCTACGCCAACGGCAACTCCAACCGGCACGGTGACGGGAACTCCAACCACAGGCACAACCCAGTGCTCTGACGGCATCGACAACAACGGCAACGGCCTGATCGACCTCGCCGATCCGGGCTGCAACGGCAGCAGCCAGA
Organism: bacterium; assembly: GCA_017853605.1. Classification (GTDB taxonomy): domain Bacteria; phylum Bdellovibrionota_C; class UBA2361; order UBA2361; family OMII01; genus OMII01. The sequence continues at coordinate 16,989 of JAFMJG010000004.1, forward strand.
CACCATCCGAGAACGGTGCGCCGTCTACCTCCGGCGTTACGGTCTCGCTCGCTGGAATCTACAACAACGGTGACGGAACCTTCACCGCTTACATCAGCTACAACAACACCACCGGCCAGCCTGTGACGCTCCCGGCGGGGCTCGACTCGGTCACGAAGAACTTCTTCGCGCCGTCGCCAGCGAACCGCGGCCAGTCCTCGGTGTTCCAGCCAGGATTCAATCCGGCGGCTATCAACATCACCTGGGACGGGCGGCCGCTCGTGTACTCGGTGGCGACATCGGGCGCAGTGCCCTCGATCCTTAACTTCAACGGCACAAGCGCCCCCGCTCTTGCGCTGGTTGAGCCACAGGCTGAGTGTCTCCTGACTACCGACGGGTCTATCTTCCTGGCGGTAATGGGGTACAACAACCCTAACGACTTCGAGATCAAGATCCCGGTTGGCACCAGGAACTTCTTCTCTCCAGGAGCGCAGGACCGCGGCCAGCCAACCTCCTTCTTCAAGGGGCTAAACAAGGGCGCGTTCACGGTCGAGTCGAACGTGCTCCTCCAGTGGACCGTGACCGGCAAGTCAGCAAAGGCGAGCACTGCAACCCCGAGCTGCGGCTGCCCTGCCACCGCAGGCCTGGATATCCGCAAGGAGCTCAATGCCGAGGCGCTGGCTCTCAACAAGCTTGCGCAGCAGGCCGCATCCCTCATCAAGTCGGTGGGAACTCCGGCCGCACAACGCAGCTATACGGATGTCCAGAAGCGCGCTGACAGCAACCTCTCGACTATCCAGTCGCTGACAGCCTCGATTCCAAACGTGATCGTGAGCTGCCCGGCGACGCCGACAGGGTGCACGCGCATCGACAACCAGGCGTTTATCGACGGCGTGCAGGGCCAGCTCAACGTGGCGCTTCACATCGTAAAGCGCGGCACTGCCAGGGCAAACTTCCTGAAGACCGGAGCAACAGTGAGGAACGATCCCCTCGTCGTCAAGGCGAACAAGCTCTACAACGCCGGCATGCTGACGCTGAAGCAGTACCCACGCTTTAGCACCTCGTGCCCGAGGTAGCTCGAAGCAGGCTGCTGGGCCGAACTTAGGCAGGGGGCCCCTCGGGGGCTCCCTGCCGCTCGCCAAAGATGGACGTCCCGATCCTGACGAGATCGGCCCCCTCCTCGACGGCGATCGCGTAGTCAGACGACATCCCCATGCTAAGCAGGATACGGCCGCCGTCGAAGTGCGCCGCGAGGCCCCCCGCCTCAAGCTCACGCCGCAGCGAGGCCATCTTGGCGAAGTCGGGGCGCGCCTCCTCGGGAGCCTCATAGAGAGCCGTGATAGCCATCAGTCCGTCGAGGCGAATGGCATCGCTGTGATGAGAGGCTAAGGCCACAACGGCTGCCACGTCGGCCGGGTCGAGCCCGCTCTTCGCTGGATCCGCGGAGATATTGACCTGCAGGAAGATCGGCTGGCGCTTGCCCTCTGCGCGCGCCGCTGCGGCCACCGCCTCTAAGATCGGGAGCGAGTGCACCGACTCAATGACGTCGGCCAGCCTAACAGCATCCCGTACCTTGTTCCGCTGAAGCGCCCCGATGACATGAAATTCCGCCCCGTCAGGCAGCTCCGCGCGCTTAAGCTTAAGTTCCTGCACGTAGCTTTCGCCGAACACCGTCCGGATGCCGAGGCTGCGGGCTGCCTCCTGGTACTCCCTGAGAGCGCTCGCGGGCTGCCTCTTGCTGGCCGCCACAACTACCACTCCCCGTGAAACGCGCCGCGCCCGCTTGGCAGCGGCCCCGATTGCAGCAATCACAGAGGAGAGGTTTTCCCCAATCATGCCGCCCGACACCTACGCCACAGCACCGAGAGACCTGAGCTTCTGCATGAGGGCGCTGATATTGAGCCCCACCACATTTGAGTATGAGCCTGAAACGCTCTCCACAAACTGGAGCCCAAGGCCCTGAATCGCGTACGCTCCCGCCTTGTCCATCGGCTCGCCCGACTCGACGTACCGCACAATCTCTTCCTGGGTCATCGGCGACATCGTCACGTGGGTGGCGTGCGACCACACGAGAGAGACTCCTGCTGCCCGCCTAACGACCGACACCCCTCCCCATACCTCGTGAGTCCGGCCAGCTATTGTGGCGAGCATTGCGCGCGCTTCAGCCGCAGACTCCGGCTTGCCGAGAGCCCGCCCATCGATGCACACCGTCGTGTCCGCGCCGATCACAAGCGCCTCGGGGTGCATGCCTGCCACCGTTTCTGCCTTCGCCAAGGCCAGCCGCTCGACCATCTGCTGCGGGCCCTCTCCTGCGGCCGGAGTCTCGTCACAGCCGGGGACAACCACAGAGAACTCAATGCCCGCGTTGCCGAGCAGCTCGCGGCGGCGTGGCGATGATGACGCAAGGATGATGCGCTGCAGCCCCGTCCTCACCGGCCCTCCTCCTTGAACTTGGCCCGCAAGACCGCCAACAAGGCGCGAAGCAGCGCCTCATGGAGGGACCGCGCGCGGCTCGCCTCAACGTCGCCGCAGCGCTGCACCTGCACCATCCACTCCCGGCCGTCGAGCCGGTCGCACGAAACGCACACTGCGCCGCTCTTCTCGATCAGCGCAACACACTCGTCCGCTGAGGGGATCCAGAAGAGGTGCCCCGCGGTGCCTGTGGCAAGGGGCGTGGCGGTTCCGGCCGTCAGCGAGAGGAGCCGCGGCCCGGGGAGCACCTGGAACTCCTCGTGACCCAGGTCGGCAAAGCCGCGCGCAACCACGTCTCCCGGCTCAAAGCGCGGCTCAAGCCCCCACACCTTAAGTTCGCCGCAGAGCTCAAACTGTTCGCGGGTAAACCACATCGCGGCTACTCCATGTTCGGCTGCAGCCGATCGAGCATCTCAACGGTGGAGGTCCCGCCCTCTACCACGGTCATCTCGGAGACCCTCGTGATGCGCGCCTTTTCATGAAGCTCCTTGACGCCCAGGACGCCCACGTTGCACATCGTGGACTTGAGCTTGACCACCGAAACGTCGACTTTGTCCGAGAGCGGGCCGCTGTACGGAACGTAGGCATCCACCCCCTCCTCAAAGATAAGGTGGGCGGCCTCGCTCTGCTTGTAGCGCTGCCAATTCCGCGCGCGGTTGGAGCCCTCGCCCCAGTAGGGCTTGTAGAGCCGCCCGCGGTAGCTGATCTTGGCCGTCGGGCTCTCCTCGGTCATCGCAAAGTACTTGCCCATCATCACGAAGTCTGCGCCCATGGCGAGCGCCAGGATCATTTGGGTGTCGGAGTTCAGCCCGCCGTCCGAACAGATCGGGATGTAGGTGCCTGACTCTTTGGCGAAGAGGTCCCGCTCGCGGGCTATCTCCATGACTGCGCTCGCCTGGCCACGGCCAATTCCCTTCTGTTCGCGCGTGATGCATATAGAGCCGCCGCCGATGCCAACCTTCACAAAGTCCACGTCCCCGTGGGTGACGAGGTACCGAAACGCGTCAGCTGACACGATATTTCCGCCGCCGAGGATAATGTCGCTGCCGAACCTCTTGCGAAGCTCACGCGCTGCCTGGGCCTGCCACTCGGTGTAGCCGTCCGAGGAATCGAGGCACAGGACATCAACACCGGCCTCCACTAGAGCCGACGCCCGCTCCATATAGTCAAACGTGTTGAGGGCAGCGCCAACAAGCAGGCGTTTCCGGCTGTCGGTGAGCTCGTCTGGGTACGACTGGTGATCGTAGTAGTCCTTGCGAAACACCAGGGACCTGAGGTTGCCCTCCCGGTCCACGATCGGAAGGCACTCCTTCTTGTTCTTCCACAGGAGCGTGGTGGCATCCTGGAGGCTGACACCCTCTTCCGCCAGCACGAGACGCTCGCGAGGGGTGAAGAATCCCTGCACGCTCTGCGAGAGGTCATCCTTGTACTCCCAGAAGTCCTTGCTGGTGAGGAGCCCCAGGAGCTTTGTGTTGCGCCCCCCCTTCTCGGTGATGGCTATCGTGGAGTGCCCCGTCTTGCGCCGCAAGTTGAGCGCATCCTGCAGCGTCGCCGTTGGCGGCAGGTTTGAGTCTGACTCAACGAAGCCGGCCTTGTGCTCCTTTACCTCACGAACCATCTGGGCTTGGGACTCGATCGACTGCGAGCAGAAGATAAACGCCACTCCGCCCTTGCGGGCCAGGGCGATCGCGAGCTCTGGCCCCGAGACGGCCTGCATCGCTGCCGAAACGAAGGGGGTATTGAGGCACGCCCTCGGGCCCTCTGCGAGCCTGAAGCTCTGTATCGGCGTTTTGAGCGACACGTTGGCCGGCACGTGCTCCTTCTTGGTCAGTCCTGGCAGGAGCAGGAACTCGTGAAAGGTATGGGATACGTCGTCTAAGATAATCGCCATGCTGCCTCCTTTGCCGGGACGGGAATGTGATGGGGAATGCCGGCTCCCGAAGTGCGCGGAGGTTACCTCAGGCAGCCCATAAGTTAAAGGGCTTGGCATGCTTGGCCGGCAGTCGGGCTGGCCCTGCTGGCGCCAGGCTTGGCCGCATGCCCGGCCTGCCCAAAACAGCCCCTAACCCGCCAAAATATCAGCGCTGGCCGGGCGTTATGGGAAAGCCGCCTGCGTCGGTTGCCGCGGCATTCCGAGCCGCTACTGAAAAGACGCTGGTTGCTTGTCGTACTCCATCCAGGAGTAGCTCTGCTCGATAACGATGTAGCATTCGCCCCTGTCGTTTGTGAGCTGCCGGCGGTTTACCACAAGCTTTACCGGCGTGGGCTCGTCGCTTTTGTGGATGAGGCGCTGGTGGCTGAAGAACTGGCGCCTGATGTATCCCGCCCGGTTCTGCATCTCAATCATTGAGACGATCCCCTGCTGCACGTCGCTAAACGGCGCTACGCGGTAGAAGTCGAATGCTGTGTCAGGCACGTACAATACCCTCGCGTTTGGAAGGATAGAGACCGCCTCGTCCACCGGAACCTTCGGCTGCGGCAGCCCCTTCGAGACGTTCATGACGACCTTGATGCGCCCCTTGGGCCCAGAGGTCGCCATGGTCCCATCAGCAGAGGCCTGCGCTGAAAAGGATGCCTCTGACAGCTCATACGACGATGGAGAGAGCTCGAACCCCGTGCCGCTGCCGCCCTTCTCAAGCCCACTAGCCTCGCGCGGGCACACAAAGATCCCCCAATTCGTCGCGGGACTCTTTGCAATCGGCACGGCGATGTACACTCCCGAGCCCTTCTGCCCAGGTATGAATGCGAGGCGTGTGGGGTCCTTCTCGCGGTCGAATCGGGTAACAAGCCGCGCCGCGTCTCGCCGGCCAGCCACGGCGCTGTGCTCGATAAACATCCGGCCCTCCTGCACGCTCACCTTCAGGTCGAACCAGTCGAGAAACTTTGAGCCCGCTGGCTCGCCTGGGCTGCCCGAGCTGAGGAGCGCCTCTGTCTTTGGCCGAAAGCGCAGCGTCAGATCTCCGAAGAGGCTCTCGACCTTCGACTTGCTGCCCGCCCATATGCCTGCAATATCCCCATCGACTGCCTGGGTCACGTGCTGGGGAGGGGTGTTCAGCCTCACATTTGACCGGATCGCATCGATGAAGTCGTCGATCTGGGGCACTCCCAGCGGCGCAAAGAGGGGGTCCTGGGCATCCTCACTCTGCGCGCGCAGAGGCGTCACGAGGATGACAGCGGCGAGAGCCACAAGCTTCAGGGTGATGGAGCGTTGCATAGGATCGATGGTACCAAAGTAGCCCGGTCGCCGCGAGCATGAAGTTGCCTGCCAAATGCTGCCGCGCCCGAGCCTGTCAGGCGCGCTCACGGAACATGAGCCGCCGGATGCTGACGCCCTGAACCACGCCGAGCCCAAACAGCAACGACAGCATGGCCGAGCCTCCGTAGCTGATGAGGGGCAGAGGGATCCCCACCACTGGCATCAGCCCAATCACCATCCCCACGTTAATAACGGTATGGGCGAAAAACTGCGCAGTGATACCGAAAGCAAGGAGGCAGGAGAAAAGATCCCGCGCCCTGCCAGCCACCCGAAGCATGCTCGACACAAGGGCCAAGAAGAGCACTAAAACCGACACCGAGCCGAGGAACCCCCACTCCTCAGCCAGCACGGAAAAGGCGAAGTCTGTGGTGTGCTCAGGAAGGAACTCAAGCTGGCTCTGCGTTCCCCCACGAAAGCCCTTGCCAAAGAGCTCGCCCGAACCAACTGCGATCTTTGACTGCGTGATGTGGTAGCCACTGCCTTGCGGATCGCTCTCTGGGTTGAGCAGCACGATGATGCGGCGCTGCTGGTACTCGTGAAGCATGTGCCACGCCGGGTATGCGAGCACGCCCAGGGCCAGCACGATTGTGAGCAGGGCCCGGGGCCGAATTCCCACAAAGAGCAGCTGGGCAACTCCGACGAAGCCCAAGGAGAGCGCCGTGCCGAGATCAGGCTGTTGCATAATGAGCGCCATTGGGACGGCGATGAGGAGCAGCGGCACCACGAGCTCCCCCAGGCCGTAGCCTTTGCCGTCGCGCGGCGGGCTGCGCGAAAGCCTCCGCGCCACGGCCATGATAAGGGCGATCTTCATAAGCTCTGCGGGCTGGATGCTTAGCGCCCCAAGGTCGAGCCAGCGGCGCGACCCGTTCACGACGACTCCAAAGCCCGCCACGCAGACGAGCATCGCGGCCGCAAGCGCATACAGCACGAACGAGTAGTGAAAGAAGATCTGCGTTGGGATGCTCATCCCGATCAGCATCACGAGCAGGCCAGCGCCGATGTGAACAGCCTGCCTCAGGCAGGCCGGGCTGGAGAACTCCACAGAGGCGAGGCCAAAGAGGCTCGCAGAGCTTTCGGGGTCGTACCCCGCGCTGTACAGCACGACTAGCCCGCAGCAGAGCAGCAAGCCTGTGGCCCCAAAGAGCGCCCAATCGACCTGGGATCCGATGCGGCTGCTGAAGCTAAGCACCCCTTTACCCCTCCCTGCTCAGAGGCGCGCGAGCAGCAACTGCTGCCGGACGCCTGGGCTTCGCCGCAACGGGCGGGGGAGAATCCTCATCCGCCACGCCAAAGAAAGCTGCCATCACTTTGCGCGCTATCGGCGCCGCGGCAACGCCGCCGTGGCCGCCATTTTCGACTAGGGCCACAACCACGATACGGGGACTCTCCGCCGGGGCATAGCCGGCGAACCATGCATGATCCTCCTCCTTCACCCCGGACTCCCGCGATGCCACCTGCGCGGTGCCCGTCTTTCCGCCAACCTGGATGCCGGATGCCTTGGGCAGGGCTGCCCGATGCCCGGTGCCCCGCGCCTCAGCCACCACGCCAACCATTGCGCCCTCAAGGAGCTTGGCAGCCTCCGGCTCGATGGCTGCTGCCCCGATCACCTCGGGCTCCGCCGGGAACTCCTCAATAACCCGTCCGTCACCGGCCACAACCCTCTTCACCAAGCGCGGCTTGAGCAGCTTTCCCCCGTTTACGACCGCCGCCAGGGCGCGCGCGAGCTGCACCGGCGTTGTTGACACTGCACCTTGGCCTATCGCAACCGAGAGCGTCTCGCCCGGGTACCACTTCTTGTCCTCTTCGCGCCGGAAGTAGCTCTCCTTCCACTTCGTTGACGGCATGACGCCGGCGTTCTCGTCTCCTTCGGTAAGGCGTGTCGGCTGGCCAAGCCCAAAGAGGTCGTGCGCATAGTGAAAGATCCGGTCAACTCCGAGACGCTGCCCAATCACGTAGAAGTAGACGTCACACGACTGCACGATGGCGTCGAACATGTTCACCGATCCGTGGCCGGAGTGCTTGTGGCACTTGAAGGACCGCTTGCCAAACTGGTAATGCCCTGGGCACCAAACTTTCTCGGCCGGCGAGACGACACCCTCATTAAGGGCGGCTGCGGCAACGAAGATCTTGAACACCGACCCCGGCGGAAAGGCGCCCTGGAGCGCGCGGTTTGACAGCCGGTTCTCTTTCGGGTCAACGAGCGCCGCCCACGCCTCCTTGGACATCTCGGAGGTGAATGCCGCCGGGCTGAACTGCGGCGCTGAAGCGAGCGCCAGGATCTCGCCTGTTGCCGGATCCATTGCGACAACAGCCCCGTGCTTCCCGGCCAGTGCCTCGTCGGCAGCAGCCTGAACCTTGCGGTCGATGGTAAGAACGATGTCAGCACCCGGCTTCTCTGGGCTGGCGAAGGCCTCGCCGATCTTGCTGCCGCGGGCGTTGACTATCACGGTCCGGGCGCCGCGCTCCCCGCGAAGGTATCGCTCAAGATCAGCCTCAACGCCGTACTGCCCCACCGTGTCGCCGGGCAGGTATCCGCTGAACAGCGGGCTCTTGAGCTGATCGCCCGAAACTTCCCTGATGTAGCCAAAAACGTGGGCGGACATCCCGCCGTGCGGATAGTCGCGAGTGGGGACGACTGAGATGGCCACTCCTGGCAGGCGGTGCTTCTGCGCCGAAATTCGGGCCACGAGATCCCTTGGCACGTCCCGCAGGATGAGGCGCGGCTCGTACCGCCGCCTCTTGCCCTGCTTCCCCGCACGGGCCTGAAGCTCCGCCGGATCCTCGCCCGTTATCTCTGCGAGCTCCGCGATAGACTGCGCCGGATCGGGGCTGTCCTCAACGACCAGCTCCACGTTGAACGATGGGCGGTTCCTCACGAGGACTTCACCGTGGCGGTCCAGTATCAGGCCCCTCGCGGCAGGCACGTACAGCGTGCGCAGCCGGTTGTTTTCAGAGCGGTCACGGAACGCCGCTCCCTGCTCGATCTGGAGGTACCAGAGCCGAGCGACAAGAACTCCGACCGAGATGAGGGCCACTGCGAAGGAGCACCAGATGCGAAACGTTATGTTGACCGGGCTGCGCTCAAACCTCGACATGCGAAGCTACCTCGCTGACAGGGGGGACGGGCCGCGCAGGGACGCCGGGTCGGGCCTCCCGATAACGCACGACAGCGCCGCAAAGAGCCACGGCGCCACGAGCGCTGTCACCACTGCCTGCCCGCACAGCATCACGAGGTGCTGCCCGCGCAGCAGGTCCCCTGACGGGCTTAGGGCCGCAAAGAGGGAGCCGGCGAGGAGAGCCGCAAAAAAAGACACGATAGCGGCGACGAGGCCAGAGTCTATAAACAGCCGCTGTGACACGAGGGACAGCATTAGGTAGACGACCACGAACGCGCCGGACCATGGCCCGAGGATCATCGCCGAGGAGAGGTCGAGAATCAGCCCGACAGAGAATGCGCCGAAAACGGCCGGGACGCTGCTCTCAGAGAAGGCGCCAAAGACGGCTATGAGGAGCGCGAGCTGCGGCATGAGGCTCGCGGGGAGCCCCAGATGCGCTAGCGAGCCTTGCAGGAATGTGGCAGCGCTTCCAAGCAGCACCATTCGCACAAAGATCATGGCCGGCCCCCCGTCGCTGCCGGCTCCAGAGCCCTTCCTCGCACGACAAGGACCTCCTCCACCCGCTGAATATCCACCGCCGGCTCGACCCGCACCAACTGAAATAGCCCTGCTCCTCCGGGGGAGATCGCCGAGACACTGCCCAGCACGAGGCCTTTCGGGTACACGCCATCGAGGCCAGAGGTCAACACCAGCTCACCCTCACGAATTCTCGCCTCTTTCGTGATGTAGCTTAGCTCAAGGCCCTCCGAGCCTAGGCCCTCCGCTACTCCTCGGGCCCGGCTCTCTTGCACTACCGCGTCGACGCCGCTCGTGAGGTCTGTAATGAGGAGCACACGGGCGCTGCCTGGGCCGGCCGCCACAACCTGCCCGACTACGCCCTTGGCAGTCACAACCGCAGAGCCCAGAGCCACGCCATCGAGGGTTCCCTTGTCGATCAGCAGCCCCCGCACCCAGCCGCTCGGATCGCTCCCGATAACCGCTGCGGCCACACCCTGAATTCCTGACTGCTGCGCGAAGCTCAGCAGCGCGCGAAGCCTGGCGTTCTCGCGCTGAGCCTCCCCCAACGAATTGATCTCGCCCCGCAGCTGTTCAACTTCTCCGCGCAGCTTGGCGTTCTCTGCGGCCACCCCCCAAAGGGCCACGTAGCCACGCAACGACCCCTGCACCGATCCACGCAGCGACTCCGCAGCCGAGTGAAAGGGCGCCGCTAGCTCCGCTGCAGCCATGCTGCCCGCCTGCGCCACACCCGGGTGCTTTGAAGAATAGGCCGTAAGAAATAGCGAAAGGCACACCAACGCCACAGAGCTCAACACGACCTGGCCACGAGCTGAGAGCCTGTCCGTTATTCCGAGGAGAACACGTGCCATGAGAGGAGCCTGTTACGTACCTCAAACCGTCGTATTGTCCGGCGCTTAGCAAATGTCGCCGGAATTGAGTCAGTTATCGTACCATGTCCCCCCGCAGAATACAGAGGATTCGCCACCAAAAATCTTCCGGTCCTGCCGAATGTCAACCTCCCTTTGGGTGTGGTACGGTGCGGTCGGCTTTTCGTCCTAACTCTTGAAGATGCTTCACCGCGTGCTGCTGAGCCTCTGCGGCTCCCTCATCCTGTTCGTCTCGGTCCTGCTCTGGAACCGCCACGCCCTGAACGCTCCCTGCATAAACAACATGGACCGCGCTTACACCCACCTGAGCGTGGCGATGGCCGAGCGGGGCGAGGCTTACGAGGGCGCGTTCAGCCACGCTGGCTTCAGGCACCCCGGCCCGATCCTCTTCTACTACCTCGCGGCAGGCTCCGAGGCCCTGGGGCCCTTTGTCACCCGTGAGGATTCCTTCCGCATCGCCACCACAGCCCTTAACTGCCTCTTTGTCGGGATAGCGATCTTCCTCCTTTCGGGGCTGACGCCGCACGGAGCCTACGCCCTGCTCCTCGCGCCCCTAGCCTTCGTGATCATCTCGCCCCGGCTCCTCTTTGACTACTGGAACCCGCACCCCATCCCCACTGCTACCTGCGCGTACCTTCTCTCTGTTGTCTACCTCTCGTACGGCAGGGTCTGGCAGCTGCCGCTCATGTGCGCGCTCGGCAGCTTCATGGCCCAGTGCCACTTAAGCACCCCCCCGTTCATCGCGGCGTGCGGCCTGTACGGATGCGGAGCGTGCTTGTGGCGGCGGCGCACCGCCACCTCCCCGCAGCCTGGGCTAGCGCTCCCTCTCCTGTCGTGCGCCGCGATTGCGCTTGTGCTTTGGTCAGGGCCCCTGGCTGACCTGGCCCGGTTCGGGGAGGACAGCAACCTGCGGGTAATCCTCCGCTCGTTCGCGGAAGAGCACAGGACTCCTCCGCTCAGCCGCACCTTCTCTGCCGTGTGGTTTCTGGCAGCGCGCAAGCTCAACTTGTTTTTTCACCTCCCCGCAAGCATCAGCGGCGCCCTCCCGCTTGCTTGCATCGTTATTATCGCGCTAACGACCCCCCGCCGAGGCGCGTTCTTTCACCTGCGAGCCCTAGTGCTCATCGCCTGGGGCGTCACGGTTTGGGCGCTGTCGCGAAGCTTTCAGCCGCTCGCTGACTACCTCGTCACGTACTTCCTCGGGGTGCTTTCGCTGGCGGCGTTCTTGGCCCTCATGGCTTTGGTAGAGCACGCATCCCTCTTCCTGTCGCGCACCGCGCGGCTCGACCCAAAACGGTGCCGCCTCGCGGTGTGCTCCCTGGCCCTTGCAGCCCTGCTCTTCTCGGCCGCCCGCTTCCCTGAGCCCGTGCCGCCAGCCAAGGTTCGCTCATGCAACTTGAGCCGCTTCGCCGGCCGCTTTGTTGCCGCGCTGGCCCCGCAGCCGGGCCAGCGGTTCAGCATCAGCCCCACATCGTTTGAGCTGCGGGGCTTCTCGGTGTTCTTTGCCCTTGAGATGCTCAAGACGGGAGCCGACATCTGCTTCGACAACCAGTGGGAGCACTACGTCGGCCGCGCCCTTACGTGCTCGTTCCGCGAGAGCTCCTCCCCATCAGGGGCCCAGGGGCAGATTCTGGTCGAGCTCTCGCGCCTCTCCGACCGGGAGCAGCCGCCCAACGGAGGAGAGCTAGCGAAGCCGCAGCGCCGATCCGGCGTGGCGATGGAGTGGAGAGATCTCTCCGGCCAGCAGCGCGCATTTGAGGCGGTGGGCCGCTCCGCCCGGGGGGGGCTAGCCACGCCATGAGTCACGATCCAGGGCGCTCCACAGCGCCCTTTTCTGAAGAGAGCGCGAGGCGAACGGCGCTCGTCGTTTGGGGGGCGATTCTGGCCACGATGGCAAGCATCGTGGCTGGGTCATGCCTCGTCGCGTCCGGAGTTCCGATGCCGCTCACGCCAGAGCGGGCCTCGTTTCTTGGCGCGTTCCCGCTGATTGGCGGCGCCGAGCTCCTGGCCTCTGCGGCGCTCTTCACCGCTATTCGGCTGCGGCGGCCGCCCCCTGCAGCGGCCTCCGCGGAGGGGGCTGCGCGCGGGCGCTTTATGCGTTTCTTCGCCGCCATGGTCATCTGCAGCGCGATTCACGAGTCGATCACGGTGCTGGGCTTCGTCCAGTGCCTGATCACGAAGAACGCGGCAGACGTGGCGCCCTACGCAATTGCGTCCATAGCCGCGAGCCTGGCGGTCTTCCCATCGAGGGCCCGCATCGCGCGATTCTGACCGCCCGGCAAAGGGGCCGGCACGGCATCACTGCACGGCGACCTCGCGCAGCAGATCCCGCTGGTCGAGAACTGCGCCGGATCCAACCACTACTGCCGAGAGGGGATCCTCGACAACGCGCGCCCGAATCCCGGTGCGCTGCGATATGAGCTTGTGAAGGTTCGGAAGAAGGGCCCCTCCACCGACCATCGAGATACCATGCTCGATGATGTCCTCAGCGAGCTCCGGCGGGCAGCGCTCAAGCGCTATCTTTGCCACCTCAACGATCTGGTTGACCGGCTCGGACAGGGCTTCGCGAACCTCTGACTCAGAGATGATGACGGACTTCGGTATGCCCTGAAGGAGATCGCGCCCCTTGACCTCAACGAACTCAAGGTCACCCCCGCTGCGGGGAAACACGTTGCCGATTGCGATCTTGATCTGCTCGGCCGTCCTGTCGCCGATGAGCACGTCGTGCCGGCGCCGAATAAAATTCGCGATAGCCTCGTCCATCTTGTCGCCGCCCACGCGAACCGCGTGAGAGTACACGATGCCCTTCATCGAGATAATCGCCACTTCTGTGGTGCCGCCGCCGATATCCAGGATCATGCTTCCCTTCGCCTCGGTGACCGGCAGTCCAGCGCCTATCGCCGCTGCCATCGGCTCCTCAATAAGAAACACCTCTCGCGCGCCTGCAGACTCGGCAGACTCGCGCACCGCCCGCCTCTCCACCTCCGTGATGCCGTGCGGCACGCAGACAATCATTCGGGGGCGCACGAGCGTGCGGCGGCTGCGAACCTTGCGCAGGAGCTGGCGAAGCATCTCCTCAGTCATCTCAAAGTCAGCTATCACCCCGTCCTTGATCGGGCGGATGGCCGCGATCGACCCCGGCGTGCGCCCGAGCATGCTCTTGGCCTCGCTACCCACCGCAAGCACCCTCCGCTTGGCGCGGGGCCCATCGCTCTGCACAGCGACCACGGTCGGCTCGTTGCACACCACGCCCCGCCCCTTCTGGTAGATGAGGGTGTTGGCTGTGCCGAGATCGACCGCCAGGTCGTTGGAAAATAGCCCGAGCAGTGAGTCGAGTATCATAGGCTTATACAGTTGGGTTGTCCCGATTGGGTCGAGCTTACACCGGTTCGCGCCCAGCACCTAACGCAAGGCGATCTTTTTACGAGAGAAGCGGGCAGCCCAGCCTACGCTGCTGCGGCCACGGCATCCGGCGAAATCTCCGGGCCAGGAGCGGCATCTGCGATGGTGGCCTCAAGGAAGGCGATCTGGTCGTCAGGGCTGAGGCGGCTATCAACAAAAACGAACCGGGTGGAGAGTGAGCGGCACGAGCCGCTGAGGACCTTCCAGCAGTGGCCCCGCTTGAGCTCCTCTCGGCGAACGGTGTAGCCCATCAACCCGAGCCTGTCAGAGAGGTCTCGGTAGCGGGTCTCCTGTTCCTTTGACCAGGCTGGTCGGGAACTTTTTCGCCGTTTAACCTTACGAATGATGTGGCTGACGATCTTCAAGCGTAAATCTCGAATCAATTCAAGTTATTACTGGGCCCCTGGCGCCCCTTTTCTAGCGTGCACCCAGGCAAGCTTAGCAGGGGCCGGTCGATTGAACTACCATTTTTAATATGTTACAACCCAGCGCTCAATGTTTGATTGAGCGTGGCTATTTGGCAAGACGCCAAGTCACCGGCCCAGAGTGTAAAGCACTTGAATCTCTGGCGTCTGGCGCCCTAACAGAGCGCCAGAACAGTAGGCTCGGCAAGCAGTTTTGAGTCACTTTTGCAGAATCGGAGAACGCACATGTCAGCCGGCGAAGAGAGCACAGCGACGGTAGCTAAGACCAAGACCTCGAGCATGACCCTTGAGAGCGCCCTAAAGGCGGTTTCGTCATCCCTCGTTAGGACGGATTTGCCCAAGTTCAAGACCGGAGACACGGTCCGCGTTCACGCGAAGATCATCGAGGGAACGAAGGAGCGCATCCAGGTGTTTGAGGGCATCGTGCTGAAGCGCTCCCGAAACCACCAGCCGGACGCAACGTTCACGGTGCGCAAGGTGTCGTACAACATCGGTGTCGAGAGGACCTTCCCCCTCCACAGCCCGCGCATCGACAAGGTCGAGGTCGTTTCACGCGCCCGCGTGCGCCGAGCAAGGCTCTTCTACCTCCGTCCGCTGCGCGGCAAGGCTACCCGCATGAAGACCCTGTTCAACGACGGAAAGTCGGCTGCAGAGGCCGATGTGGGCACTCAGACGGCATAAGGGCAGCTCCCGTTGGCGGGAGGATGCTTGAAGCCGAGAGAGGGCGAGGCGGAAACGTCTCGCCCTTTTTGTTTATCCTCGGCTGTGTTTGTTTCTTTGTGTTGGTTTCTTTGCGTTTATTTCTTCAAATTCATTTCGAATTTGCGCCTGCCTCTGCTTGGTCTTGTCGCGTTTTTGCCGGCGTGCGCCCCGGTGCGCTTGCCCACGTTTCCGGCTAGACGCCTCTTGGGTCATCGTGCTCTTTTCGCACACCCGCTCCTGCGGGCCGGCACTAAGGGGTGCCAACGCTCCAGCGTATGGCTATGGCTGGTCGCCCACCTGCAGCAGACAGCCTCCGATGTTGGCTCCTGGGGCGACAGCGAGGCTCGGGCTCTCTACGGACCCACGCAGCACCCCTCCGGCTCGAACCTCCACCCCCTTGCGGGCCGAAACGGGGGCTTCTACGACTCCCTCCACAACGAGCGAAGAGGTGACTATCGCCCCGGACACCACGCCGCCTGGGCGCACAAATACCTCATTAGCCACCGTTTTAGGGCCTGCTATCTCGCCATCCACCACTATCGGCCGGGAGGTAGCTATGGAGCCCGAAATTTTGTAGCCACGTGGCACAACGTAGGCGCCGGGGATGCCCGAACTCTTAGGCTGAGCTGGGGGACCCTTGATCACCACATCAGAATTTTGCGGAGCGCCCTGAGGGATTACCCCCTCACCGAGAGCAAAGCCTGCTGAAGTTGGGGGCGGAAGAGATCGCTTTTTGAGTGGCCAAACCATGCTGCACAGGTGTACTGCACCTGCCGAGAGACATCAAGCGAAAGTCACCGGGACGATCGCTTCTCCTCTTGAGCTCGTCGCGGCCGAAGGGGTCTGTTCAACTGCCCAATTTCGGGGCACATTTAGGGGATTGTGGCTCTTAGCCGCTGAGCTCGCTGCTCGGGGACTTTACCAAGGTGTCCAACTAACGCAAGTCACGCTCCCTCTACCGGTGCCTGCGGCATCAAAGAGTGCATGGGGCCTTTTTTGTGGCTGGGGCCGGGCGCTTGAGGCACACTGAGGGGATGCTTCGGTGTCCCCGTTTGTGAGGTTTTAGGTTTTTTTCGCTGGAGACTCTCTTCATGGCGGAGCAGCAGCTGCCCTCCATCACCGAAATACGAGATCTGCACGGCACTGAGTCGTGGCGGCGCCTTCTGCGGCGCTCAGCACTGGTGGGGGCCTCGCTCCTGGCTCTCATATCGCTTACGGTGGCCCCATCTTCGCGCTCCAACGTCGCTTCGGCCGCCGATTCTCCTGACTCAAAGACCCTCGGCTCAGTAATCGCTCCCGGCTCCCTTTCGCGGAGCGCTTCAGAAATTGCTGTGCTGGACCCCGCTGAGCAGCTCGCCTTGCGCCGCAACGACGCCAATGTCGGCCGGATCTACCCGCCCCCGCAGGTGGACCGCATGTCGGTTTCGGTGAATGACCGGGGCGCAATCATGCTCGCGGCGCGCCCCTCGTTTGACACTCGCATCGGGGATCACTACGCCCACCTCACTCCAAACAACAACTACGTGTTCTACACGGTGGATCCCGATCTGCAGGAGTACGTGGAGAGGATCGTTTCCCAGGCCCAAGCGAGCCACGTGGCTGTGGTGGCGATGAACCCGAAGACCGGGGCGATTCTTGCAATCGCCGGAAAGTCAAAGAGCGTTGCGGACGTTGAGTACCATGCGGGGTTTCCGGCTGCGTCGCTCTTCAAGGTTGTGACGGCCGCTGCTGCGGTGGAGCAAGCTGGCATACAGCCGCACTCACGGATCTCATTTCGTGGCGGCACCTACACCCTCAATGAGTGGAACTACATCCCCGATCCCCGCCGGGACCGGCGCTCCATGAGCGTTGCTGAGGCCCTTGGGCGCTCATGCAACCCGGTGTTCGGTCACCTCGGAAGCCGTTACCTGAACGGGCCAATCCTGTCCCGCTACGCCCACCTCTTCGGGTTTAATCGGGCCCTTGACCTGGAGGCCCCCTTGGCCACCAGCAGCGCGCTGATTCCCAAGGATGACGCCTACGGGCTGAGCCGCACAGCAGCCGGGTTTGGCGAGGTGAGAATCAGCCCGGTTCACGCCGCCGCAATCGCCGCCGGAGTCGCAAACGGGGGGCTCATGCCGCGCCCGCAGCTCGTTGACAAGATCGTGTCGCCGGATGGCGCCGTCATCCACCAGGCCCAGCCCCAGATGCTGCAGCGCATCGTTCAGCCAGACACCGCGAGGCTCCTGATGGAGATGATGGAGCACACAACAACGGTGGGCACCAGCCGGAGGGAGTTCATGCGGGGCACGAAGCCTACGCTCGGCAACTTCGCCGTGGCGGGGAAAACCGGAACGTTGCGTGGCAACAACCCTGTTGGGCTGAACAACTGGTTCATCGGCGCCGCGCCATCGCAAGACCCCCAGCTCGCTGTCTCGGTGATCACCGTCGATCCGCGCTACTCATCGAAGGCATCCCACCTCGCGAGGCTGGTGTTCCAGAAGCACTTTAACATCACCCCGGTGGCTCCTGAGCCGCTGCCCATGAGAAAGAGCAAGTACAAGCCCAGCAAGAGCTACGCTGCTTGGCGCAAGCCCTCGAAGGCTCCGAGCCCTGCACGCAAGAGATCCAGGAAGTAGCGCAGGCATCTCTTCAGCCTGCCGCTTGAGCGCCCTTGAGGCCGGCTGCTAGGCAGCAGGGAAGTAGAGGGATATGTTGGTCCCTGCCTGGCGCCTGGAGGCGAGCGTCACCGCGCCGCCATGCTTCTTCATCACCGACTTGGCCATCAGCATGCTGAGCCCGAGCCCCCGGCCCAGCTGGGTTCCCTTCGTTGAGAAGGATGCCTGCGGCACGCCAAAGTCCTCTCCAGGCGCTAGCCCCTCACCGTGATCGACAATGCTGACGCGGCCATAGCTGCCCGGGGCTATCTCAAGAAGCTTTGCGTCTTCGGCGACCTGAACCCGATCCACGTGAATGACGATGAAACGCTCCGGCAGCCCCTGCATCGCGTCGATAGAGTTCTCGCACAGCTCCAGGAGAAGCTGCGCCACGGTAAAGTCGGCGAGCTCAACCTGGACATCCTCGTTGCAGACAAGCTCGAGGTGGCACTCGCCGCCATGCGTGCTTGCCAAAAGCTCCATGACAGCCTCGACGCAGGAGCGAAGCGACTTGCGGGTCCTCGCGCAGCCCTCATCGCCTGCCAGCGCGATCACGCGCTTTGAGAGCGCAAGCCCACGATTTGCCGCTTTCCGCAGGATGGTAAGCAGCTCCTCCACGCTGGATTCGCCGTCGCTGCCGGCCGTCTTCTGCTCGACCAGCGCCGCACACCCCAGGATTGATCCGAAAATCGTGTTGAAGTCGGCTGCAGAGGAACTCGCCAGCCGCGCGAAGGAATCCTCCCCGCTCGGCTGGTGAGGCAGCGCCCCCTCCCTGTCCGCTTCCCCAGGCGCCGATGGCCGGGCTGGCGAGAGGGGCCGCGCCGCTATCCACGTGGCCGCCTCTGCGAGCGATGCCGCCTCGTAGTCCGCCTTGGCGTCGCAGATGCCATCGTCCCCTCCCCGTCCCGTCCTGACCAGGACAGCCGCGCAGCCGCCATTTTTGCCGAGCTGGACATCAGAGCTCATGTCCCCCACCACAACACTCTGCGATAGGTCAACGTTCAGCTCGCGCTCTGCGCGCTTGAGGAAGTATGGGAAGGGCTTGCGGCATTCGCAGCCGTCGGCCTTCGAATGAGGGCAGAAGTAGATGCGATCGATGGCGCAGCCCGCCTTGGACGCCTGCCTCATCATCTCCCGATTGACCGCGAAGAAGTCCTCGCGCGAAAAGTATCCCAGGCCGATGCCGGGCTGGTTCGTGACAACAACGACGCGGTATCCGCGCTCCTTGAGCGCCTTGAGCGCAGCAAAGCTCCCAGGGATCTCCCTGAACTTCCCTGGCTCGCTCAGGTACTCCACGTGCTCGTTGATGGTCCCATCACGGTCGACAAACACGGCGGGCCGGCGCTCGAAAGCCAGATGCTGCCCATCCTCGGTCCTCGCCGCAATCTCGATCCGCTCAATCGTGCCGGTGGTTGAGTGTCCGGCGCGAAACGGCACAAGCCTAACCTGCCCCCCGTGGCTCTCAACGATCTGCTTGGAGGAGAGCTGCTCGGCTGCGTAGTCGCCGGCCTTGATGTACAGGTCTGGCTTGAGGAGCTCCACGTTGAGGTTGTTGTTTCTCTCCGAGAAGACGAACACGTGGCCAACCGCCTGGAGCCCGGCAAGGACCTCCGCCCGCTGGCGCTCGCCGTTGATGGGCCTGGATTCTCCCTTGTTGGCCTTGACCGAGCCGTCCGAGTTGACCCCGACAAAGAGCACATCCACCTCTGCCCGAGCCCGCTCCAGGTACTCCACGTGCCCAACGTGGAGAATATCGAACACTCCCGAGGTAAATCCGACGCGCTTTCCCGCTGCCCGGTACCCCTCCCTCAGCGCGACGGCTGCCTCTCTGGTAACTATCTTATTCATCATGCTGGCTGTCGGGTCCCGCAGGCTCTCCGTCATCCTCCTACTAGACCAACTTCCCCCTTTCTTGACAACGATCTCTTAGGCCAATACCGTGGGGCGTCTCGCAGGACGGCCTCTTCCACAAGGTGCCTGGCGCCGCATTCAGCGCCAGCAGGGCGCCGAAGGGGGTGTTGTGCGGGCGCGTCAGGGAGCGAGTCCAAGGAGCCGCGTCATAGGAGGCCCAGCCGCTTCTGCAACAGTGTCCAGAGTATCAGGAGTGTCTATGCTAACTATCGGCGATACCTTTCCGTCATTCTCGCTCAAGGCCTGCGTCTCGACAGATGAGGGCAGGGAGTTCCAGACTATTTCGAACGGGACCCACAAGGACTCCTGGAAAGTCGTCTTCTTCTGGCCCCTCGACTTCACGTTCGTCTGCCCCACGGAGATCGTGGAGTTCGGCGCCAAGAACGACGAGTTCAAGAAGCGCAAGTGCCAGGTGCTCGGCTGCAGCACGGACTCGGAGTATTCGCACCTCGCGTGGCGCAATAGCCACCCGCAGCTCCGCGACCTGCCCTTCCCGATGCTCGCGGACCTCAAGCGCGAGCTGTCAGCGAGCCTCGGCATCCTCCACAAGGACGCGGGCATCTGCCTGCGGGCAACCTTCATCGTTGATCCGTCCAACACCATCCGGTGGGTTGCGGTAAACGATCTCCCTGTCGGACGAAACATTGATGAAGTTGTGCGGGTGCTCGACGCCCTCCAGACAGAGAAGCTGACGCCCTGCGGGTGGACGCCGGGACAGAAGACCCTCAACTAACGTCCCTTGGGTGGGGGCCTGCAGGCGGCGATGGCGGAGACTCCCCTCCGCCGCCTGTGGGAGCAGCTTTTGGGAGAGCTCATGGCATGCCCCTCCGCTCTTGAGGAGATCGAGCAGCACCTCGTTGCGCAGATCCTCACCCCCCTCGCCCAGTCGCAATACCGCACCGGCGCCGTCAGTCACTCGGAGCTCCAGCCCTACGCAGCCGAGATCTCGCGCCTCTCGCGCCTCTACACCTCACACTCAGTTGGCTTCCGGCTCCCGGAGCCCACTGACACTGAGCTGAGCGCTGAAGCGTACGCGCTGTACTACACCCCGATCAATGCAGCCAAGATACTTCACCTCGCTCCCCTGGTCCCGCCCGCACCTGGGCCTCTCCGCGTGCTCGACTTCGGAAGCGGCCCAGGCACCGCGTCTCTCGCCCTCCTTTCTGCCCTTGGTGTCCCGCTGAAGATCACCTGCGTGGATCACTCGGCGCCGATGCGGCGCCTCGCCTCGCGCCTCATCTCCAGCTGGAGGAGCGGCGGGCTGACGAGCAGCCTCGATGTTGTGGCGAAGCTTCCCCGTGCCGGCGAGCAGCAGTTTGACCTCATCGTCGCAGCCAACTCGCTGGCCGAGCTCAACGAGAGCGAGGCGGTGCAGGCCCTAGAGGCGCTCGTTGCCCTGCTCTCCCCTGCAGGAACCCTCATCGTGGTTGAGCCGGGACAGCTTGCCCATACGCGACGCCTGATGAGGGCTCGCGATGCGCTGTCCGAGACACTCACGCCCACGTTTCCCTGTACCCGCCAGGGGCCGTGCCCGATGCTGCGGGCCTCTGAGAGTGACTGGTGTCACGGCACTCTTTCGTGGCAGCAGCCACCCCTCAATCGCCAGCTCGATGAGCTGCTCGGGTTCAACAAGCACCGTATCAAGTACTCAGCATTCGCCTTCCAGCGCGGAGTTGCCTTACGGGCAGGCTACCGAGTGACAATGCCCGCCCGGAAGGGTGCGCGGGGGATCGAGGTTTCGCTATGCGGCGAGGGCTTCTATGGGCCCGTGCTTATCAGGAAGGGGGGCCGATCCGCGGGCACCAGGGCGCTGGAACGTGCGGATCTGCTGGACCGGGTTGGGCTCTCTGAACCCCCAAGTTCGGAGCTTGCCCCGACCATTTCATCGGAATCGCTCGCCCCATAACGGCGTGTAGCCCCTAACCCCCTGAAGGTAGGAAGGAGTTTTTGCGATGATTACTGTAATGACCAGCGCAGGTTATGCCGACCTTCTGTAGTGCCCATAATAGGTACAGGGATTCTCTAGGGGGAATGCGGAGGGATGCCAAAGAAGCTCCTAATCAAGACTCTGTCTAACTCGGGGGAGTTGCTAAACGTAATCAACTGCCCAGCGGGTCGAGTGAGCGTGTTCCGCGGGAGCGCCCCAGCGGACCTGCGCCCCTACCAGCGCGCCCTAATCGGAACCCACGGCAAAGAAAAGATGATCGTACAGGTGGATGATACCGCGTACGACCCAGAGCTCCACAACGTAATCGGACTTGGTGAGGCGCCGCCACACGCAGGCATGACCGTGCGAGCCTTCCTGGCGAAG
This sequence comes from bacterium, assembly GCA_017853605.1. Classification (GTDB taxonomy): domain Bacteria; phylum Bdellovibrionota_C; class UBA2361; order UBA2361; family OMII01; genus OMII01. The sequence goes on from JAFMJG010000004.1 coordinate 38,584, forward strand.
GCCGGCATCGAGGATGACTCGCTGCCCGGGCTGCTCTCGTCGTTTGGGCTTGAAGACACCGCCGATCTGAAGTGCTCAGCGCTCTCTCCTGACCAGGAGCGGCGCATCCGCATCCTGTCCGCAACCTCCCAGCCAGACCGGGCGCTGATTGCCAATGAGCCGTTTGAGCACATCACGAGCCAGTGGAGAGAGCGCTTTGCTGAGCTGCTGGCCGACTTCGCCCAGATCCGCAACGGGCTGGTCGTGATTTCAGGCCTCTCATACCGGCCTGAATGCTGGATCGACAACTCTCTCATCCTGCGTGTTGAGGTTGGCCAATCTATCCAGCGCACGATCGGATTTGGCCAAGCCGGCTCCGAGGCCAACCAGTTGGTGGAGGATCTGCGCAAGAAGCTGCAGGAGGAGCGCGCACAGGGGGATGCGCGTCGCGCCACCGCCGCGGCTTCGGCATCAGCTGCGACAGCGGGATACATCCCCGCCGGCAGGGATACGGGCGCTGCCCCATCCGACCTTTCGCTGATACGGTCCTGGCTCCTGAGCGGCGAAAGCCTCGGGCTTAAGGTCGCCTCAACGGTGCTCGCTGCAGCCGTGGGCATCGGAAGCGCCATTCTCGTGATGCGGGGAGCCGGCTCCCCGACCGACCTCGCCGAAAAAACGGAGACCGTTGCCCTCTCGAAGCCAACAGAGCAGCCTGCTGAGAATCCCCAGGGGAGCCAGAGCAACACGCTCGACAGGGCCATAGCGGACGCCAAGAACGAGGCCCAGCGAAGCGCTGGCCAAGTCCAGGATGGCGGCGCCTCTTCTGTCGCCCGAGTACGCTACATCCTTGATGAGTACCCCGAGGTGATCCGGGCCTCGATTATCGAGACGACTCGCGGCCAGATCGGCGAGGCTGCGCCGCCCGAGGGGCCCGCTACGGGCCAGCCACCAGCGGCGCCGGCAAAGAGCGGAAACCTGTACAGCCTGCTCGAGCGCGCAAGCAGCAACGAGCCTGCAGCCCCCGGCGGCTACGCTCCCCAGCCTCCGGCCGCTGTCTATGAGGAGGAGCCGTACTACCCAGCGGAGCAGGAAGAGAGCCCCAGTGGCTCAGCCCAGACTGAGGAGGATCAGAAGCGTGAGGCGATACGCGCCAAGTTCCTGGAAGCGATCAGGTCTGCTGCAGAGCGCCGGGAGACCTCGCTTGAGGAGGAGTAGCACCGCCGTGGCGAGGCGCCCGAAGCCCCTCGCCAGCTAGGCCGGCTCCTCAACACTGCCCGAGCGGGCGCGGAAGCTTCTGTGGTGCGCGGAGATGATCTCAAAGACCTCCTCAGGCGTGTCAACGATGTGGATGGTGTTGAAGTCCTTGTCGCCAACGAGCCCGCGACCGAGGGGTATGGCCCTCATCCAGTCAATCAGCCCGCTCCAGAAGTCCTTCTCCAGGAGCACGATCGGCCGTGGCGTGGCGTGCTTGACCTGAATGAGCTGCCAGACGAAGAAGAACTCCAGCAGCGTGCCGATCCCGCCCGGCGTGCAAACGACCGAGTGCGACAGCCGAATGAAGTCATCAAGGCGCGACGAGAACTTGTGGTGGTGCCGCTTGATGTCCAAGTGCCTGTTCGGCTCCGGCTCAAACTCAAGCTGAATCGAGAGGCCGTATGAGAGGCTCTTGGTCTTTTTTTCCTCCCGCCCAAGGCGGGCTCCCTTGTTGGCCGCCTCCATCAGGCCGGGACCACCGCCGGTCAGCACGTCGATCCCCTCCCAGCTAAGGTAGCGGGCGAGCTCATACACGTCGTTGTACGCCTTTGTGTCGGGCTTGATACGGGCACTGCCGAAGATGCACACCCGGTAGAAGCGATCCTCATCGAGCTTGCGAAGCTCGTCCTCAATAACCACCGCGCGCTGGTAGAGAAGCCGAAGCCGCTCATCGAGGTGCTTGCGGAGCTCTCCGCGGCTCCCTCGGCCCGGAGACCTCGGGCCCGGAACACGGGGGGTGTCTCCCTTGGAAGATCGGTCCCCTGCATTGCGGCGCCGGGACCTTTGGCGCCCATCTTTCTTACTGCTCGACATACCATATCAACGGTAGCCCTAAGCCCTTAGGGGCGCAACTGAAGAGTGTCATGCCGCGCCGGGAAGCCGCTTTTTTAGAGTTTGCTTCGCCTGCCTAAACAACCTACCCTGGCGGCGTCGAGCTGGGGCGCAAGCGGGGTGCTGCATGAGGATCTGTGGAGTTGACGAAGCCGGTCGCGGCCCCTTGGCGGGCCCGGTGGTGGCAGCTGCTGTGGTCTTCAACGAGGGGTACCAAAACCCCCTGATCAAGGACTCAAAGGCGATAAGCGCGAAACAGCGAGACGCAATGTTCGAACAGATCAAAGCCACAGCTTTGGCGTGGTCGATTATCGCGGTGGGACCGCGCCGCATCGAGCAGCTCAACATATTGCAGGCTACGAAGCTCGCAATGAGGCTGGCTGTCGAGCGGGTTGAGGCTGACCTCGTGCTGATCGACGGCAACCAGCCGATCACCTGCCGCTTTCCCCAGCGCACGGTGGTTGGCGGTGACCGCCTTCACGTTGAGATCTCAGCCGCCTCGATCTTGGCGAAGGTGTGGCGAGACCGCCTTATGGAGACGCTGGGCGAGCGGTACCCAGGGTATGGGCTAGAGAAACACGCCGGATACCCGACGCCTAGCCACAAGAGAGCTATTCTGGAGCTAGGCCCGTGCCGAGCGCACCGAAAAACCTTCGCCGGCGTTGCCGGCATCTCCAAGCCATCCTCCGGCTTGGGCAGCGGTGCGCATGGCGGTATCGCCGCATAGCTTGGCTGCTGGAGCCTGGCGCATGGGGCGAGCGGGCCGCCGCGCGCCACCTCGAGGCCCAGGGCCTCATTATCCTGAAGAGAAACTGGCGCAGCCAGCGCCTTGAGGCGGACATCATCGCACTTGAGGGAAAGTGGATAGTGGTGGCCGAGGTGAAGACCCGCCACGTGACGTTGCGCGATGATTACCCTGCGCTCCTTGCAGTGCACCGCGAAAAGCTTGAGAGGCTCAAGCGCCTCGCCAGGCGTTTCGCCCGCAATAACGGGCCCCTCTTTCGCCGGCTTGCGCTGCGTGGGGCGCGCATTGATGGCGTCGAAGTGTACTACCGCAAGGGACTCCTGGGCCTTCCGCGGGTGTGTGAGGTGCGCTGGCACAGGGCCCTCGCAATCCCCGAGCTGCCCCCGGTGCGGTGAGCGGGGCGGAGACGCGGGCCACTCCGCGCGCCACGTGCAACGTAGCCCCTCTAAGTGATTGCACTTCAGCGCTCAGCATGTAAGATTTTGCAGCGCTCACCTTGGCAGGCTGCCGGGGTTTTCATGACAGGAGGCTTATGGCTCGCTCTCTTCTCTCCCTCCCGCTTTTAACGCTGCTTTTCTCGGCTTCGCTCGCTCACGCGGTTAACCCGGAGTGGAAAGCGGTGTTTCAGCCCCTGCCAGAGGTCGCAGCGTCAGCCTCAAATCCCGTTACCCCCCAGAGGGTTGCCCTCGGAAGGGCGCTCTACAACGACACGCGCCTCTCTGTGGGCAACGACATCTCCTGCAACTCCTGCCATCGGCTCGACAACTTCGGTGTCGACAATGAGCCGACCTCCCCCGGCACCAAGGGGCAGCGTGGAGACCGGAACTCCCCCTCGTCGTTTAACGCGGCGATCCACATCGCCCAGTTCTGGGATGGCCGCGCCGAAACGGTAGAGAAGCAGGCGCTCGGCCCGATCCTTAACCCCAAGGAGATGGCGATGCCCTCCGAAAAAGAGGTGCTAAAGCGCCTCAAGGGGGATCCCAACACCGTTGCCGCGTTTCAAGCGGCGTTCCCCGGCGAGAGGGATCCCGTCACGTACGCAAACGTGGGCAACGCGATCGGCGCGTTTGAGAGAACCCTCATGACGCCCTCGAAGCTCGACCGCTACCTCAAGGGTGACGACGCGGCCCTGAGCGACGCAGAGAAGAAGGGGGCAAGGCTCTTCGTCGAGACCGGCTGCGCCACATGCCACAATGGGATCGGTATCGGTGGCGGCATGTACCAAAAGCTCGGCCTCGTGAAGCCCTACCCAACAACGGATGCGGGAAGATTTGCCGTTACCAAGAACGAGTCCGACAAGATGGTCTTCAAGGTCCCGTCCCTCAGAAATGTCGAGAAGACCGGTCCCTACTTCCACGACGGCTCAGTAAAAACCCTGCCAGAAGCGGTCTCAACCATGGCCGAGTACCAACTCGGCAAGAAGCTCTCTCCCGAGCAGGTGACCGATATTGTGGTGTTCCTCAAGGCGCTGACGGCCGAGCCGGCGCGAGGGAGTTAGGTAGGGCGCGTTGTGCGACCCTAGAGTGCCTAATCCTTCTTTTCTGGATCGCACAAAAGCGTTCAGATTGCGACAGGATTACTGTGCCCGCTGGTCTGCGGCCTCAGCACCTGGAACTTCACCCTGAATTCGACTACAAGGGTCCGGACTACGCGCCCCACAGTTGGCGCCCCGAAGGCCCCCATGGCATCGCCCAACCACCAGCAAGCAGCGGCACAGCTCTCGCTTCCATCGCTGCTTGAGACGTCCACTGTGGACCGCTTGGGGGCCTGTCGCCTCTCGCCGGCCCAGCAGGCAGGGATCGAGAAGCTAGGGAGTCTGTGGGGCAAGATCCTCGCCCAGCTCTCGCCGATAATCTCCCGCAACTCGACCGCCCTTGGGCCTCTGCGAGACACCATGCTGCGTGGCACCTTCGGGGAGGAGCAGCCATTCCTCGCCAACTGGCCAGCCCTCGCGCAGGGGGCGCAGCGGCTTCGTGAAGGGAAGAGCCAGGATGCCAAGGAGGCCCGCGAGCTCCTCAACGGGCTCCACGAGACAGCCCTGCTGGCCTCGCTGCTCGGCTCCTACGGAACCGGCCCCTTCGTTGCCCACGCGAGCGCCAACATTGCAAAGGCGTTCTCTGGAGCCGGAGAGCTGCCATCTTTTGCGAAGCGGCTCTACCAACATGCCCTGCCGCTGCTCGCCGTCAACGCCCAGCTTCGGGAGTGCGGAATCGACGAGCTCTCCGCTGAGGCGCTCGCTGCTGGGCTGCAGAAAGAGCAGGCCCGGTTGCTTGAGGGCTTCGCGAAGAGCCGCGCCCCGCTTCACTCCAAGGAGCAGGTGCTTGTGGAGGAGGCTCTCTCGATACTTTCAGCGGATCCCCCGCTCGACTCGGCGCTCCTGGTGGCGACCGCTCCCAGCCACGCTCCCCTTCTTGCCGGGCGGCTGTCAGCGGCGCTGCGGGGGGCTCCAGCGGGATTTGTGCAGGTTGTCGGGGCGGCATTGGGAGATCTTCGCTCAACCGTAGGGGATACCGAGCCGAAGGTGCTCGTCGTCTCGGCGCTTGAGATACCGCCCATCCAGACACCGGTCAGCCGTGTGCTCATCTACTCTCCACTCCTTTTGAATGGATCCCGGATGCTGTGCCTCTCTCGCCCAGCTATGGAGGGGCTGGCGACGGCTTTTCCGTCGGCATCAGTTGAGGTGCTGCGCACCTCCTCCGACTCGTTTCAGGTTGATCGAGCGCTGTACGAGCAGTGCGCGCCCTCAATGCGCCTGCCATCGTTGCCTGGCCCCGCAGCTCCCCCGCCTTCACCTAGCGCGGCAGGGCCCTGTGCCCCTTCGCCGCAACAGCACGCCTCGACGACACCTCCGGCAGCCCGGCAACGATCCGCGTCGATAGCGATCACGCTCCCGAAAACCACGCAGGGCACGCTCTTTGCCCCCGCTGAGATGGCTGCGGAGCCGGCGCTCTCCCTCCCCTCTGCCGCGCAGGGGAGGCCGTTCCCGCTGATTGATCCAGCAACGCTCCCAAAGAGCGTTGAGGAGCTCAATGCCCGCTTGGGCATCACCATGATCAAGCCCGCGCTTATACCCCGTGCTGACCAGCTTGAGGAGCTCTTTCGTCTCCTTGAGCTTCCCTCGATGCAGTACCTCCTCAAGGCAGAGACCGGATTTGGAAAGACCGTGATGGCCTCGCTCCTGATGGGAGTCAGGTTCGGAAACTCGCCCCTAACACCACAGGAGTGCCGGCGGGGATTCCGTGTGGCCTACGTGACCCCGAACGTCAACCTCTGCGCCCAGGCTAAGCGCGAGTTCCTCCTCTTCCTCAACCTTGAGGACTCGGAGGTCGCTATTCTTCATGGCAAGGTGTCGCCCCAAAAGCGGGCGCAGATTATCGAGGACCAGCAGCTCAAGATCCTCGTCTGCACGCCAGAGGCGTTCCTGCGCACGATAGCAGCGGCTTCCCGCGAGGCAGGGCACGACTCGCTGGCCTTCATGGTGCTCGATGAGTTTCAGACCGCAGAGGGCGATCACCCCATGGCACGCCTCGCCCGTGAGGCCCGCGCTGCTGGAGTGCCTATCTTTCCGCAGTCAGGAACCCCGGCCCGCAATGCGCAAGACCTGGCGCGGAAACAGGCGCTCGTCCCGATGCGCGGCGCACTGGTCCCGCGGACGATGCGGCCGCTCAAGACCCACGAGCTGCTGCCGGCATCCCTGCCTGCCCGGGTCCTGCGCCTCGCTGCAGAGCTGAACACCTTCTCGTTCATCCCCTATGTCACCGCCCGCGAGCAGCTCAAGAACGCCGAGGACGCCATCAAGCAGGCCACCGGTGCTGCCCCTCCAACGCTCTTTCCCTCCCGCATCAGGCTCACCCGCAAGCCGCACATCGAGAGCTTTGGGCCGCGGAGCTCCCAGTCATTCAAAAAGCTCAAGGCCGACTCACTGAGGCTTCGGACTCAGCTCAACGCCCTTCGCAGCGCCCTCGCGGAGCGCGGCGAGCAGCTGAGCGACACGGCCAAGCAGGCGCGCACCGATCTCCACCTCGCGTCGGTGAATATAGGCCGCATGTCGAGCCTCGTTTCGCGCGCATCGCTCCTTAGCTACCTCGGCAGCTTCGCGTTCCTGCACAACGTGGCAGCGACCTGGATGGCCCACTACCTCGACTCACCCCGCCGGCGCGGCGCGTTTCCAGCCTCGCGGGACTTCTTTCTCAAGCCGGAATTCCGCTCAGTCTTCCGGGCCGTGGCTGAGGGGACGCCGTACATCCACCTGCTTCAGTCGCCGACGACGCGTGAGGCCCTCCAGGCGGCATTCGGCATGGATTTGAGCGCAATACCGGACGACGCCGCCCAGCGCAGGGCCCTCTTTCTCAGCTTGGCGCTGCAGGAGATGTCGTCACGGGCCGAGCCTGGCCATCCTAAGGAGGAGAGCCTCTTCGCGCGCATCGAGGATCTCATCCAGCGCGATGAGGCGCGCGGCATCCTCGTTTTCGCCGAGCCCCGCCACGTGGCAAAGTACCTCGCCCTCAAGATTCAGGCGCGCTTCGGCAGCCGTGGAATACGCTCCGCATTTGTCACCGGCGAGGGGGACGCCATCGCCGAGAGGTACGGCCCCTACCTGCAGTCCCTCAGGTCGGGCCCGCGCAACGCCCCGCGACGCACGCTCGGAAGCTGGGAGGAGATCCGCGAGGAGTTCCAGCGCCCTCAGGGGACCGAGGGCCCGCGAATCAACATTATCGTGGCGACCAGCAAGCTAGCCGTCGGCACGAACCTCTCGGCGGCAGAAGAGGCGCACATCTACACAATGCACGCTGACGCGCAGAAGCTTATCCAGATGGTGGGCAGAGTGGGCAGGCCCGATGGCGACAACTTCTTTGACCGCGTCGGGCGCTGCTTCTACCACGTCACCCGCAACACCCCTGAGTGGTTCCTGTTCAAGAGCGCAATCCGCAAGTATCAGTGGATTCGTGACACGCTCTCCTCCTCTGCTGACTGGGGCGGGGAGCCGTCATAAGAGCGGCGTGCGCCGGGGCCTCTTGAGCTGCGAGAGCATCTCGGACGCTGATACTGGCCACTCCTCCTTGACATGCAGCGGGGCATCAGGGCAGAGCGGCGCCTGATTGCAGCCGTCACACCGCTCCTTGGCGAGGCCCGAAGGTGCCCACCTCTCTATCTGGGTCACGGGGGGCCAGATGCTCGAGAACTTGCCGGCCTTGGCGGCGAGCCTGGCCCGCAGGCCCTGCACAAAGGTGTCCAGATCGAGGTCAGCGGCGCACACCGGACGGAAGCGGTACGGCGCGGAGAGCCCCTCGCCGGCGATGTAGGCATCACCGAGGAACACCATGTCGGCGGTCAATTCTTTCGGCAGCTGGGGCAACGGCCGGTGCGCGCGGCCAAAGGCCCGCTTAATCTCCTCGTCAAAGCGCTGGAAGACATCCCGATAGCGCTGCAAGAGGTAGAGCGCGTAGTGCTTGAGCTGCACGAGGTGCTCCTCCTGCGCCTCAATCGCCGGCTTGCCGGAGAACTCGTCGAGCCGATTAGTCTTCCAGTCCATCGCAACGAGCCGCGGGTCCCCTGCCGGAGTGAACGTGAGGTAGACGAAATCGAGAACTGCCTTCACCCGAAACGATATGCGAGCCCCAAGGCCTCGCTGAATAAGCTCCTTCACCGGCGGCCGCGCAACGGGGACCTCGATCTCGTAGTACGGGATCGACAGCCCGCCCAAGCCCAGGATCTCAAATGAGTCATGCTTCGCGTAGCTGATGTTCTTCTCCTCCACCTCAAGAACCAGCGCTGGATCGATCGCCTTCAGGCCGCCAGGGGGCACAAGGTGCCGAGGATCGTCCTGGAAGGCCCCGTCGCGGTCGAGGTAGAAGATCTCGTGCCAATTGTTCAGCGCCTGAACCAGCACCTCCCGATAGCGCTTGAACGACTGGTGGTCGGGGGATGTCTCAGGAAGCGCAACGTGAGCTGGGCTTGCGCTGCCAACGAGCAGGTGCTTGAGCTTTAGGTGCTCGCGAAACCTCGGGTGGTCACGATCAGACCTGCCGTTTGGGAAGAAGTCATCCCACGAGGCTCCCTCCATGAAGTCGAACCGCTCAGCGGCCGACTGCAAAATCTGCTCAAAGTTGTAGGCGGCTGGCGCCTTGAGAACCCGACCCTCGGGATTAAGCTTCTCCCGATGGGCGTCGAGCACCCGGCGAATCGCCTCGTGCACGACCGATCCTGCGCCCCCAAGGTACGAGGACAGCGAGCGAAGCAGGTGCTGCTCATCGGTGCTGATGCCCTGGGCGAGGCCGCTTGAGAGGTACCACGCACGTTCACACTGCTCCTGGACAACGAGGCTCGTGTGCGACTCATCGATCACCCGATTGAAGCTTGCGTCCGCTTTTATGTCGGCAAAATCTACGCTGCCCGCATCGCGCGGCAGGGACAGCCCGAGCTGGTCGAGGGTTACACAACCCCGGCCCGCAAGGCCATCCTGCTTAAGCTGTGAACTGCTCGAAGCCACTCCCCCTCTCCTGCATGGACGGAGGGATCCTTACCAGTCTTGGGGGGCATTTGCGAGCGCCTCACCGGCCCATGGCTGTTTCTGTCGGTTTTGGGCGCTAGCGCACGAGGTAGAAGCGGCGGTTAACGGCGTAACGCGGGGCCTCGTACGAGCTGTTCAGCTCGCCCCTCAGCTGCACCGGCCCAGAGAGGTACACTCGGGCGGGAGACATGCCGCGAATGGACGGCTCCGTGCGGACCTTGATCTCGATCCCGCTGGGCTGCTGTATCGACTCAATGCCGCAGGCGTGCCCATCATCGCGCGCCACAGCGAGGGCCACTGCCGCCGCTCCAGATCCCGTCTCGTCAATGCACACGTCGCTCTTTGTCACGTATGAAACCGGCTGAATCTTTCGCTGCCCGCCCTGATCACTCCACCACACGAGGCTGAAGGCGGGACAGGACTGCAGGCCCAGCTGCTGGCGGGCGGCAACGATACGGCGGAACAGCGTAAGCCGCGATCGGACGAATGGAACCTCGCTCTCTGGAATGAGGACCTGGGTCATCCCCTCAAGGAAGACTAAGTCGCAGCGGCACTCCTCGTCATCAAACTTGAGCGGCAGGCTGCGGTGGATCCGCACGGAGCCTGCGTCCGCCATCTCAAGCTCAACGTGCCACTGGTCGCCAGCCGCCCACACCGAAGCCTGCATAATTTTTTTGGTCCCTGACACCTCAAGGGGGAAGGAGATACACTCCCTGCTTACCTTGACGAGATCCATGTGCGCAAAAGGGATCGCCTTTCTGTCCCTGCAGTACAGGTCCGCGATTAAGGCAGCCACCGAGCGAACGGTATTCGGGCTGAACTCGCCACCGATCATCTGCACCCGCACGACAGCCCGATCTCTCCTTGTGCGCTCGAGGACTGCTCCCTGTTCAAAGTGAGGGTAGCGGCTGCGAATGACCTGATCGAGGCGCCCGTAGGAGCTGCGGCCCACCTTCCTGTTGCAGAATACGAAGGTGTCGTTGCCTCCGGGGTAACAGTCAAAGAGCAGAGAGGAGCCCTCGAAAACAGCGCTGTAGAGATCGTCCATCGGAAGCAGTCCAAAAAAATTTGGCGAAGGCTACCCCATCAGTCCCGCAAGATGCCCCCCCTAAGAAATCAGATCTGTTTTCAGATCGAACGGCTCCGGCAACGGCCTGAATTTACTCAATTCTCCGAGTTGTCCTCCCTCATCACGCCCAACTGCCTT
>JAFMJG010000195.1 GCA_017853605.1 bacterium
TCGCCCCCCCGCCGAATTTCAATTGAGGCCTCGTTCTCGCCCCGCAACAGCTGCACAAAGGAGTAGAACTGCTCGGGCCGGCGTATCAGGTAGCGGTTTGCGGCAACGATGATGTCTGAGTTCTGGAGGCCCAGCAGCGCATACGGGCTCGATGGCTTTAGGTCGAAGATGCGGTACTCAAAGCTCTCGCGAGCCGACACCGACGCATAGACCGGCACAAGCCGTGGCGGAGCCTCTCCCTCACGCTCAAGCGCGCCCTCAAGATCCCGGCGCTGAATCGCAAATGAGACCTCCTTGAGCGCCGGAGGTATTGGCCGAATGTCATCTATAAATTTCGGGGGCCGCGGGGCAACTTCGCTGCAGCCCAGGCCAGTGAATAACAACAGCAGGACCAGGATGCCTACGGCACGACTCATACGTTTCCTCACTCCGATATCTCGCAAAACTGCTCAACTGACACCCGTTCGATCCGGTGGTAGCGGGACCGCTCCGCAAGAACGATAGACCTAATCGTGCTGTAGGCCTCATCGAGCTCGCTGTTGACCACGAGGTAATCAATCTTGCCGAGCTCGCCATTGAGGCGCAAAAGCGACTCGTACTCCTCCCGCGCCGTGGCGAACCTGCGCTGCAGCTCTGCGGGGTCCACCGTTCCCCGACCCCTCAGCCGCTCCTTGAGCTCGCGGAAGCTCGGGGGGATGATGAATATCGTCACGGTATTGAACGGGAAGTGCTTCTTGAAGTTTAGCGCGCCACGAATGTCGATCTGAAAGAGGAGATCCTTTCCTGAGCTGATTCCGTTCTCAAGGTTTGCCCGCAGCGTTCCGTACCGTTGCCCGTGCGTCTCCTCGGTCTCAAAAAACTCGCCCCTGCTGTCCCTCTCCTCGAACTCCTGCCTCGCCATGAAGTGGTAGCTCGTCCCCTGCACCTCGCCTGCACGGGGTGGCCGGGTGGTTGCAGACACCGAATACTGGAGCGACTCGGGATAGTCGCGAACGAGGCGCGAGCAAAAGGTGGACTTGCCGCAACCGGTGGGCCCGACCAGCACAAAGAGAATCCCTTTCCGAATAAGCGCCCGTTCCATAAGCAAAAAACTACTCTACGTTCTGCACCTGCTCCCGAATCCGCTCGAGCTCCGTCTTGGCATCCACCACGAGGCCCTGCACCGCCGCGTCCTGCGCCTTTGACCCTATCGTGTTCAGCTCCCTGCCGATCTCTTGCGTCATAAAATCGAGCTTCCGGCCGACACCATCCCCCTTGCCGGACATGGCTTCCCTGAAATGCGCGAAATGAATCGCAAGCCGCGAGATCTCCTCGGAGACGTCCACTCGGTCTGCCAGCATCGCCACCTCCGAGGCCAGGCGCTCCGGATCGGCTTTTAGCTCTGGGGCGAGCCCCTTCAGCCGCTCCTCAAGCCTCTCCCGGAGGCGCTTAGGCGCGCCAGCGGCGAGGCGGCTCATCTCGTGCACCGAGGCCTCGATTAAGGCCAGGCGCTGGGCGATGTCTTGGCCGAGCCCAGCCCCTTCAGCCTCCCTCATCACCGCAAGCGCCTGGCTCGCCTCGGACACGATCCTGAGCAGGCTCGAGACCTCGTGATCACCCGGGGCCGCGTTATCGCTGCTGTCCGCTGACTCCCTCAAGACGAGCTGCCCAAGAAACTCAGCCATCGAATCAACGCGAGCGCCGTACCGCTTGCACGCCGCAGAGAATCTTTTTACTGCGCTATCGAACGCTGCAGAGAAGTCGCCATCAGCAGAAGGCGCCTCGCCCCGCTGCCGCCGCGACACGCTTACCTCGATGCGCCCGCGCTTGTGGTGCTGCTGAATCGCGCCCTTCACGTCCCGCTCGAGGCTGCTGTAGCAGCGCGGTGCCTTAACCACAACCTCAAGGAACCGGTGGTTGACGGAGCGAATCTCAACATCGATCTCAACTGCCGGATCGCCAAAGGACACGCGGGCGAACCCGGTCATGCTCCTGAGAGGAAACTGTCCTGCGCCTTTCCCCATACCGCTAGGCCGCCACCCCAAACCGGGACACTTCGCTCCGCAGCCGCTCGATGTCCACTGCAACCGTTCCTACCTCTGACACCACTATCCCAGCGGCGATATTCGCAAGGACGCCGGCCACGATCGGCGAAGCGCCCGTGGCAAGCGCAGCACAGAAGAGCGCCGTCACGGTGTCCCCCGCGCCACTGACATCGAAGACCTCGCGGGCCATCGTCTCGAGGTGCACCCCACCTTTGCCGCCGGACTGCTGGACGATCATTCCGTCCTCCCCGAGTGTCACCACCATGATCTCTGAGTTCCACCTCTTCATCAGCACTTCAGCAGCCTTGAACGCGTCATCAACGCCACCTATCGGGCGCCCCGAAGCGATCTCTGCCTCCTTGCGGTTCGGCTTCGCCACGCTCATGAAGCGGTAGTTGTCGTAGTTGCGCGGGTGGGGATCAACAAAGAGCGGCCGCTTGGCCAATCCAAGCCTTCCCTGCTCTCCAGCCTTGTGCAGCGCGCCGAGGAGCGCCCCGGACACTACTCCCTTGCCGTAATCAGAGAGCACCACTGCTTTGGCTGATTCAATGGCGCCATCCACAAACTGGGCGACCTTTTCGCTCACCTGGGCAACCTCACCCGTGCGCTTCTCGCGGTCGATTCGCACGACCTGCTGCGTGTGGGCGATCACCCGCGTCTTTAGCGTGGTGGGTCGTGACGAGTCCACCGTGATCCCTTGGGTGTCTGCCCCGATCTCCCCGAAGAGCTTCAGCATCGCCTCGCTCTCCTCATCATCACCGATCGTTCCGCAGACGGTGGGCTTGGCCCCTATGGTTGCGAGGTTCCTGACGACGTTGCCTGCGCCGCCCAGCCGATCCTCCATGCGCTGGACCTCAACGACAGGAACCGGAGCCTCGGGGGAGATACGCTCCACCCTGCCCCAAACGTAACGGTCCAAGATCAGGTCCCCGACAACGAGGATCGGAGTCGAGACGATACGGTCCAGCGTTTCCAGGAGGTCTTTCTTATTTCCGAGTGCCATGCGGGGGTTATAGCAAGCGCCCCCAACCGGCGCCACCATGGCTCTTAGTGCGCCCCTAGCCCTGCTTCCCTCCCCTCAAGGGGCCCTGCGTCGGTTCCTTTTGACCCCCTGGCAACTGGGGGATACGATGTCTCCATGCCGATCGAAGCCTCCTCCGTGCAGGAAACCTACCGCCTTATGCAGGCCAAGCTCGCAAGGATCGTTCCTGACGTGGAGCTTAGGATAAAGGCTGAGCTCGTCTACGAAATCAACCGCAGGAAGCGGGAGCGCGGAGCCATAATCCTCGGGCACAACTACATGGAGGCGGCCCTCTATCACACCGTCCCCGATGTGGTGGGGGACTCCCTTGAGCTGTCGCGACGGGCTGCAGCGACGGACCGAGACCCAATTATCTTCTGCGGCGTGCGCTTCATGGCCGAGACGGCCAAGATCCTCAATCCGTCCAAGACCGTCCTCCTCCCGGCAAAGAAAGCCGGCTGCTCCTTGGCAGCCAGCCTAACGGCCGAGGATGTGCGGGAGCTAAAGCGCCGCTTCCCGGGGGTGCCCGTAGTCAGCTACATCAACACGTACGCCGATGTTAAGGCGGAGTCCGACATCATCTGCACCTCGGGCAACGCCGCCCGGA
>JAFMJG010000070.1 GCA_017853605.1 bacterium
CCTTCAGGAGCAGCCGCTCAACTGCCTCCTCTTCGCTGCTGCACACAATCACCGAGCTCTCGGCCCTTTTAAGCGCCGTAAGCGCGAAGAGGTGGGCGCGTGAGTCCTTGAAGACCGCGATCTCGTACGGACGGCTTATGAGGTCATCGAGGTGCCGAGGCGGGTCAAGCGCGGGCAAGTTGGGGATCACTCGCAGCCGCCGGAGCACTGAGATCCCCATCTTGTGGGTGGCGATTGTGAAGAGGATCTTCGCAGGGCACTTTGGGCGGGCCAAGAGGGGGCCAAAGATGTCTATCTCTCCGCAGCAAAGCTGCTCTACGTAGCGGTCAAACTGCGTCAGCTGGGTCTCAACGTTGCACTGGAGCGTGCTGCCCAGGGCTGCGCACAGGTCCGGCAGTAGCCCTCTGGAGTGGTCCCCCGGCACGGCAAAGAGCCAGTGCTGCAGCGGGTTCAGGCCGATGCGGAGCGGGCGTCCAGCCAGCAGCTCTAGCAGGCTTTTAGGGGAGTGTTCCGATCTCAGGGCTCCGACGATGGCGTCTACGAGCCCCTTCATGTTCAGGTTGACCGTAAGGAGCCCCTGCGAGGGGTCCTCCAGCGGCGCGAGCCCAAGAGGGGAGTCAAAAGGCCACGGCTCCTGAACGCGGGCTGCCGACAGGATCTCTTGGGGGCGTGACATCCCGAAGTTCAGCGCCAAAAGAAGCAGCACCGGCTTGCTCGGTATTCGGCCGTATCGGCCGACGTGTGCAAGGTACGAGGGCGAAACCCCGCAGTGCTGGCTCAGCTCGCCTAGACCAAGGCGCGTTCTCTTGCGCCAGCTATCAAGCTCCCGCATAAAGAGGCGCTTGAGCTCCACGGATGTCTCGAACTCGGGCTTCGTTGCCACAGGGCGCTACCTTTCGAGTATCTATTTTGCAGTCCTGGATGCCACGTGCTTGGGCGTAGGGTGCCCAGCGAGCGCCCCCAAAGAGCATGCCGGAGATCCGCCGTGCAACCAAACAATTTATTGAGTGCCAGTTTTGGAGTACTGCCGAGCGCACAACAGCATTGGGAACGCGCGGTTGCCCCCTAAGTCCCCGAGCCCTTTTCGGGGGTTCGGAATCTGAAGGACGGGCGGTAAAACGCTCGCTGTCTGGAGAGGTGACGACCTTCACCCTCGCCAGGCGGCTAACACGTAAGCTGCCAGGGGAGGCGGAGTTCGTAGGGGTTGGTTTTGTTGGTTGCGATAGGGAGAGCGCTATGAAGATCGTCTTGCTGACCTGTGTCTTCGCGATGGGCTTCTACTTTGGCCTCCAGGCTGAAGAGGAGAGTGAGCTGCGGGAGGTTGTGGAGGCGGTCGTCGGTCTCGTTGCCGATCAGGCTGAGGCTTGGTAGATGCGATGCTCCCCAGGGATGTCCGGTTCTAGCGCCGCTGCTCCCGCTCCCCTGGCTTTTCTCAGTAGACGTCACCATGTGGCGGCGGGCTCCGCCCTGTTCCGCCGCAAGAGGCTATCCTGGAGGCCGCTCCCCCTAGTAGTGACTGCTCTGGGGGGGGAGCGCTGCAGCTCCACCTGCCGAGAAGTGCACGCGACGATTCTTGGCGTACGCTGCCTCGTCGTGTCCGGGATCGAGGGGAATCTCCTCACCGTAGCTTATCGTATCCACCTTGCTTGAGGGGACTCCGAGAGAAACGAGGGCGTTCTTTACGGCTTTCGCACGGGCTGCGCCGAGGGCCATGTTGTACTCTACGGTGCCGCGCTCATCGCAGTGTCCCTCCAGCGTGATCGCCATTGGGGAAGAGTTCAGCGCCCTTGCGTTGGCCTCTAGGTCCGCCTGAGAGGCATCCTCCACCGCATACGAGTCGAAGCCGAAGTGAACGTCCCGGAACGGGCCATCACCCTCAGCGGTGGGGATGTTGCCCGATCCGAAACGGCTCTCCCTTTGCGCGGCGAGATCGGACTCCGAGAGGGAGCCGTCCCCTTCGCCGGAGTCTGAGCTGAACCACGAGCAGCCTGCAGTTGAGGCTACAGCAAGAATGGCAATTGGAGTTAGCGCGAGTCGCAAGAGGGATTTCATTTGAATGGGCTTTAAAAATGGATTACTCCCCCAAATAGTGACATCGAGCCAGTCAGAGCGCAACGGTGTTATTTAGGGGCGGCAAGGCTCTCTTCGACCGGAGACTCTTGGGAATTGCAAGGCTCCGGCAGGGTCAAGCCAGGGGGCAAGTTTGCCTTTTAAGCTGACCCCATTCTGTAGCAGAATCCGGGTCGACCAAGTTAACGTATCGCAGGGGCCACATGAAGAATTTTCTCGACTACTTTAAGGCCAACCATGGCCGCTTTATGAGCGAGTGGATGGAGCTGCTCTCGTTCAAGAGCATAAGCGCTGACCCAGCCTATAGGGATGACTGTGTCGCCTGTGCAGAGTGGCTCGCAGGCCACCTGCGGGGCCTAGGCTTTTCCGCCGAGCTCTGGAAGACGGACACGCTGCCGCTGCTCTACGGGGAGCTGCCTGGCAACCCGAACAAGCCTACGGTGCTTTTCTACGGCCACTATGACGTCCAGCCGGCCGATCCCCTAGAGCTGTGGGATTCCCCGCCATTCGAGCCTACTATTCGCGGTGGCAGGATGTATGCACGGGGAGCGGAGGACAACAAGGGGCAGGTATTTTACTTTCTCAAGGCGCTCGAAGCCTTGGGCGCTGCGGGTGCCGATCTCCCCACGATTAAGGTCATGATTGAGGGTGAAGAGGAGAGCGGAAGCACAGCGATGCACGAAGGATTGTCGGCGTGGGGCAGCAAGCTCAAGGCAGATGTCTTGATGGTGTGTGACACAGGGGTCATCCAGCCTAGCGTGCCGACCATTACGATGGGGCTTCGAGGCATCGCCCACTTCGAGGTGCGGGTGCACGGGCCAAAAACCGACCTTCACTCGGGGGTCTACGGAGGCGTGGTGCTCAATCCCCTGCAGGCACTTGCGTCGATAGTGGCCTCGCTGCACGGCGAGGATGGTTCCGTGGCCGTCCCCGGATTTTATGACTGCGTGAGGGAGGCTAGCCCCGAAGATCGGCGGATCGCGAACGCGGCCCCGATCGACACAGCGGCGATGTCGGCCATGCTGGGAGTTGACCTGGCTGGCGGCGAGCAAGGGCGCGCTCCTCTCGAGCGGCGGGGATTTCGCCCCACGCTCGAAATAAACGGGATCGGGGGCGGTTATCAGGGGAAGGGGAACAAGACCGTCATTCCATCGTACGGATTTGCCAAGATTTCGATGCGGCTCGTTGAGGGGATGGATCCGGAAAAGACGCTGGCTCTTGTGGCATCCCACATTAGGGGCCTTGCGCCAAAGGGGACTCGCGTTGAGATCCTCGATGAGGTGGCAGCGGGACCGGCCCTCAACCTCTCGGTCAACAGCCCGGTGATCCAGACTGCGCGTGAGGCGCTCAAGAGGGCCTTCGGCTGCGAGCCGGTCTACATCTGGGAGGGGGCAAGCATTCCGATCGTTGCTGAGCTCGCCGCTGCCTCCGGAACCCAGCCGGTCATGATCGGCTTCGGAGAGGAGGGAGACCTCATTCACGCGCCAAACGAGTCCTTTTCGCTTAGGCAGCTGGAAGAGGGGTACCGGTACGTGACAGCATTCTTGAGCCTCGTATGAGCCGAATTCCCCTCGCTGAGCGGCTGCGGCCCCGGACCCTCGACGAGTTCTCAGGAATCGACCAGCTCGACCAGTCTCTCGTAAGGCAGATCCGTAGCGGCGCGGGCCGAATCCCCTCTTTGATCCTGTGGGGCCCGCCGGGCTCAGGAAAAACCACCCTCGCCAAGATCCTGGGCGGCTGCTACGAGTGCGAGTTCGTTGAGCTGTCAGCGGTGCTGGCTGGTGTCAAGGACGTGCGAGAGGTCGTTGAGCGGGCCAAGACCCTAGCGCGGCCGACGCTTCTCTTTGTGGACGAGATCCACCGCTTCAACAAGGGGCAGCAGGATGCCTTCTTGCCCCACGTGGAGAGTGGCGCTATTGCGCTTGTGGGCGCGACTACGGAGAACCCGTCGTTTTACCTTACCTCGGCGCTCCTTTCCCGCTGCCGCGTTGTTGTCCTTGGGCCCCTTGGAGGCGGGGCCCTGCGTGGCATCTCGCTGAGAGGGGAGCGCGATCTGGGCATCGAGCTCGATGATGAAGGCCGAATGCTCCTTGAGCAGGCGAGCGGGGGGGATGGGCGGCGATTGCTCAACCTCCTTGAGTCTCTTTCTGCCGCAGCGGGCGGGGCAGCTCGGGAACCGATGCCCGGAGCGCAGGTGCGCGAGTTCCTTGCGCAGGCCGGCATCTCAGCCTACGACCGGGACGGGGAGGCGCACTACAACCTCTCGTCGGCGCTCATTAAGAGCTTGCGCGGGTCGGACGCCGATGCGGCCCTATACTACGCGTTTCGGATGCTTGAAGGGGGAGAGGACCCGCGATTTCTCATCCGGCGTCTGGTAATCTTTGCCACCGAGGATGTTGGCAACGCGGATCCGCGCGCGCTCCAGCTGGCCGTTTCGACCCTGCATGCCTTTGAGTTGGTGGGGCTGCCCGAGGGCCGAATAGCCATCTCCCAGTGCGTGACCTACCTCGCAACCGCCCCGAAATCTAACCGCAGCTACGTCGCCCTCAATAAGGCGCTCGATGCGGTGAGGCGCGCCCCGAACGCCGAAGTGCCCCTTCACTTAAGAAACCCGGAAACGGGACTCATGAAGGGGATGGGGTACGGAAAAGGATACGTTTATCCCCACGATCAGCCTCACGGTTTCGCGCCGGGGGTGCAGTACATGCCCAAGGGGGTGCCGGGGCAGCCCTTCTACGAGCCGAGTGAACGGGGCAACGAAAAGACCATCAAGGAGCGGTTGGCCTGGCTAAGGGATCTTGGACGGAACGGCTCGTAGCCTGCTGAGCTGTCGGGCAGTCCCCCTAACGACTCGCCGCATTCCTGGTTACCGCTCGAGAGGTATCGTAACCGGCCCGTCGTTCACCGACTCGACGTGCATGTGGGCGCCGAACACCCCCGAGGCCACCCGGCGGATGCCGGTTGCGCGCAGGGCCTCAAGGAACTGGGTGAAGAGCAGCTCTGCTTCCTGAGGCTTCATCGCCTGGAAGAACTCCGGCCGGCGCCCCTTGGCCGTGTCGGCGTACAGGGTGAACTGGGAGACCGCCAGAGCTTCGCCCCCGATGTCGAGCAGCGAGCGGTCGAACCGGCCACCCTCGTTGGGGAAGACGCGCATGTTGGCGATCTTGTCAGCCATCGGGCCCAGGGACTCCCCGGAGTCTCCCTGCCCGAACCCAACGAGAAGGAGCAGCCCCGGCCCGATCTCCCCAACGACCTCCCCCTCGACGCGCACGAGCGCCCTGCTAACCCGTTGAAGAACCACCCTCATGCGCCGCAGAGTACAGAAATCGCCCCGGTGAAAGAAGCCCTTTCTCTTGTTTAAGGGGGCCTTACGTCCTACCATGCCGGGGCGTTCCTCCCGTTATGCTGAAGCAGAACTCGCGACTCATATCGCGCCTCGAGCGCCTCGGCGACAACGCCATCATCGTGGCGGCGTTTATCGCCGCGTACTACGGGAGGGATTCGCTCATCTTTTGGAGCGACATCCTCGACCTTAGCTCCCCCTTCGAGGGCCACGGCCCGCTGGCGCCCATCAAGGACTACTTTATCGTGCTGGTGGTTGCCCTGGTTGGGTATGCGGTGTCGCTCAACCTGATGGGCGCCTACGGGAGCATGAGGCTCAGCTCCGTGTGGCGGCTCTTTCGCCTGTCGCTCCTGAGCAGCCTCTTTGTGTTCTTTATGCTGGCGGCGACGCTGTTCCTCCTCAAGGTCGATATCAGCCGCGCGTATGTGGCGCTCTTTGTGCTCCTCAGTGGGTGCGGCCTGTCGCTTGAGCGCTACTCGGTCCTTAAGTTTCTCCGCTACTGGAGAAGGAAGGGGCGCAACTTCCGCAACGTAATAGTGTGCGGAGTCGGTGAGCAGGCAATCAAGCTTGCCCGCGAGATAGTTGGCCGGCCGGAGTTGGGGATTCACATCCGGGCCTTTGCGGACCTCAGGACGCCGGATCGCCACCAGGTGGCGACCGTCAGGCAGCTGCGGTCCGATCTCGCAGGCACCGTTCAGGTCGGGCGCCTGCTGCTGGGCACAGAGGCTGTCTGTGGGGCGCTTGAGGACTACGCTATCGATGAGGTGATCTTCACCGACGTGGTGGAGGTGATGCCACAGGTCGAGGAGATGATCCTGGCGTGCGCGGAGCAGGGGGTGCGCACGACGATCGCTGCGGACCTCTTCAGCATAGGGCTTATCAAGTCAGGAATCAGCTACTTCGGCGGGATGCCGCTCATTCACTTCCAGACCCCGCCGGGCGACTCGTGGGAGCTGGCGCTTAAGCGTGGCATCGACATCGTGGTTTCCGGGGCGCTGCTCGTTGCGCTCAGCCCTGTGTTCCTCCTCCTGGCGCTCGGCGTGAAGTCGACACCGGGGCCGGTGATCTTTCGGCAGACACGGGTTGGCCTCAACGGGCGGCTGTTCCAGATGCTCAAGTTTCGCTCGATGCATGTGGGGGCTGAGAGCAGCCTGGCGCAGCTGCGGGAGCGCAACGAGATGCGGGGCCCGGCCTTCAAGATGAGGGACGATCCCCGTGTCACGCCCTTTGGCAGGCTCCTTCGCCGTTTCAGTCTTGATGAGCTGCCGCAGCTCTGGAACGTCTTTACGGGGGAAATGAGCCTCGTAGGGCCCAGGCCGCCGGTCCCAGGGGAGGTTAGCCTCTACGAGCGCAGCTCGCGCCGCAGGCTCTCGATGCGCCCGGGCCTCACCTGCACCTGGCAGGTGAGCGGCCGGAGCGAGATCGTGGACTTCGAGTCTTGGGTGAAGCTCGATCTGCAGTACATCGACAACTGGTCCCTGACGGGGGACCTTATCCTGCTTCTTCGCACTATCCCGGCGGTGCTCCTCGGCACCGGCGCTCGCTAGGACGGGCCTTCGCGCAGCACTTCTGGGCTTGCCCAGGTTGCGGCCCCTCAAGCAGAATTCGGTTGGTCGGCATACAGGGAGATTCGCATGAGCCAAACGGTGATAGATCTCGGCAAGGATTTCGGAAAGCGGGAGATGCGCTTCTCGTTTTGGGGACTTGTCGTCCTGCTCCTGCTCCTGGTGAGCATCCAGATGTACCACATCGTGCCGCCGGGGCATCGGGGCATCTCGGTGACGTTGGGGAAGGTTAACCCTGAAGAGCTCCCGGAGGGGCTCGCTTTTAAGTGGCCCTTTATCCAGACGATAACCGACTTCCCGATTATGCAGCTCTCTGCAAGCGGCAAGGCGCCATGCTTCTCAAGCGACCTGCAGAACCTGACCCTGTACTTCACGGTCATGTACCGCGTGCCGGCCAGCCAGGTTGTTCGGCTCTTCCAGCAGTACCGCGGGGATCCGTTCACAACGTTGATTGAGCCGCGAGTGCAGGAGTCTCTCAAGCAGGTCACGGCGACCTCGCGTGCGGAGGAGCTGGTAAAGAATCGCGAGCGGGTCAAGGATGAGTCGATAGCCAAGCTCCGGCTCGCGGTCGGCGACGTGCTTCAGATCGTGGACTTCTCGCTGACCAATATCGACCTCTCGGACCAGCTGGAGCAGGCCATAGAGCAGAAGGTGGTGCGGGAGCAGGAGGCGCTAGCAAAGTCATTCGAGCTCGAAAAGGAGCGCAAGCAGGCTGAGATCACGATCGTCAGGGCCGAGGCCGAGGCCAAGTCGGTCAGCATCAAGGGCGATGCCATCAAGAGCTCGCCCGAGGTTATCCAGCTCGAGATCGCCCAGCGCTGGGACGGCAAGACCCCGCTCTCTGTCAGCGTTGCCAACGGCAGCGGGACGAACATCCTCCTGCCGCTCAAGTAGGGAGCTTAGCTCAGCGTCGCATAGATGCGCCGAACCCCGGCGCTCGAGGCTTCCTCACGGGTGACTGAAAACTTGCCTAGCAGGCTCGTCTTCTCGGCGTGGGGGCCGCCGCAGATCTCCTTTGAGAAGTCGCCGATCTCGTACACTTTCACCTTCTCGGGATAGCGCTCTCCGAAGAAGGCCAGCGCTCCCCCCTTGATGGCATCGTCGTAGCTTGTGATTTGGAACGAGACGGGAAGGTCTCGCAAGATCTGCTCGTTGACGATCTCCTCGACCCGCCTGATCTCCTCTGGGGAGACCTTCTGCGGGTGGGAGAAGTCGAAACGGAGCCGCTCTCCGGTGATGTTGCTGCCCTTTTGCTGCACGTGAGCCCCAAGTACCGAGCGCAGGGCCTGGTGCAGCAGGTGAGTTGCGGTATGGAGCTTCACCACGGCCTCGCCGTGGTCTGCCAGGCCACCCTTGAACATCCCCTTGCCCGCGGTCCTAGAGAGCTCCTGGTGCTTCTTGAATTCCGCCTCAAATTCGGCGCGATCAACCTGCTGGCCGCGCTCGCGGGCTATCTCCTCAGTCATCTCCCAAGGAAAACCGTAGGTCTCAAACAGCTTGAACGCCAGCGCGCCTGTGAGGCTGGGGATCTTCTCGATCTCCTTGAGGCCCTTGCCGAGCATGGCGTTGAACTTGCTCTCCTCTTGCGACATTGCAGCGAGGATCGCCTCGCGCCGCTCCGGGGGCACCGGGTAGGTATCGTCGTATGCATCGAGCACCGAACGGGCAGTTTCAGTCATAAAGCCCGTCTGGAGGCTAAGAAGCCGCCCGAACCGAATCGCACGCCGAATTAGTCGGCGAACAACGTAGCCCTGGGCCTTGTTTGAGGGGAGGGCGCCGTCCACCATCAGCATCGTCGCAGCCCGGCCATGGTCGCAGATAATTCTCATGCTGCGGGTTGAGGCAGGATCCTCCCCGTAGCGCTTCCCAGACGCGGCCTCAAGCCGGGAGATAATCGGCGCGAAGATGTCGATCGTGAACACGTCTGGCTCATTGAGCGTTGCTGCCACGAGGCGCTCAAGGCCGCCGCCGAAGTCGACATTTTTCTGGGACAGCTCAGTGAGGCCCCCGTCGGCCTCTTTCTTGTACTGCATGAAGACAGAGTTGCAGATCTCAACGAACCTGCCGCAGTCGCAGTTTATGTGGCACTTCTCCCCGAACGCCGGGTCGTGCGGCACGTCGGGGAACTCAAAGAAGATCTCGCTGTCAGGCCCGCCCGGCTCGCCCGCCGGCATATTGGACGGCACACCGGAGCGTGACCACCAGTTCTTCTCGGCGGGGTAAGCAAAGATCCTCTCGCCCTCACGCGCCTCGATCCCCGCCGACGCGAATATCCCCTTCCAGAGCGCGATTGACTCGCTGTCTTTCGGAATCTCTCCCTGTCCCTCAAAGACCGAGACGTACAGCCGCTTTGGGTCGAGGCCTGCCTCTTTGGTGAGGAACTCAAACACCCACGGAAGCTGCTCCCTCTTAAAGTAGTCGCCGAGCGACCAGTTGCCGAGCATCTCAAAAAAAGTGGTGTGACGGTTGTCGCCAACCTCCTCGATATCCTGAGCGCGGAAGGACTTCTGGCTGTTCACCAGCCGCCTTCCCTCAGGGTGCACCTGGCCGAGCAGGTAGGGGACGAGCGGCTGCATTCCTGACGACGTAAAGAGGGTGGTCGGATCGTTGTCCGGGATCAGGGACACAGACGGGAGCACCGTGTGGCCGCGTGCGCGGAAGAAGTCGAGGTAGCGGCGCCGGAGTTCTGATGTTTTCATTGGTAGTCTCGCAAAAAGCCCCCAAGAGCCTAGCAAAAAAAAGGGATTGCTTAAAGGTGGCTGCTGCCCCCGGCTGCACAGGCAAGGCTGGGCATTGAGGCGCCTCACCAGCCCCTGAGCGCTAGCTTAGAAGCTTGGCGTTTAGCCTCTTGAAATCCAGCGATTTTGCGATATCCATCATCATCTCGGAGTTGTCGCACCGATCTACCGATAGGTTGACTATTCCGTCTCGCGCGACCTTGAAGAGCAGGGAGCACTTGCCCTTCTCGGTTCTGTAGTACATTGCCGGCACCCCGCCCAGCTCAAGCTCCTCCTCCGCCACGACCTTCAGCGCGGGCGGCTCGTACTGGTTGAATTGGCGCATCGTCCGATGCCGGACCATCAGCTCGTAGTTTGGATGGGGCAGCCGGATCTCAAGGGTCACACGCTTGCGGTTTCCGGCTGTCAGGCGGCTCACCGCATGGATCTCCTCGTATCCCCGGGTGACGTCAACCACCTGCAGCTTGTAATTTGGCAGGTAGGCGCCGATCCAGTCGAACAGCAAGTTGGGACCGCGCCCCGAGAGCCAGAGCTCCCTGAAGTTCTTGTGCTGGGGGTCCATCCCGATGGTGAAGGGGCTCTGGTCGTCTCCCATCTTGCCCGAGCTGCGCCGGCCACGGCTGCGCTCCGTCTGCCGCCGTACATCCTGCATCGCCGAGGATGAGTACACATCCTGGAGCGTCTCGCTGGACGCTGGCGGAGACGGCAGCGCCATAGCCGCAACAAGTGCAGCAGCCAGTAGCCTCCGTTGTAGCGGGCGGGTAGTCATGACAGGACGGCTCGCATACTACGGGATATGCCTGAAATGGGGGAGGGGTGTGCGATAAGCCACAGGGCTAACAGCTTGATTGGGCTGGGTGTGGGCATCTCTTCACCTAGTCGGATGCCGCCTCGCTGGGAGAGCGGTTTGTTGAAAGCCGTTTTCGCAGCCTCCCGAGGCGCGTCGCCGGCCCGTGGCTCTTCTCGATTGAGAAGCGCTCAAGCGCCTCAATCAGCCCCTCCTCACCCCCCTTGGCGAAGGTATGGGCCAGATCAGAGGCGCGCCTAAGGGCCGACATGGCCCTGGGCAGTTCCCGTGCGGCGGTCTCAAACTGGAGGGATTGCCGGTAGGTTGTCGCAAGCTTGTCGAGGCTGGAGAGCATAATGGCGACCAGCGCCTCGTTCCTGTCCTTCGCCTGGAGAACGACCTCAGAGATCGGCTCGCCTTTCGTAGCCATCAAGAGCGCCTGCTCAACGGAGTCGAAGGTAAAGGGCTTTACGAGGTAGCCCCGAGCCCCGATTACAAGGAGGTCAAAGACGTCGTCCACGCTTGGGTTTGCCGACGCGGGAATGGCGATGATGCGCGAGTCTATCTCGAGGACCTGGGTGAGCCACTCCTTCATCGGGTAGTTGGACTTCTTTGCGTCGAAGACGACGTGAGTGAACTTCCTCCCCTCGAACTTTTCGAGCGAGGCGAGGTGCGAAGGGGAGTCAGCAACCGTCCCGAACCCGAGAGCCTTGAGCGTTGTGCGCAGGTGGTTGCGGTCCATCGGATCCGGCTCGACCACCAGAATGCACTGGGTGGCCCGCTCCACCGGGCTCATTTCAACGGATCGTTCCTTCATGTACCCTGTTCCTCTGTCATCCCTTCTCCCGACGAGTTCGTCGGAGTGGATGTAGGCTGAGCGTGACAGCCTAGGGGTACTATCGGCTAGATACGCGAAGTTCTTAAATAAAAATGGGAAAACCTTGGGTGGTTCCGGAAAAGAAATTACCCCTGTGATTACGGACTCTTGGATCTGGCAATACTAGCCGCAGGTATCGGGGGCGTTTGTGTGCAGCGCTTTGAGGCGAGGAGGCACGCTAGCCAGCGACGCGGACAGTGGTGAGGAGAGGCGATCGAGCACTTCCGCGCCAGCGCAAGGGTTGAAGCCTAGCGCATTAACGATTCGAAGAGCCTTCTCATCAGCTGCGATCTCGTCGGCTACGGTGCCCTCCTTGCCGTGGCCCAGCGAGACGTGCGATAGCTCATGCGCGAAGATGAAGGCGAGCTCTGATCGGTCAAGAACGGTGAGGAGTAGCGGCATGGTTACAACGATCTCCGCGTCTCCGCGGATGAAGGCGTTGGCGAAGGGGGCGGGGCTGAGCGAGAGGCGGAGCCCTTCAGGCAGCTCATCCCCCTCGAACGCGGCCTGTACTTCACTGAAGAGCTGCCTCACATCCGCTGGTTCCTGCGGGCGCAGCTTGGCCTCGACCACGGCTGAGGCCCCTGAGCGCAGCTGTTCAGGATTGAGGGGAGCGCACCAAGGGGAGCCCGAGATAGAGCGGATCTGCGCCAGGTGCGCAAGCTCCTCTGCTTGGACGGGGATTGTGGGGGCAGCGGCTAGGGAAAAGAGGGCGAGCAGAAGGCACCGAATTATGCGATACAACCACCATGCATCCGCCGCTCTCATGAGCACGCCCGCAAGCAAAACCGTTGCACACCGAGAAGCACCGCTGAGGGTGCCTTTGCCCTGAATGGCCTTTTCCTCGCAGTCGCCCTAAGAGAGACTGCTGAGGATGGGCGCGAAAGCGGCGGCGCAAACCGTAAAGGCCTCGCCGCATGCTCTCGCTAGATTAAGATGCCGCGCGACCTTCTTTGATTGTACCATGTGGGGAGAAGACCCCACAAATTGGATTAGCAGAGCACATGGGACACGACGGTAAAAAAGAGGTGCGCAGGGAGATGCGCCTCGTGCTTGCTAACCTCGACAAGCGTTGGGAAGCGGCTGCACATCGCGAGGTGTGCGGTGAGCTGATCGCTCTTTTTTCTTCTCAGCTCCCTGTATCAATTGAACATATTCTTGGCTGGGTACCGAGCCTGCCCGGCGAGGTTGACCTGGCTGTATTCATGGCCGAGATGTTGCGCCGGGGCCGTAAGGTGTACCTGCCACGCATCCTTAGCCCCGGTCTCATGGAGTTTATCCAGATAGGTGATGAGTGGGGGGCGCAGCTCATCAGGGGGCATCGGGGAATTCTGGAGCCACGGGAGGGGTCTGGAGCGGTGCTTACGGCACAGGACCCGGAAACGCTTGCGGTTCTCGTGCCGGGGCTCGCGTTCGATGCCCGCGGTGGGAGGCTAGGGCGGGGCGGGGGCTTTTACGACAGGTTCCTGGCCCGCTCGGAGCTTTCGGGAGCCGCAAAGATAGGGGTGTGCTGGTCCATGCAGGTCGTCCATGATACCCCCACAGACCACTACGATGTGGCGATGAATTGGCTGTGCCACGAGCGGGGCAGCCTTAAAATTGTTCAAGCGGGCGGGTGAGTTCATGGCAGAAGAGGTTCCGGCAAAGAGAGGGCTGCGTATGGTTGTGCTCGGCGATGTGGTCGGGCGCCCGGGCAGAAACGCGCTCGCGCGGTGCCTTCGCGGGCTCAGGCAGCGGCTCGATGCGGACATCGTGATAGCCAACGGTGAAAATGCGGCTGGAGGGGCCGGGATCGATGCTGGCACGGCCCGCGAGATACGGGCGGCGGGTGTTGATGTGATTACCCTTGGGGATCATGCGTTCCAGCGCAAGGGAGCCCTTGAGTTTCTCGACGAGAACTCTGCATGGTGCATCCGGCCCTACAATCTCCCGCCGGAGACGACTCCAGGCAGGGGCGTGTGCTCGGTGTCGAGGCCGGATGGTCTCACGATTGTTGTCGGCAACTTGATGGGAAGGGTGTTTATGGGGGGGGCTATCGACTGCCCCTTCAAGGGTGCTGATGCGCTCCTGGCCGGTATACGTTGTGGCGCCGGCACGGTAGTGGTTATTGACGTGCACGCAGAGGCCACCTCTGAGAAGTGGGCGTTGGGGCGTCACCTTGATGGCCGGGTTTCCCTGGTCGTGGGCACCCACACCCACGTGCAGACAGCAGATGCGCAGGTGCTTCCTGGGGGCACCGGATTTATCACCGATCTCGGCATGACGGGGAGCAACACCGGGGTGATCGGAATGGATTCAGCTGTCGCCCTCAAGCGATTTATGTCGCCGACACCTGCCCCGTACCAGGTTGCAGAGGGGGAGGGCATCCTGCACGGAGTGGTTGCTGATCTCGATCCGCAGAGCGGAAAGACCGCGTGGATTCGCTCTCTCATTGAGGAGTAGGCGTGGGCCCCTGGCCCCCGCCCTCCGCAACGTGCTCAAGGATGCGGGCGAGCGAGTGAAGGTCAAAGGGCTTCATGAGCACGGAGTCACTGCCCTGAGAGGCCCGATTAAGCGCTGTTGAAAGCAGCACGGTCTTAACTTTGGAATTTTGGGCGTGGGCCTCAGAGACGAGCGCCTGCGCAGAGGCCCCAGGCAGCGCCTCCTCAACCACAACGATATCGATTGGGCCAGCCTGCATGAGTTTGAGAGCCTCGTCCTTAGTTGTGCAGGTTGCTGAGCGGTACCCGAGGCTCTTCACCATGTCGTGGAGCAGCGACCTGAGTTCGGGGCTGTCCTCGACGATGAGCACGCGCTTCTCATGGTGCGGTCCCGCGCCTCTGGCCCTGTCCGTCCCCGGCCGCGCCGTGGCGGCTTTCGCCAGGGGCGCCTCCGCCCCCTTAGTGAGCGGGAAGTAGAGAGATACGGTCGTGCCGCGTTCCGGTCGGGATTCGACCGTCATGAACCCGTCGTGCTCGCTCATAACCGCCAAAACGCTGGGCAGGTCGAGACCGATGTGCCCGTACTCGCCCCGCTGCGTGAGCAGGGGATTGGCCACCTTTGCGAGAACCTCTGGCGGCATGCCGCGCCCGAAGTCCGAGATGCTGACGCGGGCAAAGTTGCCGGGGCGGCTTCCGGGGTGCAGCCGGCAGACGAGCTCATCAAGCTCCTCTGCGCCGACAGATATCGAGATCCGGCCCCTGCCATCCTGGTAGGCTTCGGCCGAATTCATCACGATGAGGCAGAGGGACTGTGTCAGGAGGGCTGTGTCGATGCGCACCGGCAGCTGCCCCGTTGCAGCCTGGAGCTGGATCTCGATGCTATCACCAACCAAGCTCTGGAGCAGGGGAAGGCGCTCCCGCATCCCCAAGGCGAGGTCTAGCCCCACACGGGCGGCCGCCTCCGGGGGCACCGCCAGCTCGTTTAGCTGCTGAACGAGCACGCCGCCTTGGCCCGCCAGCTGCGCGATGTTGCGCAGCGCAGAGGAGAGCGCTGCAGGATCTCCTGCATGCAGCGCATGGCTCGCCCGGCCGAGAATCGCGGTGAATGCCTCGGATAGCCTGGGCGCCACAGCCCTGGCGCAAGCGCTGAGAGCCTTGTTCCTCTGGATGCGGGAGAGGCGGTCATCGATGGTCCGCCTTGCCGTGATGTCCGAGAGGCGAATGACCCGTGGGGAGCCCCGACCAGATTCGGGCTGTGGCTCCCCTACGGCCGGCGCCCCCTCGTGTGGGCGGAGGTTTATTTCGATGAACTTCACCCCATCCTCGCGGCCAGACACTCGGATCTCCTCAATGTGCTCTTCCGAGGGGGCAGTGGAGCACACCAGCTGCCAGATGTAGGCAGCGAGCTCGCTGCCCTCTCCAAGGGCGGCAAAGGGAGAGCCTGCACCGTGCTCGCCCGGCGATTGCGCAAGGCTCTTGAAGCGATCGTTAACGAAGAGGATCTCGCCCCCCTCGTCGATGGCGCAGACGCCAACGTCCAGAGAGTTTCGCGCCGTGGAGGATCCCTGGCTGCCTCCCTGAATGCCCGACACGATGCTCCACGAGTCATCGGCGATGCTGTCTGGACCAGCACCATCCCTGGGTGATGAGTCCGCCTGGCTGCGCTGTCCCGTCAGCAAGGGCAGGGCGCCGCTCGCCTGCAGCGAGCGGGAGATGTGGTAGCCGAAAACGGTCGGAATGAGGATGAAGCCCGCCACGATGGTGGTGCCGAGGGTCGTGCCGACTGTGGTGTGCAGGGCGTCATCGAGCAGCCCGGCATCCCGCACAACGATCGCCACAGTGAAGAGAGCGGTGAGGGAGGTCGCCGTCATGAGGTAGGGGATAATCTGGTTGTTGTTGAGGAAGCGGCTTCGGCCCGTCAACGTCCACCACACTGAGTCGTTAAAGAGCAGCGCTCCCGCGAGACAGGCTGCCAGCATATCCTGCACAAGGGCGA
>JAFMJG010000071.1 GCA_017853605.1 bacterium
GCCTCCTTCGATGGCGAAGTGCTAATGACTGTCACCTCCGCCCCAAAGGCGACGGCAAACTTCACTCCCATGTGACCCAAGCCGCCGAGCCCCAAAACAGCGACCTTCTGGCCCCTGCCCACATTCCAGTGCTTCAGGGGCGAGTAGGTCGTTATCCCCGCACACAGCAGGGGCGCAACTGCTTTGGTGTCGAGCTCGGCCGGAACCCGGACGACGTATCGCTCATCAACGACGATGTGCGATGAGTATCCGCCGTACGTTGGAGTCGTCTTGTCCTGCTCCGTGCCGTTGTACGTGAAAGAGACGTGTCCAGAGCAGTACTGCTCAACGCCCTTCTTGCAGCTAGAGCAGGCGCGGCAGGAATCAACGAAGCATCCAACGCCAACAAGCTCTTTCTCGGTAAAGCGAGCGGCTTTTGCTCCCCTCTTTACAACCCGCCCCACGATCTCGTGACCTGGCACCATCGGAAACGTGGAGTTGCCCCATTCACCACGGGCTTGGTGGATGTCTGAGTGACACACCCCACAGAAATCAATCTCAATCAGCACATCGTGAGCGCCCACCTCGCGCCGCTCAACCTGGAACGGCTCTAGCGGTGTCGTGGCGCTCATTGCGGCGTATGCATGTGCTTTCATCGGTTATCCCCAGCAAATTACGGTGGAAAGGCCAGATTGTAGTTCCTCCGTGGGAAATCTCAAGGCTCTTTTCATGGGCGTGGAGGATGGCGCCGGGAATTTCTAGTTGTGGCAGGCACCCTGCTCCCCCATACTGGGGGGAGCAACGGCTGGTGGCGGGAGTGTCTCCCGCTCCGCACAACCTGGGATTACTCGCATGATACTTCGACTCTCTCTCGTGACCCTCTGCGCCCTCTCCCTCTCTGCCTGCTCGCTGTTTGGTGGCGGCGGCTGTCAGGTCCCTGGCGCAAGCGACAGCAGCGCAACTCACTCATGCCCGCACTCAGATGGTGACTGCACCTGCGACAAGGGCTGCGGCTCCGGCAAGTCTTCGTGTCACGGATAGTGCCTCGGCAGTAGCGCGATTCTGGACTGGCTGCTTGAGCTCAAGCAGGGCTGTCTGCCTGGCCCCGGCGGGGGTCGCTGCCATGCCCCTTAATTGCCGAGCCCAAGCTCGCGCCGAAGATCCTCCACAGAGGGATCTTGTGGCTGTCCCGTGGGCCGCTGGGTCTGGGCGCTTGGGACTCTTCGGCCTGCGGGGGCTTCCTGCGGATAGGGCGTGTTCGCAGCAGGCGCTTTGATGGGCTGCTGCTGGCTTCCTCCTGATGGCTGGCTAGCCGGCGGCACGTCGTCCTGAAGGTCAAAGGTCTCCAGCGCTCCGCTGTCAGCCGCATTGGGTGATGGCTCCGATATCGGGGCCCCTGGCGCAACAAAGTTGCCCTGGCCCGCCTCCCCCTGCTTTCTAGAGAGCTCCTCGAGTGGGTCGAGCTCCGGCTCCGGCCCTTGATGGGCCGTTGTGCCTTTGCGCGGCGGCATCAAGTCGCCCACTGGGACTTCCTCACGCACTGGTGCCGCAGCCTCTGGCGACGAGCCTTGGGGCGGCTCGCCAGCAACCCCGCTGCCAAGGGGCTCAATGCGCTTCACCACTACGTACGGAATAAGAACCCGGTCCCCCGGCTTGAGGGTGGAGAGGTCAATTCCTGGATTGGCGGCAACGATCGCGGGCTGGCCCTCAATGCCGCCGGTGTACCATTCGCAGATCTCCTGAATGCCCTCGCTTCGCGGCGAAACGACGTGGACCAGATACTTCCCTCCCGGCTGGGCCGTTGTCCTGAATCGCTCCGGGGATGCACACCCACACGCGATAGCGGCAGCGGCCGCCGCAACCATCACCGGAGCACGGCAGATAGCCGCTTTTGCGCCGCGCCATGACTTGAGCACCACCCCGCTACGGCGCATCATTTTGCTTTCGTTATCGAGACTACCCGCTCTGTGTGCTTGGGCTCCAGAGTCTGCTGAACCACCAGCTCCACGGCGTCGCCTGCTGAAATCCCCTTAAGCGATGCGCTAGGAGCGAGGTAGAACGGCATCGTCATGGCCATCATCCCAACAATCTTGCCCGATGAGTCGCGGTACTCGGGGATCTCTTCGTGCTTGACGAGGATTTCATTGTCCGCCCGCCCATCGCCGGGCATGGCGCGAATGACCCCCTTAACCACAAAGGTGTATGGCGCCTCGTCGGCCCAGCCAACACACGACAACCCAACCAGGACAAGAGCTGCGGCGATCTTGCAGGGCCATTTCATGACTACTCTGCTCCCCCACGAATAATCCAGATACGGGCGGCGACAAACATGGTGTAGATCGCGGTAACCGGTATGCCGAGGGCAATAAGGATAAAGAGCGGCACTTCAAGGTTGTTCTTGATCGACTGGATAAAGGCAAAGGTGAGAGCGGCGAAGAATCCCCCGCCCCCGAGCGCTACCGCCGCAATCAGCAACGATCTCCGGTACCAGAGGTAGAGCGCAGTCACAAAAGCGGCCAGCCCGACCGTTATCTGGCCCATCATGGGAATCAGGAAAAATGTGGCGAAAAAGAAGGGCGCGCAGAAAAGCGCGATGGCCGCAGTCCAGGCGATCTCGAGCCCCGTCACGGCTGGAACCCGCCGCACGAGCCTGCGGAGGTGGAACCTCTCAAATTCATCCAGGCGAATGTGGGGTGCCACGGCAACTCGTCCCATAAAAAGCGTCTCCAGGCGGGCAGTCTACCCTAGCTGAGCGTGCGCCTCAACTCGTCCGCTACCGCGGGCCCACAAGCCACACCAACACCTCCCACGGGCCTTTGCCGTGGCACAGGACGTGGCGGCCCCTACTGCTCGGTGGGATCCTGGGAGCCGGTCCTGCCCTCATCAGGCAGCAGGGTCAGCAGCACTGTGTCCACGCTTCCTCTTGAGCGCTTGACAACGCGCATTTCGTAACCGCTGTCGCGGCACGACTGCCCCACCTCGGGTATCCCGCTAAACAGCACATTAAGGAATCCAGCAACGGTGGAGTACTCTGTGGACTCGGGCAATGGCTTCGGAAGCAGCGCGTTCACATCGAGCATGGATGCGTGCGCGTTGACGATGTACTCGCCCTCCTTCTCCTTGCGGCTCTCGACCACGGGGCGCTCGTCGTCGTACTCGTCCTGAATCTCACCGACGAGCTCCTCGACTATGTCTTCCAGCGTCACCAGCCCTGACGTGACCCCAAACTCATCGACAACGATCGCCATGTGGTTTCTCTTGCTCTGAAGCTCCCTGAGAAGCACGCGTATCTTTTTTGTCTCGGGCACGAAGTACGCCGGCCGCATGATGTCGCCAAGCTTAAAAGGCTGCCTGTCCAGCACGCGCCGAAGCAGCTCCTTAGAGTGGACGATCCCGACGATGTTGTCCCTGGAGCCAGAGTACACCGGCATTCGCGAGTACCCCTCCTTGGCGGCGACATCGAGAACCTGATCGACCTCGGCATCAAGCGCCACGCACGCCATCTGCGTCCTGGGAACCATAATCTGCCGGACGAGACGCTCATCAAAGCTGAACACCTTCTCGATGAGCTCGTGCTCAGTCTTCTGGATAGACCCGAGCTCGCCGCTCCTCGCGCTCTCTGCGAGGAGCAGCCGCAGCTCCTCTTCAGTGTGCGTGTCCTGGTCGGCCTGCACGCGGATGCCAAAGGGGGCCAAAACGAGCCAGGTGCCGCTGTTTATTATCCACACAAGAGGCGCAGTCATAGTCGCAAAAAACTTGAGGGGGACGGCGCACAGGTAGGTAAACTCCTGGGGGAAGTAGATCGCAGCGTACTTCGGCACCGCCTCACCGAAGATAAGATGCAGGATCGTTATGATGAGGAACCCCACTGGCAGGGAGATCTGGTGCGCGAGCATCTCGCTGATGGGCAGCCCCAGCGCTCGCATGCCCGCTTCCAGGATGTCGGCGACAATCGGCTCGCCGATCCAGCCGAGCGCGAGGCTTGCCAGGGTTATTCCGATCTGTGCCGCTGAGAGGTAGGCATCGAGCCGGTCGAGCATTTTTTGGGATGCTTGCGCGATCGGGCTGCCAGCTGACGCCTCAGCCTCGATAGCTGAGTAACGGACTTTGACGAGAGCAAACTCGGCCGCGACGAAGAAAGCGTTAATCGCAATGAGGAGGCCGAGCAGCAGGAGTCCCACAACCATAAGTGTCGGCACTATATCTGATAAGCGGCTTCCTTTCACCGCTTAAAAAGCGGCGATTTTCGGCCTTGGGTGCTAGCCGACTCCGATCGCCTCCCCCACCTCCTGAAGGGCTATCAGCTGCTCCCTCCAGTACCTCTCTGTGCCGAAGTCGACAAACACGCGCTTAAAGGCAGGGTCATCGAAGCGCTTCGCTATCCACGTCGAGAAATGGATCATGCGCAGGGCCCTGAGCGGCTCCACAAGCCTTAGGGTTGAGCGGTCAAACTCGCGCATTTGCTCATACCCTTCCAGGAAGATCTCCCGGTTGCGCGCATTCTGCCCGTCCCTGCCAGGGGTCAGAAGCCAGATGTCCTGCACACACGGCCCGTCAAGGCAGTCGTCAA
Organism: bacterium; assembly: GCA_017853605.1. Taxonomy (GTDB): domain Bacteria; phylum Bdellovibrionota_C; class UBA2361; order UBA2361; family OMII01; genus OMII01. The sequence continues at coordinate 4,550 of JAFMJG010000071.1, forward strand.
AGTCCACCAGAGTGCACCCAGAGGCGTCCCAAAGGATGTTGCCGACATGGCAGTCCCCGTGCAAGCGCTGGTGCTGCACGCCATCAAACCACGGCTCGACAGCCGCGAAGAGCCGGTCTGCCAGCGAGGCATAGTGCGCCTCAACCGACGGGGGTATCAGCCGCTCCCGGCGCAGAAAATCGACATTCTGCCGGCCATAGGAGTCGACTGTCAGCTTCATGCGGTGCTGGAACTTCGAGCCTGCCCCGACCGCATGAAGCCGGCCGATGAGCCTGCCCAACCGGCGCAGCTCTGGCTCAGACATCTCGTCGACGAGCCTCCCTCCCACTTTTCGGAAGACTGCATAGAAAATTCCCGCTTCAGGCACCTCAGCGATCGTCTCTCCATCCGGAAACTGCAGCGGTGCCACCACCGGAATATCGGCCTGCACGCACTCCTGAAGAAAAATATGCTCCTCAAGGATCTGCTCGCGCGACCAGCGCCCTGGCCGATAGAACTTTACCACCCGAAAAGCGTCCCAGCGTCCAGCGGAAGCTGGCAGGTCGAGATCAAGCTCGACTTCGTAGACCCTATTCTCCATGCTATTGAGGGCGAGGACCCGGCCTGTGCAGCGATGTCCCAGCAGCTCAACCGAGCTCAGGATTCGTTCGGGAGTTAACTCGAAAAAAAATTTAGTTGCTCCCGGTTCTGCTGGGTTCATGCTGTGCCTTCCTGTCGGCGTACCATCTCACGACAACCCCATCCGTGCGCAAGCCCAGCGCAGCTCACTGCCTACCTGCCTTCGAGGTCGCGGCAGGCCCTGGGCAGGCCTGAAAGAATGCGCCTGCTGCAACGCTTCAAAAGCCCTGCAACTAACTGAATTGCTGGCACTAACCGGCCTCCTACGCAGTGCCTGCGCCCGGCCTGCTGCGACAGGCGGACTCAGGATCTGTTTCGGCCCGTCAGGGGCAGCCTGCCCGCTGCATGCCGAAAAACCACGCGCGGGCCCGCCCCCACATCTTTGTGCCTTTAAAGGATCTCCCTGTTGCTTCGCAGCAACAGAAAAACGAAAAGCGGGCCGCCCAACACTGCCGTGAATACCCCGGCCGGCACCTCAAAGGGGGGAGTAACCAGGCGCCCAGCCAGGTCACAAGAGACAACGAGCACCGCTCCCATGAGGAAGCTCACGGGGATGACGCGCGTGTGGTGGAGGCCAACTATGAGCCGCACCGAGGCGGGAACGATGATCCCCACAAATCCAATCACTCCGCACTGCGCCACGAGCCACCCTACGGCGATCGACGTTACTATGAAGGTAAGGCGAGAGAAGCTCCGCGGGCTGATTCCCTTCACGTAAGCAAAGTCGTCTCCAAAAAGCATCAGGTCTAGGGCGCGGTGATTGCCCCAGAGCCAGGCTGTGGTGGCCACGGCAAGCAATGCCCCCACGACAACCGTCCCCCATGACACCACAGGCACTCCGCCAAGCATCCAGCGGGTCGCCCGAAAGAGCTGCGCATAGTCGCTCATGTACTGGAGAAGGGTGAGGACGCTTGAGCAAAAAAACGAAAATACGATTCCCACGAGAAGCAGCGAGTCTTGAGACTGCAGCCCGCGGGCTCGGCTCAAGAGCACAATTATCAGTATGCTGAGCGCGGCGGCCAACACAGACCCCGTCTCGGCCCCAAATCCAGCGCGACTGCCGAGAAAGATGGCGAAAGAGGCGCCGAGCGCCGCTCCTGACGAGACGCCGAGCGAGAAAGGGCTCGCCAGGGGATTGCGAAAGAGCGCCTGGTACGCGGCGCCGATAACCGCCAGGGTGCCACCCACGATGGCGCCGAAGAGCGCCCGGGGCAGCCGGAGGCCGAGCACGACCTCTCGGGCCTCATCGCTGGACCAAGCATCGCTCCAGGAGTGGGCAGACACCCCATAGTGGGCGGCTGCCGCCAGGGATCCAGCCAAAAGGATGCTGAGAGCAGCCAAGAGAGCTGCCGATCTCGTGTTCCAATCTTGCCGCGCTCCCATCGTCATCCCTGTGCCCCGCATGCCTCAAGCCGGAACCACCAACGGCGACATGAACAACTCATGCTCCACCCGCAAGAAACGGCATCCATACCCCTCCTCCAGGCGCTCAGGGAGGGCGGGATCCTGCACCGGCCCGCTCCAGGTGACTGCGCCGCCGGCCATGATAATCATGCGGCCGCTGTTGCGCACGGCGAGCGAGATGTCGTGAGTGACCATCACGCATGAGAGCCCAAGCTCTGCGTGGCAACGCCCAAGGAGGTCTTCCACAAGCCGCCGCCCAACCGGATCCAGGCTCGCGGTCGGCTCATCGAGGAGAAGAATCGAGGCTCCCTGAACGATCGCACCCACGATGAGGACCCTCTGCAGCTCTCCGCCGCTGAGCTGGGGGAGAAGCCGCTGTTCCAAGCCATCCACGAGGCCATATGCCTCCGCAAGGCGCGTGCTGCCGCTCACATTGAGGAACTCCTCGACAGTGAAGGGCGGGAGGTGAGGCATCCGTTGCGGGACAAGCCCGACTTGCTTCGACACTTGCCGAGGCGAGAGGCCGCGCACCTCAGCCCCGTCCACTCGCACAGAGCCGGAGTATCCCGGTTCTAGGCCTGCCAGGGCCCGCATCAGCGTCGTCTTGCCTGCGCCGTTGGGCCCGACGATCGCAATCCTCTCCCCTCTGTCCAGGTCAAATGAGACGGAGGAAATGACGGTTCGCCCCCCCCTCTGCAACGAGAGCCTCTCTACTTCCAACGCATGCGTAGGCTTCATTCCCCTGCCCCCAATTCGCCATGCAGCAAGGCCGCAAGCTTCTCCACCAGCTCTATGTACCTTGGGCCCGGCACACTTGCAAAATCATCCGACAGGACAAACACCGGCTTCTTTGGGCCACCATACTGGCTCAGGAGGCGGGGCAAGAGCGGGGCTCCCTGTTCACCTTCAGGCTCATCGTCCTCGCTCACGATCTCAACAACTGCATCGGGATTGAGGGCCCGCAGCCCTTCCGGCGAGACGATGGGGATCGACACCGTCGGCTTCTCGTTGACATTTTGGGCGCCAGCGAGCCGAAGCACATCAGAGTAAAAGCCGTCGCTCCCTGACACGTAGAGGGAGGTAACTTGGCTGCCCTCCTTTGCCCTGCCCACAACAACGAGGGTGCGGGTGGTGTGGGCAAGCTGGCCAAGCCCCGCCCTCACCCGCTCCTCTCTGGCCCTAAGCGCCTCCAGCAGCGCCTCAGCCCGAGCCGAAACGCCACAAGCTGCCCCGAGACTGCGGATGCTTTCCTGTATTCCACTCACGCTTGAGTGATCGACGACGAGCACTGGGATTCCGAGGCGACCGAGCGCTTCCACGGCTGGAAGGCTCTCCTTAAGCGCAACGACATGGGACGGCTTGAGCGACACAATCATCTCAACGCTCGGGTCAAAAAAGCCTCCGACCGGTGGAATAGCTTCCGCCACGGGAGGGTAGCGGCAGAACTTTGTGCGGCCCACCACGTGATCACCAAGCCCGATTCCAAAGAGGGTCTCGGTAACACTCGGGGCAAGCGAAACGATTCGGCGGCATTCGCCTTCCGCAAAAGACTCAGCCGGAAGCCCGGCGATCAGCGCCGCACCCGCGAGCAAGAGCCACTGTGCCGCTGCTAGCACCATGCCGCACCACCAAGCCTCATAGGCTGACCTTTAGGCCGCCATACGCCGCCGCACCCAGCGTCCCGTAGCCGTACACATCTTCATACTCCTTGTCGAACATGTTGTTGATGCGCGAAATAATCTCCACGCTTGAGCTTAGCTGGTAGGAAACCGCAAGGTCCACCACCCCATATCCTCCGAGGGTAATCCGGCTAGGCGGGTATGCGTTGTAGTCATAATCAAACCGGGAGCTAAACACGCGCCATTGAAGCTGCGCGCGGATGCGGCTGGTCGGGGTGAAGACCGCCGTAACGGCGGCCTTGTTTCGGGGCCGGCGCAGCAGGGACTCCCCTGTCTGGTCGTTCCTGGTGTCTGTGTAAGTGTACGCCACTCGCAGCGAGAGAGCCTCAGTGACCGTCGAGCTCCCGGCAAGCTCTAGACCCTCTGTCTCTGCAGACTCGATGTTCTCGAGAATAAAGGTCGCGGGGTTAAATGTTATCAAGTTGTCGAAGGTGTTGCGAAAGAACGTGGCCGAGAGGTTGAGGCGCTTTGCGAGAAGATCTTGGTCTACGCCGATGTCCCAACCGACGCTCTTTTCAGCCTCTAGGTCTGGGTTGCCGTAGCTTGAGTAGAGCTCCACGAGAGAGGGGGCCTTAAACCCCGTGCCCACTGAGGCGTGGATCTTGGTGCTCGGCGCAACAAACCACGCCGGCGCAACCTTAAATGTCGTGTGGTTTCCGAAGATAGAGTGTTGGTCGTGCCTCACGCCGAGATCCACGTAAAGCTGCTCCGCGTATGAGACACGAGACTCCGCAAAGTAGGCATCATCTTGGGCAGAGGTCCCGAGAAGCTCATCAGTAAAGGGGCCATAAGCCCCATCAGAGAAGTAGTACGAGGAGGCCCGCTCTATTTGGCTCTCGGCGCCGCCCACCATCGAAAGGTAGGGCTTAGGGGCCCACGTCACCCGTCCCCCATAGGTAAGCACATCCCCGTTGTAGGAAGAGTCAAGAACGTCGAGGCTTAATTCATCCGGAAAATTTGTGTCAGAAAGAACTTGCCGGGTGTAGCTCACGTACGTCGTCGGGGTGAGCGTGTCGTTCAAGAAGTGCCCGGTGAGGTCTCCTCGCGTAAAAAGCTCGTCTGAGTCGAGCGCTCGATTTGGATCGTCACCACCGCTGCCGCCGAAGTTGTCGAGGTCGTCAGAGGATGTTGTGTAGCGGAGCGTTGATGCGAGATCGAAAAGTTCCGAGGGCCGAGCGCGCAGTCGGGTTGAGAGCGAGGTGTTATTGTACCTGTCCGGCTCGCCATTTCCGTAGGCCTGGCTCGCCGCCGAGACGCTGCCCAGGTTCTGCTGCGTGAGCCCCACTCCAATATCCAGGGGGTCGCTGCCGTACGAGAGGTTGGCGAGCTGGTTGAATGAGCTAAAGGAGCCTGCTTCGGAGGTCGCGCTCACGTGCACCCCCTTCTCGGCTTTCTTGGAGATTAGGTTGATGACGCCCCCCATCGCATCCGACCCGTAGATCGTGCTCTGCGGGCCGCGGACCACCTCGATTCGCTCTATGTTCTCGAGGGTAAGGTTCGCCATGTTAAAGGAGCGGTTCGTGGATGCGGGATTGTTGAGCTCGATGCCGTCAAGCATCACCAAGGTCTGGCCACTGTCAGCGCCGCGAATAAATACGGACGCATTGCTGCCGGGGCCGCCGCTCTGGACAACGTCAACGCCAGGCACCTGCTGCAAGGCATCAACAGCGCTCCTGTACTGCCCATCTTCGAGCTGCTGCTGGCCGAGAACCGTGACAGCACTGCCGTCCGTCTTCTCGGTAGCCTCAAGGCGGGTGCCGGTGACCACTATCTGATCAACGGTGCCGTCGGCTGAGGTATAGTTGTCCTCCTGGGCTTCGGCAGCACAGGCCGCCACGACAAACGCTGTAGCGGCAGCGCATGCCGCGCTCCCAAAGAGACCCAAGCGCGCTGCCACGCAAGCTCCCTAAACAATCCTAGTATGCTTGTCGGCTGAAAGCCCCAATCCACGAGGGCTCGAGCCGGGCGGAGCCGGGGCGTTAAAAACGCGCAGACTGCTGCCCCTGCGAGAAGGTCTTCTGGCTTCCGGACATGTATGCTCGCCCTTCCCGCTACGCGTTGCCGCGATGGCAGTGGGCTGCTGAGAGCAAAGACTCCGGTTACAGCGGCGGGACCACGACGGAATTGCACCGTTCTTCCCTGGCGCTCGCAGGTTATGGGCTAAGTAACAGCTCCAAACATGCCCGTCAACAAAACTACTGCCGCATGCCAGGAAGCGGTGACGCTTGCTGACCCCTTGATATCCCCGATGAATTGAGGGCCCGCCGGGCGCGCTGTCAGGCAGCACGGGGAGGCCGGCTTGATAACCGTCGGCAAGAACAATACAACTAGGGGCTCAATTAGTAGGCAGGATTACCCACATGAGAGGCTCCCATCCCCGCATCACGCTGCTCGGCAACAACTCCGGGCGCAACCTCGGCGATATGGCGATTATGTCGAGCATACTGGAGAGCCTTTCAAAGCGGCTCCCCGATGCGGAATTTTTCGTGCCTACCATAAAGCCCTCTTGGGTCAAGGAGCACTACGGCAGCCGTTACAACGTCAAGGCTGTGAACGTCATGCCGTGGACCTTGAGCATACGGCTCCTCGGGCTGCCAACCCTGCGCTGTCTTGCCAAGAGCGACTGTGCGCTGATCTGCGACGGCATCATTTTTGGCAAGAAGCTCTTCAACCCTGCTTTCAACTACCTCATCACGCTGGTCTTCCTGGCGCCGCTCGCACGGCTCTTAGGGTGCAAGATGGTGTGCTACAGCACGGGCATCGGCCCCTTTCCAAGCTGGATCAGCAGGCTGCTGGCAAAGTGGACCATCAACTCCTGCGATCTGGTGATGATGAGGGAGAGGGACAGCGAAAAGCTTACCAAAGAGATCGGGGTGACCCAGCCGGTGGAGCTCACGGGAGACGCCGCGTTCATTAACCCGGTATCCTCAGACGGGGCCGCCTTGGCGATCATGAGGGAGATCGGCCTCGATCCGTTGAGGCCGGTTCTTGCCATTAACGCCACGAGCTACCTTGATTCCTGGCTCTCCGAGAAAGAGAGGCTCGCTGAGCCTGGCGCGTTCCTCTCGATGGTGGCTCGCGGCATTCAGAAGGCCCAGGAGTCCGTTGAGGATCGATTCCAGCCTCTGATCGTTTGCACGCATCCGATGGATGAGGAGACCTGCCGAGAGCTAGCCAAGCTCTCTGGGGGCCACATCATTACTAACTCTCACTACCTGAGCCATGATATTCAGGCCGTGCTTCGGCGGTGTGGCCTCCTCGTGGGGATGCGCTTTCACTCGATTGTGCTTGCAAGCTCTGTAGAAATCCCCGTTGTCGGACTGATTTATGCCCCTAAGGTTCGGGGATACCTGCGGCTTCTCGATTGTGAGGACTACGGCCTTGAGCTGGCGTCCCTCACCGAAGAGTACCTCGGAGCACGGCTCACCGAGGCGTGGAACAACCGGGCAGCGCTCAAGGCACGACAGGAGCCGATCATCCGAAACCTCAAGCTTGGCGCTGAGCATGCGGCTGACCTTCTTGCGGCTCGCTACTTTTCGGAGCGAGCGCCACGGGGGGAGCGCGCTCCACTAGCGCGAGCCGTGTAGCGAGAGCCAAGCGCAGCAAGCCTGCCCTTACGCCCAGGCATGCCTAACGGCTACTCGATAGGCCATCTATCGCGGCCGAAACCGTCATGTCGCTCAAGACGTTTGTCACCGACCTCATTCTCGCCACAATCCAGTCCACGGTTAAAAGAAGCGGCACAAACTCCAGGGGAAGCCCCACTGCAGACAGCACAAGAGACAGAGACACTACTCCTGCCTCTGGCACCCCCGCGACTCCGATAGCAGCGACGAGGCTCACCGCCGCAGCTGCCGCCTGCTGGCCTAGCGACAGCTCAATTCCGTATGCTTGAGCAACAAAGAGAACTGCCATGGCCTCGTAGAGCAGTATCCCATCGTTGTTAAAGTTGGTGCCGATACATGCCCCAAGCCGGGATGCGCCCTTTGAGACGCCGAGTTCATCGAGGGCATCGAGCGTTAGCGGAAGCGTCGCGAGGCTGGAGTTGGTTCCGAACGCGTATACGACAGGCTTTTTGGCAGCACGCAGGAAGCGGCCTAGCGGAACCCTGGCCACACCCCAAATCCAGGCCGAGTAGACCAACACGGACTGCACCGCCATTCCGAGGCATCCCAGCAGCACGTACTCAGTCAGGTTCCTGAACGGCGCAAACCCGTGCTCACCCACTGTCTTGGCCGTAACGCAAAGAACCGCCAAGGGAACCAGCTGAACGAGCCAGAGAAGCATTATCGAGAGGACGGAGAGCGCCCCTCGCAGCTCCGCAAAAGCCGGCTCCGTTGCACACTCTCTCTCCTTCTCCTTGCGATATCGGCGGACTGCCGCTCCCACGAGGAGGGCACATAGGACGACCGAGAGCACATTGTTGTCGGCAAAGGGCTGAATGATGCTGTTGGGAACCACTGTATCGAGCACAGATGCCAAGCTCGGAAGGGCCACCTCCACCGGAGCTTGGGACAGCTCGCCCCTCGCCGATCCGAGAAACCCGTCGCCTGGCCGAAAGGTATTTGAGATAGCAAGGCCCAGCATGAGCGCCAGGGATGTGTTGACTGCGATAATGAGCAGCCAACGGCCGGCGCCGCGCCAGGATATGGTTGTTGAGATAACGGCATCAGTGATGCTCAGGAAGACAAGGGGTATCGCCATCATCTTTATGAGATCGATGTAAACCTTGCCTACCACGCCGAGGGCAGCTGCTTTCGGCCCAGCAACGAGCCCTGCGCCTGCGCCAAAGAGAAGGCCTACCAAGATGCGGGTGGCAAGCGGGATTTTTGAAAAAGTCATGGCAAGCCTCTTGGATGCGCCTGTTTTGCCCTCCATGCTATGGAGGGCCAGGCCTACGCAAGGCCCAAAGCTCGATTACACAAAGTTCTCCACGCAGGGAAGAAGCTATCCCTGTTGGAGCGCACCCGCCCGGCGCTTTTGCCTCCATTTGCGGCTCATTGGCCAAAAGTTGAGTAATTACCCAGGGCAAGCTACCATGCCCCCCGCATGTCACAGGCAAACAGGTCAATAAACAGCAAAATCCGCAACATCGCGATCATCGCGCACGTCGATCACGGCAAGACAACCCTGGTTGATCACCTCTTCCGGCAGAGCGGCCTCTTCCGCTCAAACCAGGAGGTTGCAGAGCGGGTCATGGACAGCATGGACCTAGAGCGGGAGCGCGGGATCACCATCGCCGCCAAAAACTGCTCAGTGAAGTGGGGCGACACCAAGATCAACATCCTCGACACCCCTGGCCACGCTGACTTCGGGGGCGAGGTGGAGCGCGCCCTCGGCATGGTGGATGGCGTGGTGCTGCTCGTTGACTCCTCGGAAGGCCCGTTGCCCCAAACCCGTTTTGTGCTCCGCAAGGCTCTTGAAAACAGGCTGGCTATCATCGTTGTCATCAACAAGATCGATCGCCACGATGCCCGGCCGCAGGAAGTTCTTAACGAGGTATACGATCTCTTTATCGATCTCGATGCCACCGAGGACCAGCTCGACTTTCCGCTTCTGTACGCGATCGGGCGGGACGGAATAGCGCAGACATCGCTTGATGAGCGGGGAACGACCTTGGCGCCTCTTTTCGATGCTATCGTCAAGCACATCCCAGGGCCGTCATACGATCCCTCCAAGCCATTCCAGATGCTTGTGTCCAACCTGTCGTACTCCGATTACCTGGGCCGCCTCGCTATCGGTCGGGTGTTCAACGGCTCTGCCCGCAAGAATGAGCGCCTCGCAAGAATTGGCGAAAGCGGCAAGCCGGAGGCCCTGCGGGTTACTAAGCTGCAGGTGTACCAGGGCATCTCGTTCGAAGAGGTCGATGAGGCTGAGCCGGGAGAGATCATCATCCTTTCGGGCATCGAGGACGTCTCCATCGGCGACACTATCTGCACGGTCGAGAACCCTCAGGCACTCCCCCGAATCGTGGTCGATGAGCCTACAATCTCGATGAAGTTTACGGCGAATACCTCCCCCTTCTCTGGGAAGGAGGGCAAGCTCGTCCAGCCGCAGAAGATAAAGGACAGGCTCCATAAGGAGGCGCTCTTTAACGTGGCGCTCAAGATCGAGGACTCAAAGGAGGACGAGAGCGTCCTCGTGCGGGGCCGCGGCGAATTCCAGATGGCAATTCTGGTTGAGACGATGCGCCGAGAGGGCTTTGAGCTGACGGTTGGCCGACCACAGATCATCTACAAGGAGATCGACGGCCAGAAGCACGAGCCGATTGAGCACCTCGTCATTGACTGCGACGAGGCGTTCATCGGGATCCTCACCGAGAAGCTCGCAATCCGCCGCGGCAAGATGGTCAATATGGTCAACCACGGCTCGGGGCGGGTTCGCCTGGAGTTCGAGATCCCGTCGCGCGGCCTCATCGGCTACCGAAACGAGTTCCTCACAGACACAAGAGGGACGGGCATTATGAACTCATACCTCAAGGGCTACGAGCCGTTTAAGGGCGAGTTTGTCTCGCGGCTCTCTGGCTCCCTTGTGGCAGATAGGCAGGGAGAGGCGATTCCGTATGCTATCTTTCACCTGCAGCCGCGCGGCGTCATGTTTGTCCGCCCGGGAGATCCCGTGTACGAGGGGATGGTTGTCGGGGAGCACAATCGCGATAACGACTTAAACGTCAATATCTGCCGCGAGAAAAAGCTTACCAACATCAGGGCAGCCGCTAAGGACGAGAACGTGATCCTCTCGCCAGTCGTGCCGCTTACACTAGAGAAGGCTATCGAATTTATTCGGGACGACGAGCTCGTTGAGGTCACTCCCCAATCCATCCGCATTAGAAAGACGATCCTGCCCGCGAATAAGCGCCCAGTGTAGCGGCGCTGCGCGGCACGCCACGCTAAAGGCCAACTTCAGTGCGAAGGTACAAGATAAGGTCATTTTCCAAGTTTGGATTGCCGCTGGGATCAATGACAAACTGCGCATCAGGCGTCACGGTAAGCCACGAGTTGATCGGCGCCCTGTAGCTTAGCTCAAACGTCCGCTCGCTGCTCTCAATTCCGGGCACTCCGGCGCGCGCAGTAGCGCCAAAAGTCGCCATCGCTAGCCCAAACCCCAGGACGTCGTTGTCCCTGCCCGGCACTAGCCCCTTGTACCGAACCCCTCCCCCAAAGTACCACGGGTTGAGGTTTCGGTCCTGCTGCGCCTGGCCCACCTGGGCGAAGGCGCCAAAGCCTTGATCGCCAGCCTCCTGCTCTTTCCACAGCTCCTGCTCGCCAAGCAGGTATGTCCCAAAGTTCGAGTTATTGCTGTCTCCAGCGACGTCAGTGAACTCTCCCGAACAGTGCCAAACGCCAAAGGCATACTTTGAGTAGTAACCAGCCGGAGAGGATCCTTTGCTGCCCAGCTCAAGTATTGAGTAGAGGCCGGCCTGCTCGCTTACCTGGAGG
>JAFMJG010000196.1 GCA_017853605.1 bacterium
GACTCTGGAGCAGATCATGCGCCGGTTTATCGAGCGGGAAACAGACGTTCTCGTCTCGACGACCATCATCGAGTCCGGGCTTGATGTCCCGAACGCCAACACCATCATCATCGACCGGGCAGACCAGTTCGGTCTTGCGCAGCTGTACCAGTTGCGCGGCCGGGTGGGGCGCTCGAAGCGGCAGGCGTACGCCTACCTCGTTGTCCCGCACCTCCGCTCTCTTACTGGCGAGGCCCACGAGCGCCTCAAGGTTCTTCAGTCGCTCGACACGCTGGGAGCCGGATTCAACCTGGCCATCCGGGACCTGGAGATCCGCGGCGCCGGAAACCTGCTTGGCAGGGAGCAGTCAGGCAACGTGCTCTCCGTAGGGTTCGACATGTACTGCCGAATCCTTCAGGAGGCCGTTGCAGACCTCAAGGGCGAGGAGCCGCTGCTCGAGGACATTATCGATCCTGACGTTAAAATCATAGGAGTCGACGCGTTCATCCCTGAGGCGTATGTGCCAGACATCGGCGAACGCCTGGTGCTGTACCAGCGCCTCTCCAATATCCGGAACGACGACGAGGCCAGCGACCTCCAGCGCGAGATGGAGGACCGTTTCGGGCCGGGGTCGGTGGAGGTGGAGAACCTTTTCCTGCTCATGCGCTACCGTGGGATGCTGCGCTCATTCGGCGTGGCCAAGTCTGAGATCACCCCCCATAAGGTGTCGTTGACCTTTAGCCCTTTGGCGCTGCTGAGGGATGGCCATAAGCCAACAGCGAACACTCGCGTTGATGGGCTCAAGGCGCTCCAGCTTGTCCAGCGGGAGCCGCAGTCGTTCCGGTTTGGCCGCGGGAACACCCTGTCACTCCTCCTGAAGGATGAAGCATCCCCTTCCCTGACGGAGATCATGCAGCGCGCCGGTGAGGCGCTGCAGCGGGTGGCATTCGACGGTCCTGCGGGAACCGCACCGCCTGGCAAGGCCTGAAGGCGCCGCCCTTGCTCCTCATCCGCGGACCTACTAACATCCCGTCCGTATGCGCTTTTCAGCTCAATGGGCCCTCGTTGCCCTTCTCATCGTTGCTCCTTGCCCTGCTGGGGCTGAGGGCAAGAAGCCAGCGCCTTCTTCAGGCGGCCAGGAGGTCGTTATCGACGCGATCGTGGCCGCCGTTGATGACAAGCCCATCACGCTGAGCGAGCTAAACGCTCGCCTTCCCCACGCCCGGCGCGTGTCGCTCCGGGAGGCTGCCAAGGATGAAGAGGCGATAAAGACCCTCGACGGAATGATCCTTGAGAAGCTGGTCGAGCTTGAGGCATCGGCAAAAAAGGTCTCGATATCGGATGCGGAGGTCGAGGAGTACATCAACGAGGTGGCTGCTCGCAACTCGCTCTCGAGGCCGGAGTTTGAGGCCGAGCTGCGCAGGGAGGGGCAGTCCATAGATGGCTACCGCAAGCAGGTGAAGTTCGACATCCTGCGCACGAAGCTGGCGACCTCGCTCATGCAAGGCGGCACGACTGTCAGCGATGCCGAAGTTGACGAGTACGTTGCCAGCCACCCTGAGCTCAACCACAGCGGCACGACACTCAAGCTCTCGATCATCTCGATCTCCGCACAGGGCCGCACAGCTGAGCAGGTGCAGACAAAGTCTGCAGAGGTGGTGGCCGCTCTCGACGCCGGCGACCCTTTTGCAGACGTTGCGAGGCGCTTCTCTGATGGGCCAAACAGCTCCGACGGGGGCTCTCTTGGGCTCGTGGTCGAGCAGGACTTGAGCCCCGAGATCCTCGAGGCCGTGGGCCCCCTTGAGGAGGGCTCCCACACCAGGCCCATCGCCAACGAGCGGGGTGTCCAGTTTTTTCTTGTTGAGCAACGCTTCTCGGCGATCGATGATGACGACAACGAGGAGCGAGAGAAGGCTATCCGGCAGCTGGTCAAGGCGGACCTGCAGAAGCAGAAGTCCCGCGACCGGATGTCCTCGTTCTTCATTAATGACCTGTTTAAGAACCATTCTGTGGACAAGAAGCTGTAGGGGCCAACGAGGAGAGGGAGAAGCATGAAAATTAACCCGGTTATTTTCAGGGAGTACGACATCCGCGGCACGGTAGGGACAGAGCTCACGCCCGAGTTTGCCCGCGTTTTGGGCCGCGCGTACGGGACATTGGCCGCAGAGAACGGAATGAACAGGATCGGCGTAGGGCACGACTGCCGGCTCAGCTCGCCCGAGTATGCCCAGGCTTTGGCCGAGGGGCTTGCTGACGAGGGCCTCGATGTAGTGCTCACGGGCATGGGGCCAACTCCCCAGCTGTACTATGCGGTCTTCTCCCAGGACCTCGGCGGGGGCATCCAGGTCACCGGCAGCCACAACCCTCCCGACATGAACGGCTTCAAGATCCTGCTCGGAAAGCAGACGCTCTCGGGCTCTGACATCCAGGGGCTCAAGGCCCGCTGCGAGCGGGTGCTCAGCAAGCCAACGGCCCCCAAGCGGGGAACTATTTCGTCAATCCAGGTCCAGCAGTCCTACATTAATGCCCTGATAGACAACTGCAGGCCCCACATGGGCCAGCGGAAGCTCAAGGTGGTGGTGGATGCGGGCAACGGCGTCGGCGGCATGGTCGGCCCGGCGGTGCTCCGGGGGCTTGGCGTTGAGGTCATCGAGCTGTTCTGCGATCCGGACGGCAGGTTCCCGAACCATCATCCCGATCCGACGGTCCTCAAGAACATCCAGGCATTGATTCAGTCGGTGCGGGACAACGGCGCCGATTTTGGAATCGGCTGGGACGGCGACGCGGATCGCATCGGAGTGGTTGACGAGCGGGGAGAGGTCGTTTTTGGTGACATGCTGCTGCTCATCTACGGCCGCGCGATCCTTGCGGAGAAGCCGGGAGCGACGATCATTGGCGACGTCAAGTGCTCAAGCCTCCTCTTTAATGACCTCAAGAAAAGGGGCGCTAACGCTATCATGTGGAAGACCGGCCACTCGCTCATTAAGGGCAAGCTGAAGGAGTCACACGGCGACCTCGCCGGCGAGATGAGCGGCCACATCTTCTTCAAGCACCGGTACTTCGGTTTCGATGATGCGCTGTACTCCTCGGGGCGTCTCGCTGAAATTGTGAGCCGCCACTCGGGCCCGATGTCGTCGCTCCTGGAAGGGCTTCCGGCCATGCTGTCTACCCCTGAGATCCGCGTTGACTGCCCAGAAGAGATTAAGTTCGCCATCGCCAAGGAGGCCCAATCGGCCTTCCCCGAGCACGCGGTCGACACCATTGATGGCGTTCGGGTGACCTTTGACAAGGGGTGGGGCCTGGTGCGGGCCTCAAACACGCAGCCGGTTCTTGTGATGCGCTTTGAGGCGGAGTCTGCCAGCCTCCTTGAGAGCTACAAGAAGACGGTCATCGACCGGATAGAAAACATCAAGGCGAAGCTCTCCCGTTAGGCAGGGCTCGCTCAAGAGGGGCGAGACATGGCGAAAGGCCCTACAGGAGCCCCTCAGCAGCCAGTCATGCCAGGGGCGATGCCGCCGGGCGGGACGCTCCGTGCGTCGGCGTTTTCTGCAGCCCGGTTTTATGCGGCAGTAGCCCGGGGCCGTCCGTCGCAGGAGGGG
>JAFMJG010000072.1 GCA_017853605.1 bacterium
GCGATGATGTCAGAGATGAAGATCCTGGTCCCCGCCGCGGTCCGGCTCGAATAGACTGCATAGGCATCCCTGTACCCCTCAGGGCCGGGGAGGTAAACGTTTCCGATGACATCCAGGTACACCGGCACGTCAAACCCATCCGGATCAGACACGTTGGTGGTATTCCACGAGCTTGTGCCGCCCCAGCCGAAGACGACGTTGTTTACCATCTCTCCGCTCGTATCGTACTTCCACCGGATGTTCCGGTCATAGTTCGCGGCGAGGAGGTTGCCCTGGAAGATGACTGACCGGGCGGACTCTCCAACGAGCACTCCATTGCCCCTCGGGCCGAGCGGATGAATAGAGCGGTAGAGGGCCTCTGAGATGATGCAATCCTTCACCAGCAGATCCTTGATCCCTCCGACAGTAACTAGGTTCGAGTCCACGCCCCACGACATTGACAAGTTCTTGAGGGTAACGCGCTGTGCCGCAGAGCCCTGGACCTTGATGCTGCGTCGGTACGCAGGATCTGTCCCATCTGCATCATCCCCGCTCCGCAGCGCGAGGTGCTCTATGCGCACATCGTGCGTTGTGATCTTGAAGCCCCCGTTGGTCACCATTACTCCCGGGTGTGGCGCGGTTTGCCCCGCTACGATCAGGTCCGGCTCAGTGACTACCAAGTCATCGCTGAGCCTGATCCGGCCTGAGACCTCAAAGACGCAGACCCGGGGAGTAGGCTGGGCGACGCAATCCCGAAGAGTGCCCACTCCTGAGTCCTCAAGGGAGTTGACCTTAATCACCCTAAAGAGCTTCTGCGCTGAACTGATAGGGGTGCCCGTGGCGGTTGGCGGGGCAGTCGTAGCCGTCGCAGACGGGGTCTGGGTACTCGTAGCCGTCGCAGTTGGAGTCGGCGTTGGCGTATCGGTGGCGACCGGGGTTGGGGTTCGAGTGGCGGTCGCCGTGGGCGTCCAGGTATGCGTCGGAGTAGCCGTTGGGGTCGACGTCACCGTAAACGTTGGAGTAGAGGTCTGCGTTGCTGACGGGGTTGCTGTAGGCGATGCGGTTGGCGTTGAGGTGCCTGTCGGCGTTGGCAGGACGCCCCCAGGACCGCTGTCTGACGTGAACGAGAACACGTAGTTTTCTAGGTTCGTGTACCCATTCGGGGCGACAGCGAGAGGATTCGCCGGAATGGCGAACGTTCGGGTGGCCGCCGGGATGGCAGACCATGCGTCACGGGGATTGCTCGTGTCCTTGATGGAGCCATCTATTAGGATCCTCCCCGGCGTCGGACAGAAGCCGGTCCCGCCGGTGTTAGTCACGCAGCAGGTTTTTGTCGTCGTGCAGTCCTTGTGCGAGCCGGTGTTAGTCGTGACCTCGCGCACAATTCGAAGGTCATGCGGATAGCGGCCCCACGGCCTTGCGCCCACAGCGCCGCTGATCGTTGAGAGCAGGCTGCCAGGCGACACCAGGCTTCCTGCCGCGCTCGACAGCGGAAATGCCGGGGAGAGCGCTTGCATGCTTGACGGCAGCCCCTTTCCATTGGCGTTTGCGATGAGCCATTCACTGCCGGAGTCGGTAGGGCGAGTATTAGAGCTTATGTTGTGCGCGACGTAGACTTTTGATGCTTGCGGGGTCGAGCTGCTGTAGTAGAAAACCGGGGAAGCCGAGTCTACTGTTGTGGGCCCGCGCTGGTACACGTTGTTAAGAAAATTGATCCGGTTTCCGGTGCCTGAGGACGAGTAGTCCTGGTTCCACTGATTGTAGCCCGAGGTGCTCGTGTTGGCGAAGTTGTAGACGTAGTTATTGAGAAACTCCACGTCTGAATTGCTCTTCATCCGGATGTGGCGGCCGTTGGAGTTCGCGATCAGGTTCCTGTAGTAGGTAATGTTCTTCGTATTCGATCCAAGCAGCGAAAACATCGAGTGCTTGCCCTCCGTGTCTCCGTGGTTGGAATTGTTGAGCCCCTCCGCAATTAGGGAGTTTGAGATTGTAAGGTTTCTGATAGGGGTCGTGCCGTCAGCCGTTCCGTTCACTCCGGTGTACGTCGAAATCGACTCGTCCATCCCCCACGTTATTGAGACGTGGTCAAACACCACTCGCTCGACGGGATCTGACGAGCTCACCCCCCAGACCCCCATGCCGTCGCGGTCGCTTGCCTTTACCCCGTTTCCACCGTCAGTTGGGAGGTTGCGATCACCAGGGCGCGAGGCGATGTGCTGGATAAGGACATCATCGGCCTGAACTACGAGGGAGCCGTCACGAACCTGCACCCCAGGATAGGGAGCGGTCTGGCCGAAAACAGACACGTTCGGGTTCTTGATCGTGATCTTTGTAAGGAGATTTATGTAGCCTGCCACCTCGAACACGCACGTTCTCGGGCCGGAGGCGATCAGGCACGCGCGCAGCGAGCCTGTCCCGGAATCATTGAGGTTTGTAACCTTGATAATCGACGTTTTTGGGGGGCTTGTCCCGCGCCCTGAGCCCGCGACGGTGGTAGTTCCGAAGCCCAGCGCGCCGGGAAAGACGGGCAGCGGCGAGCTCTGCGCATGGGCAACCTCGCCTCTAGCTGTCAAGAGCAGGGCAAGGGCTGCGAAGAGGGCTCGGGTGACTGTTGTTGCGGGGTGGTCCTGACGTCTCGGCTGCATGCTCACGCTACCTGCTCTCCCCTGGTTGACACGGCAGGACATCAAGCCTTCAGGGGGTGCGGGGAGCGGGCCGAGAGCGGTCCCCCACGACTCCGCGAGGGACGGCCCGGCTTAAAACCTTGCCTGAAAAACCTGACTTCACCAGGACAACGAAGTGTTTCGATGCCCACGAGCTAAAGGTACGGATCCCGCGCGAAGCCCGCCAGGTTCTGCTAAGGAAAAAAATATATGATCGTAATCAGCCAGCCAGGCCGCTCCCTGCGCCGGATCACAGACCGGCTATTCCGCATGCTTAGCGCTCGTTGAGCTCGCCTGACAGCACGGAACTGCACGTTGGAACTTGGAAATTACTGTGAGATTTCGTTTTGCGCAGCCACTTCAGGTCGGAAGGCGGCGGAAAGCAAACTGGGATCCCCCGCCAGCTGCGTAGCTGCTTACGACCTGCCCACTGCCGCGCAGGACGTACTTGTAGGTGAGCAATCCCTCGATTCCGACCGGGCCGCGCGCGTGAAGCTTTCCTGTGCCGATTCCGATCTCTGCGCCGAACCCAAACCGGTAGCCATCTGCAAAGCGGGTGGAGCAGTTAGCAAAAACGCAGGCTGAGTCTACGAGCCCGATGAAAGCCTCACTGACATCGGCATCCTCGGCCACGATTGCGTCTGTGTGGTGGGATCCGTAGCGGTTGATGTGCGCAACAGCATCCGGCATCCCAGAGACAACTTTCATGGCCATCTCAAGGGCGCCGTACTCTCTGGACCACCCCTCGGCGGGAACCAGATCAACGCCAGGCACAAGGCTGCAAACCGCATCACACCCATGCAGGCGAACACCGGCCAACTCAAGCTCGCGGCACAGCATCGGCACCACCTCAGCAGCAGCCCTTGCATCCACCAGGACAGTCTCAACCGCGTTGCACGCCGCCGGGTACTGCGTCTTTGCGTCAACCACGATCCTAACCGCCTTGGACCTGTCGGCTGAGGAGTGCACGTAAAGGTGGCAGACACCAGCGGCATGCCCAAGCACCGGAATGCGAGAACCCGCCTGGATGGAGCGCACAAACTCGTTTGAGCCGCGCGGGATAACGAGGTCGATCAGGTCGTCGTGCTGCAGAAGGTCGCTCACCGCCTCCCGGCCCTCAACGAGAAGAAACCACTCGCTCGACATGTCGCGCCGCGCCAGCCATTTCCTGGCGGCGTGCTCCATCGCCCGCAGGGCGCCAGAGGCCTCCCGGCCCCCTTTAAGGACAACCCCATTCCCGCTCCGAAGCGCGAGCCCCAGCACCTGAAGAAAGACATCCGGCCGCGACTCAAAAATGACTGCGAAGACCCCGAGGGGAACAGAAACCTTCTCAAGTATGAGGCCATGATCCAGCTCCGTGCGCGCCAGCACCGTGCCGAGGGGGTCTTGTGCCGCCGTGAGCTCGTTGAGGCCACGAATAGCGACGTCCAGCTTCTCGTCGGAGAGCTTGAGCCGTTCAGCCAGGGAGGGAGAAAGCGCTGCGGCATGCTCGACACAGTCTGCGCTGTTAGCCTCCAAGATCTCATGCCGCTGCGCCAAAATACCCGCTGCGAGAGCCTCGAGCATCGACGACCTAACGCCCGCATCCGCCCCGCGCAGGGCGGCAGCACCAGAGGCGACCCGCTCAAGCGCTTCACGCAGCATCAGGGCGCTCCGAAAATATCACCAAGTCATCCCGGTGAACGAGCTCGTCCCTCTCATCAGAAGCCAACTCGGGCCTCGCACTATCGGTCCGTAAGCCTGCGACCCGCCGCGCTGAGCTGCTCCTCTGGCTGGCAAGTCCACGGCCGAACTCCTCCCCAAGCTCATCAATGATGCTCACCACCTCCCCCAAGCCGAAGTCACCCTCAACCCTCAGCACACCGACCGGAAGCAGGCTGCTCGTGCCGCGCTCCAGGATCTCGCGCGCCCGGCGATTCACGGTCACAACCCCTGAAAAGCCCGATGCTAGGGCGATCCACCGCTCGCGCCCGCTCAGCAACCCAACGCCCGTTCCCTGAATATCAACAGTCGTGCCCGAGCGGCCCGCAACCGCCTCAATAACAGGCTCTAGCACCGCTGCCGAAGCAATCACCGTTCTCACACCGCAGAGCGCGGCAATCTTGGCAGCCTCCAGCTTAGATGCCATGCCGCCGCGGCCCAGCATGGAGCGTCCCGAGCAGGAGATGGCCGCCAACTCCGCAAAGCTTCCCACCCGTGCTATGCGGGTCGCGCCGGGGTCCTCTTGGGGGTTGGCGGTATAGACCCCGTCAACGTTCGTCAGGATAACGAGAGTCGAGGCGAGCAGCTTGCCTGCAACAAGAGCCGAAAGCTTGTCATTGTCATCAAAGCTGCGCCGCTCAGGCGCGACATCCTGCCCCGCCGAATCGCGAATGCCCGCAGTGGAGACCACATCGTTCTCGTTAACGATCGGCAACACGCCTAGTGAGAGCAGCTGATCACACGAGCTACGAAGGTTTAGGTACGCGCTCCGGCTCGTGAAGTCTTGCGCAGTGACGAGCACCTGCGCCACCCGCATGCCTGCGGAGGCACAGATCCCCTCATACAGGGCCATAAGCCTGGACTGCCCAACTGCAGCGCAGGCCTGTTTTTCGGGCAGGCTAAGTGCCCCCTGAAAGCCAAGGGCCGCCCGGCCCATTCCCACCGCGCCGGAAGAGACCACAATTGCCTGGATGCCAGATGACCGGAGCCGCGCTATGTCCCTAACGATCGCCTCGAGCCGAGGCAGAACTGGCGCTCCATTAGACTGGTCGATAACAACCTGGGTGCCTAGCTTTACAACCACTCTCTTCTGCAATGCCATAACGCGCCCTAGAAGCTTACTGCCCCGCCCCAGCCGCGAAAAGGGAGAATATCGGCGGGCCTCAAAAGCACTACTGCCGCTGGCGGGTCCCCGCCAGTTACCCCGAGCGCGCGCTTGAGCTTGGCCCGCACGCGGCGTTTCTATTGAAGCGGCTTCGAAACCGGCGGCTCTCCCCTCTTAAAACGGACGAGTTCCGTATAGCCAGCCTGCTTAAGCCGATCGAGCATCGCCTTGACATTCTTGGGCGCTGCGAACATTGAGGCTATTCCTCCCTGGCGCTGAATATCTTGGACAATCATTAGGACCTCTCCCAGCGGGTCTCCATCCCGGTCGTACAAGACCGCAACCTTCCGGCCGGAGGCTGCAGCCGCCATCCGCTCCTCTAGAACCGCCACTAGCCGCTCAAACCCGATTGAGAAACCACAGGCGGTGGCGTCGACCCCCGACAGCTTGCCGATGAGATTGTCATACCGCCCTCCGCCCGCGAGCGAAAAAGTGAGCTCTTTTACACCAATCTCGAAGACCGGACCGGTGTAGTACCCCATTCCTCGCACGAGAAACGGGTCGAAGACCACTGAGCTGCCATTCTTGAGGCCAGGCTGTACGGCCTCAAGGAGCATCGCCAGGCTATCGAACACTCCAGCCATGCCGGGCCCGTCAAGCTCGCGCCGCGCCTCCTCAAGCCGCCCCTCCGGCGCCGCCGCGGCAATTCTCCGCGCGATGCCCACAAAGCTCACAATCGCAGCCGGCTTGATCCCATCCTTGTGCAGCAGCTCCTCGACCCCTGCAAGGCCCACCTTATCGAGCTTGTCCAACGACACGAGGGCTCGGCCGGTCTCCTCTTCGAAAATGCCAGATTTCGAGCACATGGCGAGCAGGATACGACGATCATTGACTCGCGTTGTCGCCCCTGTCAGCCCCAGCCTTCCGAGGGCATCGAGGGTGACCGTGATCAACTCAATTTCGTCATGCGGTGAGCTGCCCCCTATCACATCGATGTCGCACTGCGTGAATTGCCGGTACCTCCCCTGCTGCGGACGCTCCGCCCTCCACACCGGACCCACTTGAATCGCCTTAAACACCGGCGGCAGGGAGCCCCGGTTGTTGGCGAAGAATCGAGCAAGCGGCACGGTCAGGTCGTACCGTAGCGCAAGATCGGCGAGTGAGTCTGGATCCTGCGCTGCGGCCGCAACATCAAGCTTCTCGCCCCTTTTTAGGATCTTGAAAATCAGCCCAAGATTCTCCCCTCCTTCGCTGTGCCTGAGCCGGCGCAGGTCTTCAACCGCAGCCGTTTCAATCCTCTCGAAGCCGTAGCCCCTGTAGGTCTCTACAATCACGCGCAGCAGGTGGTCACGAATGACCGTTTCTCTCGGCAAGATATCGCGAAATCCCTTTGGGGGAAGAACCCCTAGTTCAGCCAATGACATGAGCGCCTCTCAGAATCCCCGACAATCGGGCAGAGAGCCTTTTCTAACCCACTTATGGGCGAGATGAAAGCGTTACCGTAGCCGCAGCCGCCCTGTGCCTTACGGCGTGTTGCACGGGTCATTTCCCCACAGGTTGCTGCTCCGGGCCTGAAACCACTGAAAGCCATCTCCTGGCAGCAGGTCTCCTCGCGCCACCATTTCGTCTACGTGCTGCGCCACTCGGATGTACACCCGCTGCAGCGCTCCCCTGCACTCCACATAAGGGGATCGATCGTAGGGCACAGCTGCCTGCCACAAGGCTATCGCAGCGTCGAAATCACCATCTTCAGCGGCCTCGTCGGCGCGAGAGTTGAGGTCACGAAACTTCTCCTGGGCACTCTGGCCGTCGTCTGAGGCCGCAGAATCATCTCCGTCCTCATCCCCATCCAAGTCGCCGCCAGCATCGTTCCTGCCATCTCCGTCCTGGAGCATGTCTTCCTCAGCACCCGCACGCAACGGAGTGACGCACGTTGCCGCGAAAAAGAAAGCCGTCAGGAGGAGTCGTAAGGTCATATGCAGGATCCCTTTTGTAGCCTCCCCCTTACTAAACCATCTTCCGCAAAAGGCGCAAAGCCGAGAATCACGCTCGGACGCCTTAAGCGCCCACCGAGACACGGCACATGCCCCCTTTGGCTTCCAGACCCGCGTGCCTGGGGCAGGCACGGGGTCACGTATCGGTTAGCACCACGTCCCTGGCTGGCAACCGTTTAGCGAGAAGCTCTTGGGGAGGACCACATGCATATAGCTCGGCCAATCGAGTCTCTTTTTGCGTTTGCTGTCTCCCCGTTAACGCCCAAGGCGATGACCCATGCCGGACGCATTGCGCCCTCAACATAAGCTCTGCCGCACGTAAGCGGCTGCAACATCGACGTTTTAGCCGGCCGCTGCAAAGCGCCGCACCATATGACGCGCAGAGCGCGCTAAAACTTTTTTGGAGACTTCCTGCCCAGATCATCCCTTAAGAACCCCAAGGGTGGTATCATCTGCCGTTCTGCGTTCTGCGTCAGTGCACCGCTGTCCTCCGCGACCAGAAAGGGGGTCTCAACGGCAGCGGTAGTGGAGCGCCTATCACCAAGCAACCGACCAGCTCCGCTTATGGGATCAACCGCAAGGCCATTTGACAAGTACGACGCCTATGCCCGCTCAGTGCAGGCTTCTCGGGACGAAGCAAAGTTCCTCTCGGCTGTGTACCGGGACGTGAGCGGACAAGAGCCCAAGACTCTGCGCGAGGATTTTTGTGGAACATACGCGCTCTGCTGCGAGTGGGTGAAGCTCGGCCCTGAAAAGCGCGCAATCGGTATCGACATTGATCGCGAGCCGCTCGCGTACGGCGCCCATCACCACAGGGCAGCGCTCGACGCCCACGCCCAGCTCAGGGTGATTGCCCACCAGCGTGACGTGCTCAAGGGGCCCCTGCCACGGGCCGATGTCATCTGCGCGCTCAATTTTAGCTACTTCTGCCTTCAATCGCGGCAGTCCCTCCTGCGCTACTTCAAGTCATGCCGGCGTTCCCTCTCACCGGGTGGTGTGTTCGTCGTAGACACCTTCGGCGGCCCACAGCACCACGAGCCATCCCTAGACACGCGCCGCCTGCCGGGCCTGACCTACTATTTTGAGCAGGAGTTCTTTGACCCTATCAGCAACCGCACCCGCTTTAGCCTTCATTACAAGCCCCTCGGCGGAAGGATTCGCAAGCGCGCCTTTACCTACGACTGGAGGATGTGGAGCATCGCAGAGGTCCGTGACGTGATGCTCGACGCCGGGTTCAAGGATGCCTTCGTCTTCTGGGAAGGCACAGCCCGAGATGGTCGGGGAAGCGGCCGCTTCACCCGAAAGGAGCGGGGCGAGCCCTGCCAAGTCTGGGTTGCATACGTCGTCGGCCGGGTGTAGCTGCGGTTTTCAAGACGCCTTTCACCGGTCGCCAGTTGTGTGGTAGGGATCTCGCCATGAGGAAATCGTCTCTTGCGCTCGTCATCACGCTCCATTCCCTTGTGCTGGTCGCATCGCTCTCTGGCTGCAGCTCGACCACTACCTCAACAACCACGGTCACCCGTGAGGAAGCCCCGGCTCAGGCAGTGGCTCCCGGGGGAACCCCGGCTCCAACCCAGGTTGTCACCAAGGAGACGGAAACGGTCACTGAAAGCAGTGCGCCGGCTTGCAGTGGGGTGCTCAGCTGCACCTTTCATGCAATCGGATTCGTGCTCGCCCTTCCATTCCGCCTCATTGGAGGGGTCATTCAGCTTATCTTCTAGGGGCTACTTGTCGGGGCCGAGCCTTCGCTCATGCAACGCGCAGGATGAGCTCTCGCCATTGAGCGTAACGTAGAGCCGTTCGTCGCTACGGGAGAGCTGCAGCGAGTTGCGCTTCTCCAGCAGAGAGCCCAGCCTCGAGATAAAGGCGCCATCGACGGCCAAAAACGAGATGTCATCGCCTCGCAGGACACCATTTTCAGAGAGCTGCAGAAAAGCGGCCTCCGCAGAGCGGTGACAGTACACAGCCACCCGACCTGCGGCCTTCGCCGCCTTGTGCAGCCGCTCCGCGCTCGGAGTGCCAATTTCGATCCAGGCCAGGCACCGTCCATCCAGGCTCTTCACAGAGATCGTCGGCTCATCCGGCGAACCGATCCCTCGGGAGAATGAGATTCCCTCGCTCCACTCGAGGGCCCACGCCAAAACGCGGGTGAGCATGAAATCAACGCTCTCTGAGGGGTGAAGCGCAACCGGGAGCTTGGCGGAGTGGTACACTCCGCGATCGATATCCGACAGGTCGATATCAAATTGATAGATCGTTGATTTCGGTGTCATAGGGGAGCGCCTGTTGGGGGCCGAGTTCCCTTGCCTACTCGTAGTTCACAGTCAACCTAGGAGAGCCCACATCGAACTGATTCCAACCGAACGTTTGCGATGAACCCGCAGGTACTTATACCTCTTTTGACACAGCCTTCAAGCTGACGTAGTTAGCCCAGGTATGGAGCCTAAGTTGCCCGATACCCCGGCCAAATCCCGGGACGGAGGTGCCCCTAGTGAGGGACAGCGTGGCTCCCCCGGCCCGACTCCCCTCCTACGGACAGATTCGCCGGCAGCATCGAGCTCTGCGGAGGTAATCCTCGTTCCCCCGCAGGCACGGCAGCGGGTTCTGTCCCTCATCCCAGAGTCTTTGCGCCAACCAGCAACCTTGAGCGCTGCAGCGAGCAGCGATCCTGGGCTCGTTGAGCTCGTCCTTCCCCTATCGTTTATCGCCTCCAAGCGCGGCAAGGAGGCCCTAAAGACCCTCATCTTTGAGGTCGTTGTCTCTGATCTCGCAGCCTTCGCCCAGAACGGCGTCCTCCCCGTTCAGTCCAAGGATCGCCTGAGCAAGCTGCTGCTGTGGTCCTCTGGCAAGCCTGTCACCAGCGATCTTGAGCTGCGCACCTCAATCTCAGCTATCCTCCATGAGAACAAGAGCAACATTGGAGCGAGGATCAAGGACCGCTCCCGATCGCTTTCCCAGTTTTCAAAGGACGTCAGGTGCAACTCTCTTAGGCAAGCTTCCAGATCCGCAAACGAGCTGCTAGAGACCCTAACGGAGCTGCGCGCGCTCTCGTGGATCGCGCCCGACGTCCTCTCTCACCTGACTTTTTGCGAGCGCGGAGAGTCGGCCCTTGAGAACACTGTGGGCACCCTCTCTGAGTTCGCTCGAGGCTCCCTTGTCCACCGGGACTATGAGGCCGTCTCCGTAGCGCTCTCGCTGCTTGGCCAGATCAACTCAGTCCTTCAGCAGGGACGCCTCGATCGGCATCCCGATCCGTGCCTCCTGCCGCTCCCTGCGGTGCCGAAAGACCGTCCGAGAGATCCGGCGGCGGCCCTTCGTGCCCTCCAGAAGGGTCCCGCTGGAGCGTCAACAAGCTTCCTCGCCAAATTCGCTCCTGCCCTCATGCGGGAGCTGCCGACCCGAATCTCGGGCATCGAAACAACCCTTGGGATGATTCAGGAGGCAGCTGCCTGGACCAGCGAGGATCCACAGCCGGGCTCTCTGATCCTCGACCAGATGATTGACATCATTCCCGAGGCCGCCAAGGATTTGGCCCAGCTAAAGGAGAATCCCTCCGGGCTGCTGGGCCCCGGTTTTTTAGCCTTTGTTAGGCATCTCTCCCTCCTTCGATTCCATGGGGAGAACGACGGGCTCGCCGCGTTTGTTGGGATCCTGAACCCCCAAGAGGCTCCGCCAGAGGGCGCCCTCGAGACCCAGCCCACCGGCAATCCCGAACGCGACCTAGTAGTAAAGGGAAGGCTTGAGGAGCTTGCAATTAAGAGCACTCCAGCGTGGATTGACCTCCTCTGCTTTGCGGGCGACTGGGGGCACCTCAACCCCAGCAGGCGAGTCGATGGATTGCGGGCATACCACCAGGACCTGAGCGCTTGCGTCGCGCGCTCGATTGGAATCATGTGTGAGGCGTTCCGCTCAAACGTCGAGCAGCTCCTTGACTCCAAAACCTTCTGCCGGGGCCCCGACCTGCAAGAGCTGATCCGCTCTGTTGCGCAGCTCAGCGATGCTGCAGCGGAGATCTCGCCCCATCTCGGAGCGGAAGCCCGCCACGTGTTCCGGCGCATCATTGTCGATGAGACGTGCCCCTCCCTCATCCGCAGCCTTAAGGCGCTGGAGTTGCCCGACCGCAGCGCACCGGAGCTGCTGCGCCGGGCTTCAGCTCTTCCATCTGATTTCGGAGACTCTCCCCTGGAGCAGAAGCTTGCGGGCTTCTGCGCGTCTCTGAGGGCAGAGGCGGCGTCGACGGGCGAGGAATTCGCTATCTCCACGCTACAAGCGCTCGAACGGTCGCTCGAAAAAGCCGATCCGGGCGTGTTCTCCGCGAGTCTCGATGCGTTCTTGGCACTCCTCCCTCTTGCGCCCCCAAGCTCTCCCCTCTGGACGAGCCACCTTGCTAGCGCTGCCGACCTGTCGACGCGGTTCACAAACGTGATTGCGAAGTTCGGCCAGGACAGCCTCAAGGACCTCTCCCCGCGCGAGGGTGCCGAGCTGGACGCTGAGTCAGCCGCTGCGCTTCGAGAGGCGCTGTGGTTTCAGCTCGCATCTCTTGCCCCACTGCGAAGCGTCATCAAGCGACACGTTTCCGCCCTCAAGCAGCATCAGCTTTTTCACGTAGAGAATGCTGTCATCACTGCCTGCAACGCCCACCCCTCCGTGACCGTGGCAACGGTGGCAGAGGCTGTGAGGCAGCTCGAGAGCAACGAGCCGCAAGAGGCCCTGAGGATCGCCCAGCTTCTCGCTGATCTTCCTCAAGCGATAAGCCGCCTCATTAAGAGGGGTGATTGCTCTCTTGAGGACCTCCGCCACTTCATCGCGCAGTCGGAGCAGCGAACAGCCGGCCTGCCAACCTCCCTGTGAGCTGCGCATCGACTCGCCCTACAGGCGTTGCCGTAGCTTCCCCGTAAGCGCGACTCTCCCCTTTACGGGCATCAGCGGTACATCTTCTCGAAGTATTCCCGCACCATCCGCCCGGCACAAAACTGTTCGCTGCACGAGCGGATGCTCTCAACCATCATCCTCTTCCAGCGGTTCCGGTCCCCATAGTAAGTGGGCACAACTTCCTGCTCAAGGACGCTGTACAGGTTTGCAGCGTCTCGCCTATCTTGCTCCTCAACCGAGGACGCCGGCTCTTCGTTCCCGATGGCCCAGCCGTTCTTGCCGTGTTCGCACGCCTCGGGCCACCACCCGTCAAGGATGCTGACGTTGAGGACTCCATTCATGGCTGCCTTCATCCCCGAGGTTCCACAGGCCTCTAGCGGACGCCTCGGGTTGTTGAGCCAAACATCTGCCCCACGGGTCATCGCCCGGCCGATCTCCATGTCGTACCCCGGGAGGTACACCACAGATCGCGGAAACTCCTTCGTCATCCTTACCAGCTCCGCAATTACCTGGCGCCCCTGAAGATCGCGCGGGTGCGCCTTGCCCGAGAAAACAACCTGCATCTTTTTGCCGTCAAGGAGCTTTTGTGTCCGCAGAGGGTCAGAGAAAATCAGGTTTCCCCGCTTGTAGCCGGTCGCCCGCCGAGAGAAGCCTACCAGCAGCACCTCTGGATCGAGCCGCGCGCCAGTCCTCTCCTCAATCAAGGAGATCAGCGCCCGCTTCTCTGCACAGTGCGCAGCCCACACACCATCGGGATCTAGCCCCTCGGCGAGAAATGGCTCTGCCACCCAGGTCGGCCGATGAACGCCATTGGTGATTGAGATAATCTCTGCACAACGCTGCTCTGCCCTCCACATCTCGCGCGCCGTCTCTCCGTGAAGCTCGGCAACCGCGTTAGCCCTCCGAGAGAGCCGAAGAGCTGCAACCGTCATGTTGAATGGGGTGTTTCCGATGTAGTTCAGCTGATCAGTGGTAAAGCCAAGGCTTGCGCCGGTGTACAGCAGCGCCTCCATCGGATGGCGCTCGTTGCCGGCAGGTATCGGCGTGTGGGTCGTGAAAACCGTTCTCTCCTTCACCTTCTCTATAGCGTCCTTGAACCCCGCCCCCTCTTCGACCAGCTCTCGCAGCATCTCGAGCCCGGCGAAAACAGCGTGCCCCTCGTTGAAATGGTAGGTGCCGACATCGATCTTGAGCGCCTTGAGCGCCTTGTAGCCCCCAACACCGAGAATGATCTCCTGGGCAAGGCGCTCCTCAGTGCCGCCTCCATACAGGAACGATGTGTAGAACCGCTCGCCGTTCGCCGGCAGGTTGGCGTCCAAGAGCAACAGGGGAGCATTACCAAATCGCTCGGTTCTCCAAACCTTGCACGCAATCCTCTGGCCCTTAATCTTCACGGTGACGGTGACCCCCGTGTCCTCAAGGTACGGGTACTCGTGCTCCGGATAGCAGTCCACCGTCCTGCCGTCCGGGGCGATCACCTGCTCCGTGTAGCCTCGCAGCCACTTAATCCCCACGCCCACCACGGGCGCCTTGAGGTCATGGGCCGCCTTCAGCATGTCACCCGCAAGAATTCCAAGCCCCCCGGAGTACAGCTTCAGCGAGTTCTCTAGGCCGTACTCCATGCAAAAGTAAGCTACTGTTTTCCTTCCAAATGACATCTCGGTCTCCTCGTTTTGTGACACGCTGCGCACTACCCGGTGTTGCGCTCGAAGGTGCCCGACAGGCTCGCCATGCGCCGCGCCGTGCCAGCTGGGATCTTTGTGAAGCGCCACGACCAATTGTCCCAAGATACGGTCCCTGGGCTGTTCATGCGGTGCCCCCTTCCCACCCCTAGGATATCCTGCAGGGGCACGATGCAGATGCGGGCGGGAAGGGACATTGCGAGGCGGACAAACTGTCCTGCCACCTGGCTCGGGGCGCAGTCATTGAGAAGACCCCTGACCTTCGCCTTGTTTGCGGCGGGAAGCCCTGCGTACCACTCGCTGACCGGAGCGTTGTCATGGGTTGCCGTGTACGTCACTGAGTGGTGCGGGATATTGATCGGGTGGTGTCGGCTCCTGGTCGTGCCAGCCGTGTCCCCGCTGAACGCAAACTGCAGCACGCGCGTGCCCATGAGCGAAAAGCGTTCCCTGAGAGCGTGCACTTCAGGGGTGATAATTCCAAGGTCCTCTACGAAGAGAGGCAGGTGCCCGAGATCCTTCTGCACGGCCGCAAAGAGCTCCTCGCCCGGCGCCTTTCTCCACGAGCCGCCCTTGGCGTTCCTCGCCCCGCCAGGGACAGCCCAATAGGACTCAAAGCCCCGAAAATGGTCTACCCTGACGATATCGAATGAGCGCTGCAGCTCACGGAATCGGTCAATCCACCACCGGTAGCGATCTCGGCGCATCTCTCCCCAGCGGTAAAGGGGATGGTTCCACAGCTGTCCCTCTGAGTTGAAGATGTCGGGCGGGACCCCCGACACAAGCGCTGGCTTTCCGGTCCGCCGGTCAACCTCGAACAGCTTAGGATTCGCCCACACATCCGCGCTGTCGCTCGACACGTAAATCGGCAGGTCTCCAAAGAGCCTCACTCCGCGCGAGCGGGCGTAACTGCGCAGCGCCCCCCATTGCCGAGCAAACAGGACCTGGAGCGCGAGGTGCTTGCGCGCTTCAGGCTCTAGGCAACGAGCCTTGCGGCCCTCAGGCGAGCGGCGAGGGCAAAAACGCACCTGCACCGGCCAGCGCTCACGGGGCTTTCGGTAGCGCTCCCTAAGGGCGGCATAGGCGGCATAGGTGGCCGCCCAGGGGCGCTCGCTCACAAATCGCTCGATATCCGCGTCAGCGCGTTTTCCCGAGAAGTTCCTTGCCGCGATGGCGAGCAAAGGGTCCTTGACCGCCTCAACAGCCTGAAAGTCGACTCGGTTATCGCCGCCTGCGCGACGGACACTCCTGCGATGCCGCTCAAGGTCGCGGCGCCCAAGCAGGCCCTCCCTCGCCAGCGCCTCAAGCGAGATGAGCAGCGGGTTGCCAGCGAAGGCAGAGACGCTCGCATACGGGGAGTGGTGCTCCTCCCTGGAGGTTGGCCCCATCGGAAGGACCTGCCAAACCTGCTGTTTGGCTGACTGGAGGAAGTCAACGAACTCGTGCGCCGAGCCGCCGATATCCCCTATCCCGTCACCGCCCGGCAGAGAGCTAGGATGGAGCAGCACTCCGCTTAGGCGCGCGCTGAGCGCAGGATGAGTTTTGGGCAGCTGTGACATAGCGTTTCGCGGCGCTGAACATACCTCATAGGCCTCCTTGACGCCACACAACCTTCCATCCCTGC
>JAFMJG010000073.1 GCA_017853605.1 bacterium
CCACAACCTCCTGCCGAAGGGGGTCAAGATTACCGGGGATGACATCCGTGAGGGCCTGCTCGCGATTATCTCCGTAAGCGTTCCGGGGGCGGTCAGCCAGCTTCAGTTTCAGGGGCAAACAAAGGATCGGCTCAACAATCCCGAGATTGAGGGGCCCGTTGATGCCCTCGTCAAGACGTTCGAGAACTTCCTGAACTCAAAGCCGAGCGTCGCCTCCGCGCTCGTCGAGCGCATTACGCTGGCTGCCAAGGCCCGGGCGGCTGCCCGTTCGGCGTCGCAGAGCGTTAGCCGCAAGGTTGGGGTGAGCCATCGCCTCAACCTGCCGGGCAAGCTTGCAGACTGCTCGTCAACCAAGCCGGATGCGTCGGAGGTGTTCATCGTCGAGGGCGATTCCGCAGGCGGCAGCGCAAAGCAGGGCCGTGACAGGGCGACGCAGGCCGTGTTGCCGCTGCGAGGAAAGATCCTGAACTCCGTTGCCACGACACAAGCCAAGCTGCAGGAGAACCGTGAGCTGCTTGACCTAGTCTCCGCGCTGGGGTGTGGCTTGGGCAAGGATATCCGCCTGGAGAAGCTTCGCTACGGCAAGGTGATAATCCTTACCGATGCGGATGCGGACGGAATGCATATCTCTGCCCTCCTGATGGCCTTCTTCTTCAAGTTCCTGCGCCCCCTCGTGGAGGCTGGGCACCTCTACATCGGCATCTCGCCCCTGTACCGCATTAAGTTTGGCGGCGGGAGCAGGGAAGAGGTTCTTTGGGTGTACTCTGATGAGGAGAAGGAGCGCCTCCTTAAGGAGCGGGGAGCGCGCGGCAAATGTCACATCACCCGGTTCAAGGGCCTAGGAGAGATGAACCCCGATACGCTGTGGGAGACGACCCTTGATCCCAAGTCCAGGCGCCTGCTGCAGGTCACTGTGGACGACGCGACTGAGGTTGAGGCGATGCTTGAGAGCTTGCTTGGGAAAGACTCCTCGGATCGGTACAAGCTGATTCAGGAGAATGCGCACCGTCTTGAGGTCGACATCTAAAGCACAAAACCGCTGAAATACCGATAGGTTGTCTGCGCTGGTCCCGTAAAAGACGGCGCAAAAC
Source organism: bacterium (assembly GCA_017853605.1). Lineage (GTDB taxonomy): Bacteria > Bdellovibrionota_C > UBA2361 > UBA2361 > OMII01 > OMII01. Next base: position 1,092 of record JAFMJG010000073.1, read on the forward strand.
CGGGGTTGCCTGAACGCAGCATGTTCCCGAAAGGAGAATCCTAACCGCTTAGTTTCGCTCCGTATTTACACACCTATAGGGGATATACTATGTATCAAGGCACCACGCCCGGTAAAATAAGCGTATCGGGTTCGGATGCGGCGTCGGAGCAACAGACTCTTGCGGCAAAGACTCGCTTAAAAAAGATGGCTCCGAGAACACTGCGGTAGTTAGGCCCTTCATGGCTAAAAGTATTTTTCAGTTCGTTAAAGACTCCCTTCCTAGGCTAGGGGCGGTGGACCCGTTGTGGCTGAAGCAGGAAGAGGAGCCGCAATTTAAGACCGTGGAGATGGGGGAGCGGGGCCCTGAGATGGTGCTCCTTCACGGGCTTTTCGGGGCGCTTTCTAACTGGGACACCGTGCAGCCATTAATGGCGAAGTACTCGAAGCCGATAGCGCTCAGCTTCCCACTCCTGACGGCGCACCGCTCGGAGGTAAAGGTAAAGTCTCTGGCGCTCTACACTGAGTACTTCCTCAGGACCCGACAGTTTCATCCGACGACGCTTTGCGGCAACTCACTCGGCGGGCATGTGGCCCTTAGGCTCTACCTTGCCGCTCCAGAGCTCGTTGACTGCCTCATCCTTACGGCAACGAGCGGGCTCTATGAGCATTCGGTAGATGCGCTTCCTGTGCGTCCGGGACGCGAATTTGTGCTGGAGCACATGTCGAAAGTTTTCGTTAACCAAGAGTTCATCACAGATGAGGCGGTGACGGAGATAGTTGACATCCTTAGCCACCGGACGAACGTCCTCAACCTAATACACGCAGCTCGCAGCGCAAAAAAGGACAACCTGAAGGATGTCTTGGGGCAGGTAAAGGCCCCAACGCTGCTCCTGTGGGGAGAGGACGACCAGGTCACCACCATGGAGGTGGCTGAGATGTTTCATAAGCTCATACCAAACTCGACCCTCGTTACCGTAAAGAAGTGCGGACATGCCCCGATGATCGAGCATCCCGAGTGGTTTGCGGAGCAGGTGGAGAAGTTCTTGAGAAAGAGCTCCCGCTACGCCCTGCCGCCAAAGTAGCTGAGGCGCCGGGCGTGTCCCGACTGCACGGGGGCGCCTTACAGCGACTTGTTTGGGGGCCGAGATGAAAAGGTGTACAAAGCTGCGCTAATGGTGGAGCGTGGGAAGCCGGGCCGCAGTTGGCCAACGGCGATGCGAGAAGCGATCAAGGGGGGGGGAGATGGAGAGAAACGCAGCAAGCGCCACATTTGGGATCGGCTCGAAGCTTCCGAACTTTTCCCTCCCGTCAGCCCTTGGGAAGCACCTTGGAGCTGAGTACCTCAGGGAGGGCAAGGCAGGCTTGGTGGCGTTTGTGTGCAACCACTGCCCCTACGTCAAGGGCAGTGAGGAGATGCTGATGCGGATTGTCAGGCGCTTCGAGCCCCATGGACTGAGGGCAGTTGCCATCAGCAGCAACGACGCGGCCCAGTATCCCGAGGACAGCTATGAGAAGATGAAAGAGAAGGCAGTCCAGCTCGGCCTGCCGTACCCCTACCTGTACGACGACTCCCAGGAGGTTGCGAAGCAGTTCGATGCGGCGTGCACGCCGGAGATCTACCTCTTTGACGGGGCTGGGAAGCTGGCCTATCACGGCGCAATCAACGACAGCCCGCGAGATCCCTCGAAAGTCACGAAAGAGCACCTGACCGAGGCGATAGAGGCGGTTCTTGCGGGCAGGACACCGGCAGCGCCGTTCGTCAATCCCCTGGGGTGCTCGATAAAGTGGAAGCCCAAGGGGTGACAAAGTTTCAATAGGAGAAGCTATGACAGTTGATCTCAAGAACCTTCAGCGTTTGGCAACAACGGTGCGAACGCTCTCAATAGATGCGGTGCAGAAGGCCAACAGTGGGCATCCAGGCCTGCCCCTCGGCGCAGCCGACTTTGCCTCCGTTCTTTGGGCAAACTATTTGAGGTTTAATCCAAAGGACCCGCAGTGGATCAACCGGGACAGGTTCGTGCTGTCGGCCGGGCATGGCTGCATGCTTCTGTACTCGCTGCTTAACGTATTCGGCTACGACCTTCCGATGTCCCAGATTGAGGCCTTCCGCCAGTGGGAGAGCGCGACCCCCGGGCACCCGGAGTTTGGGATGACAGCTGGGGTGGAGTGCACCACCGGCCCATTGGGGCAGGGGGCAGCCAACAGCGTTGGCTTGGCGCTTTCTGGCAAGATGCTTGCCGCCCGCTATGGCGAGGATCTCTTCAACTATCGCGTCTTTTCGCTGGTGAGCGATGGGGACCTCATGGAGGGAGTTTCAGCAGAGGCAGGGTCGCTGGCAGGGCACCTTCAGCTCGGCAACCTCGTGTACATGTACGATGACAACAAGATTTCGCTCGCAGGCGAGACCGACAAGTGCTTCTCGGAGTCCGTGGCGAAACGGTACGAGGGGTATGGGTGGCTTGTGCAGAGCTGCGACGGGCACAACATGGCTGAAGTGGCAGCTTGCCTCGACAGGGCGCTGGCCCAAAAAGAGAGGCCCAGCCTCATCTGCTGCCGCACAGTGCTTGGCTTTGGCAGCCCGAACAAAAAAAATACCCATGAGGCACACGGCGCGCCGCTAGGCCCGGATGAGGTGAAAGCCACCAAGAGGAGCCTCGGATGGCCGGAGGATGCGCAGTTCCTCGTCCCCGACGATGTTCAGTCGTGGGTCGCGGCCACCGTTGAAAAGAAGGTGCAGGAGTGCTCTGGATGGAATTCCCGCTTTGCCAGCTGGAGAGCCGCCACGCCGGATCTGGCGAGGCAGCTCGACAGCCAACTCAATCGGGAGATTGAGCCCAAGCTTAAGGAGGAGCTGCTTGCGGCCTTCAAGGAGCCAAAGAAGGATGCCACGCGCAATCTTTCGGGGGTTGCGCTGCAGGTTGTCGCCAAGCATGTCCCGGGCCTTGTTGGAGGGTCGGCGGATCTCGATCCTTCCACTAAGACCTACCTCAAGGGCGGCGGGGACGTCTCGCACGGCAGCTTCTCAGGCAGGAACATTCACTTCGGTGTCAGGGAGCATGCTATGGGCTCGCTGGCGAATGGCCTCGCGTACACGCGGGGCTGGATCCCTTACACAGCGACATTCCTGGTCTTCTCCGACTACATGCGGCCGGCGATGCGTGTTGGGGCGATCTCTCACCTGCAGGCGCTCTATCTTTTTACCCACGACAGCTTCTGGGTCGGGGAGGATGGCCCAACACATGAGCCGATTGAGCACATCATGAGCTTGCGGCTGATCCCCAACCTGCATGTGTACCGGCCGGCGGATGGGGTTGAGGTGGCGATGTGTTACTATGCCGCACTGCTCCGGAAGGAGGGGCCTAGCGCATTGATCTTTAGCCGCCAAAATGTGCCGCCCCTGGCGCGCCCTGCGGCGTTTAAGCCGGATGACGTGCTCAAGGGAGCATACATCATCAAGGATGCCCCCCAGCCTAAGCTCGTTGTCGCCGCAACGGGATCGGAGGTCGGAGTGGCGGTGGAGGCGGCATCCCTGCTTGAGGCAGAGGGTGTGCAGACGCGAGTGGTCTCCATGCCGTGCGTTGAGAGCTTCCGGGCGCAGGATCCAGGCTACCGTTCGGCGCTGTTCCCGGCAGGGATCAGGACGGCGGTGGTGGAGGCGGGCTCGACGATGGGATGGGCATCTATCCTGGGTGGCGACGTGCTCGCGATAGGAATTGATCACTTCGGAGCTTCAGCACCGGGCGAGGTTCTTGCAGAGAAGTTTGGCTTTACTGCTGGGGCTGTGAAGGAGAGGCTGTCGCGCTGGATCGCCTCTCGCTAGGAGCCGCCTTTTGTGTGCTCGCCCAGCCCCATTACGTACTGGGCGATGGCATCGGTGACACCTGCGATGCGGGTGTAGTCTAGGGTGCCGGCGCCGTCTTGTGCCGAGTGGTAGAAGGGGTTCCTGAACATCGCTGTGTCGGTGATCATCACGGCATCATAGCCGCTGCGCCAAAAGCTCTTGTGGTCCGAGCTTCCGAGCCCTTCCAGCACATCGGGGGCATTGAGCGAGAAGGCCCTAACCGATCCGCCTGCCGCGAAAGCGCGCTTGAGCGCCAGGGTCGCGCCGGAGAGGCTTGGCGGCCCTACAATGGCGACGAAGTCGCCGGCGCTGGGATATATCCAGGCCAACGGGCCCCAGGGATAGCGCTGCGATCCCGGAGCTGTGTCGTAATAGCCGATCGAGTCGAGGCTAATCATCAGGCGAACCCTCTCTCGCGCTCTCTTGAGGGAGGAGGCGTGCACGGCGCTCCCCATGCTTTCCGTCCCAAAAAATGGGAGCTCCTCAAGCGCGTAAGCAACCAGCAGCACTCGGACGGGGGGCGGCTGCTCTGAAAAGATCCTGCCCAGCTCAAAGATGGCGGCGACCCCACTCGCATTGTCATCCGCGCCCGGCACGTCCGGCACCGTGTCATAGTGCGCCCCGACAACCACCGTGCCCCCAGGAGTTGGGAAACCGTATTCCGAGACTACGTTGTGAAAGGCTGCGCCCTCAGCAAGGTACGTCTGCAATGACACCCTCGCGTTGTTTTCCCGGAACGTGCCGAAGATGCGGTCTGCAACATCCGCCAGGTGGCTCGGCTCGCGGAAGTCACGGGGAGCCCAGTCAACCGAGAGCTCTCGGACAGATTCCTTAATCCGGTCCGGCTTGGCCTTTGGGCATGAGACCTCTGCCGGAGGCGCAAAGACAAGGGGACGCACCGAAAATAGCGCTAACGAGCCCAAGAAAAGGGCGGCGAGAACGAGGAGCTTAAGAAGCCGCCTTAGAGCGCTTGCCATGCACTACTTTTGTGGCAAGTGCCACCGTTGGTCAACGGGCTTCGATGTCTGCAGGGTGAGTTCGGTCGAGGAGTAAGTGGGAGGGGGAGATGAGAGAGCCCCGCCCGGCGAGCACCGGGGCGGGGCATCAAGGAGGCTAGTACTCCTTATCTACCTCATCATCCGAAACCTTCTCTCCGTTGATAGCTCGGCGCAGGAGCTGGCTCGGCTTGAACTTCACGACTCGGCGAGCACGAAGGATAATGGTCTCGCGTGTCTGCGGATTGCGGCCCCGTCGAGCGGGCTTGGCCTTCACCTCGTAGCAGCCAAAGCCAGAAAGCATGACCTTTGCGTCCTTATCGAGTGCCTCTTTGATGAGCTCGATGTAATCTTCGACGATCTGCGCCGCCTTCTGCTTATCTACGTCGATTGCTGCGTAGATCGAGTCGGCGATGTCGGCCTTCGTTAAACAATATCGTGAGTTACCCATAATAGAAGCTCCACCTAGGTACGATCGAGTGTGAATTAACCTACTTCCCAAAGGATGACAAGCTGTTACAGCTAAACTATGGTTTCCTTTTGCGCTAAACGCAAAAAGCATTCAGCAAGCCATTGTTTCTACAGGGTATTGTTCGATTCCGAGCGTAGCAGGAGAGGCCCTCCTCGGAACGTCACAAAAAAAGCTAAGCTACTGAATCAACATCAGATATGGCCAGCCAAGCTCTAAGACCTGTACCTCTTAAGACGCTGTAAGGGTACCTAACGGATTCAGTCAGTTACAAAATAAGCGCTTATTACACAAAACCTCATCCGGACGATAACGCCTACTCAGCGACATCCGAGGGGAGGGGGCTAAACAGGTTCTCAAGATCGGACTTAGACAGGCTCACGGTCGATAGGCCGTTCTCATTGATGAGGGCATCAACCAGCTTGGACTTCTTCGCCTTGAGATCCATGATCTTCTGCTCCACCGTGCCCTCAGTAACCAGCCGATACACTGAAACGGTTTTGTTCTGGCCGATGCGGTGCGCCCGGTCTACAGCCTGGCTTTCAACTGCTGGGTTCCACCACGGGTCGTAAATTATGACTGTGTCGGCTGCCATGAGGTTGAGGCCTGATCCTCCCGCCTTGAGGCTTATGAGGAACAGCCGCACGGACTCATCCTGGGAGAATCGATCAATGAGCTCCTGCCGATTGCGGGTGGCGCCATCAAGGTACAAGTACTGGGTGCCCGCCTCCTCTAGCCACGAACGGATAATCGCGAGCATGCCGCGAAATTGGCTGAAGAGCAGGATTTTGCGCCCTGATTCAAGCGCCTCCTGCGTCAGGTCCTTGAGGAGGTTGAACTTGCCCGAGTCGTATCCCGAAAGCTCACTGAAGGCGTCGATTGAGTTCGGATGGTTGCACACCTGGCGCAGGCGCAGGAGCGCCGCCAGGATGGAAACGCTTGCTCCTTGAACCCCCTTCTTCTTTACTGCGTCAAACACCTTGGGGCGCACCTCATTGAGGATCTGGGTGTACATGTCCCGCTGGCTCGGGGTCATCTCCACGTGCAGGACCGACTCGATCTTGGGCGGCAGCTCCTTTTCAACGTCAGCCTTGAGCCGGCGCAGGATGAACGGCCGGGTCTTTGAGTTAAGCATCTGCGCGACCTGGGTTGCTGTGCCCCCTTCCAGTATAGGGCGCTCAATGTTCGACCTGAAGTACTCAGCGGAGCCCAGGTATCCCGGCATGAGGAAGTCCATAATTGACCAGAGCTCCATCGGGCGATTCTCTGTTGGGGTTCCCGTCAGGGCCAGCCGACGGCGCGTGCGCAGCGCCTTTGCAGCCTTGGTGGTTGTGGCCTGTGGGTTCTTTATGTTTTGGGCCTCGTCGAGGACTACGTACGAGAATTCATGCCGCTCAAGCTCATGCCGATCCACCCGCAGCAGCGCGTACGAGGTCAGCACGATATCTGCCTCTGGAATCTTTCCGAACTGAGACTTCCGGCTTGGCCCGTGGAGCATGAGCGATTTCATCTCCGGGGTAAACCTGCGTATCTCGTAGCTCCAGTTCGTGATGACTGAGGTCGGCGCCACAATGAGCACCGGCCTCTTGGCTTCTTTGCGGCCCTTTTTGTCCTTAAGGGCCTGAAAAAATGCCAAGGCCTGGACTGTCTTTCCCAAGCCCATCTCGTCGGCAAGGATTCCGCCGAGCTCAAATTCATGCAGGAAGTTAAGCCAGCTCACCCCTTCCTGCTGGTAGTGCCGAAGCTTTCCAAGGAACCCTTTTGATGCAGGGAGGGGCTTTATCTCCGAGAAAGAGGCCAGCTTTGCGCTCAGCGCACTGAGCCGCCGGTCCAGCGAGACTGTAAACCCCTCGTTGTTCAGCCTGGAGAGGCTAATCGCTTGCGCGAGCGACAGTTGAGTCCGTATGGTGTTGCTGACACGGCAGTTGGGGTCAACCATCCCGAGCATGGTCCGGAGGTGGCCGATAGTGCCTCCCGGCACCCGCGCGAACGCCCCGTTGTCCAGCCGTGTCCACCTCTCGCCATCCGCGCGAACATTTTTGAAGATCGCCGACAGGGGGAGGTTCGCGTTATTGTGAACCACCGCGATGTGGCAGTCGAACCAGTCGATGCCTGAGCTGCGCCCCAGGCGGGATTCCCTGTCTCCCGGCCCGTCCTCAGCCTGCTTTGACGAGCTGGCCAAATTTACGGCGATATTAAGCTGCGAGAACCGGAGCCCCTTCCGGATCGTGTCGAGCCCCACCAGCTTCCACGGCTTTGCCAGCTTCTCATGCCCATCGAAGAGGAAGTCGAGCGCCAGGTCCCCCAGGAGGGAGAATCGGCGATGTTCAGGGGTAGCTGAAAAGCCGAGCTCCTTGAGCGCCTCAAAGCACGAAGACTCAAACGGCCGGTCCCGCAAAAAGACCACGTTAGTTGACGCGGCGGGGACGGGGTACTCAAAATCGATGACGGCAACGAGCTCAACCTGTCGGCCCGACGTGAAGTGGTCGGATGCCACATCCCGCCGCTCGAGATGAAGAACTGGAACGGGCGTCCGAACCTCTGCTGACGGCTGGGACTCCGGGTTGCGGACCTCTAGGGCCCCCTTGGCCGGAAGGTCGATGTCATGCAGGGCCTCCAGCACCAGCCCAACCTGGGAACGGGGCACCGTCAGGGAGCGCGAGGCACCGAAGATGGATGCGATCCTCGCTGCTTGAGGCGAGAGGCGAAAGATTCGGCTGCCGACCATCGTCCAGAAGGGTCCGGTTCCGAACACATCCTGCGAACGCTCGCACTCGGTGCCATCATCAAGAAGCCAGGTCATCTTGAGGTCGAGCCCCGAGGGCTGCCAAGAGAGGACGAGCTTCGCCTCTATCGGCGCCCGAGCCAGCGAGATCGGGGCGAGGTTGCTGACGGACAGGACGGAGTCGTACTCGCCGATGAGGCCGAGGACGAGCTCAATGCCCTTGCTCGAATTGATAAACCAGACGTGATTCCCCTCATCCCACGATCCCTCATCCTCAAGGACCTGAAGGAGGATATTGTCGAGAGAGCGGGACGACGCCCGCCTAAATCCATCGAAGATGCTAGGCTCCTGCTCTACGTCATCGAAGAGCACCTTAATGCCGAGCCTGTCACTTGAGAGGTCCAGGAGGATGGACACGCTGGGGGCAAAAGCTGCTTGGGCCGCAGCAAGCGGAGTTGCGGAACCCGATGCCAGGGAGTGCACATCGCGGATCGCCTCAGCGATATCGACTGGAGTTCCGATGCTCACCCGAAACGTTGACTCCCTGTCGCCGAATCCGCCTCGCGGCTCGAAGAAGTCCAGCTCAGCGGCGCGCCACAGCAGCGCAACAGCGTGCGGGCACCACTGCTCGCGAAGATCCGCTGCTGTGCAGCAGGAGCAGGATGCATCTATTTCGCTTGAGGAGAGCACCGTGAGCTGCACAGAGTGGGCAGTCGCCTCGTCCTCACGCACGTTCCCCGTGATGATGTGGCCGGCGCAGCTGCATTCTGTGACGTGGTCTTGAGAGGCGAACGAGATCCCCCGCTCAACCACCGAAAAGGGCGCGAGCTTCCTGAGGTGGCTAAGGATCTTGGACTTCGCGGCGGCCTGATTTGCGATCATCGGCTAAGGGTACCATACCTGTGCCGGGCAGGGCAGGGGCTGCCCGCGATTTGAGTGGCTTCAGGCCCCGGGTTGCGGGGCCTGATTAGGGCGGTGGCAAGGGCTGAAAGTGCCGAAATAACCTTTCGTTTCGGCTAGCTCCAGATTAGCATGCGCCCATGGCAAAGCAGTACTCGTTTCCTCCTGAGAAGATGAAGATCCTCTTGCTCGAGGGGGTCCACCAGGCGTGTGTGGATCGCCTCGTTCAGGCGGGGTACCGCCCAGAGCTCCTGAAGGCTGCGATGTCAGAAGAGGAGCTGCTCCAGGTTATCCCCACTGTGCACCTCCTCGGGATTCGCTCTAAGACCAGAGTGACGAGCCGAGTTCTCGACAATGCCAAGAGCCTGCTTGCGATTGGCTGCTTTTGCATCGGCACCGACCAGGTGGACCTCGCTGCCGCGCAGCGGCACGGTGTCCCGGTGTTTAATGCCCCGTTCAGCAACACCCGCAGCGTTGCGGAGCTTACCGTTGCTGAAGTCGTGATGCTTGCCCGAAGGGCCGCCCACAAGAGCCAGCTCCTGCATCGCGGGACATGGGAGAAGTCTGCGGACGGCTGCGTAGAGGTTCGCAACAAGACCATTGGCATTATAGGGTATGGGCACATAGGCCCACAGGTAGGGCTCCTGGCAGAGGCCTTTGGAATGAAGGTCTACTACTTCGATGTCCTCGCGAAGCTGCCGTTGGGGACGGCCTCTGCGACCGCCTCGCTGGACGAGCTTCTGGCTCTCAGTGACTTTGTGACGCTGCATGTGCCTGAGACGCCTGAGACCCGTGACATGATAGGCGGAGCCCAGATCGCCAAGATGAAGCCGGGGGCGTGCCTTCTTAACCTGAGCCGGGGAAGGATTGTTGACCTTGAGGCCCTGCGGGACGCGCTCCTCAGCGGCAGGATTGCTGGCGCGGCGATAGACGTCTTCCCCGAGGAGCCTAAGAGCAATGACGAGGTGTTCCAGTGCCCTCTTTCCGGTCTCGAGAACGTTATCCTGACTCCGCACATCGGGGGCAGCACGATCGAGGCGCAGCGCAACATCGGCCTAGAGGTCGGCTCAACCCTCCTGAAGTTCACTGAGGCCGGCAGCACCACGGGAGCAGTCAACTTTCCGCAGCTTGAGCCGCCGGTCCTCCGGGATTGCCACCGGATTCTCAATATTCACCGGAATGTGCCGGGGGTTTTGAGCTCGATCAATGCGCTGATCGCCGGCATCGGGGCGAACATCCGGGCGCAGTTCCTCAGCACTCTGGGCGACGTAGGGTACCTTGTCGTTGATATCGACAAGGAGGTCTCTGAGGTCCTTCGGCGGTCGATCGACGAGCTCGACACGAGCCTTCGCACTCGGGTGCTCTTCTAAATTTTCAAGCCAGCGCGGAGCGAGGCTCATTAAAATGGCTACGGCGATTATTGGCGGCGGAATAACAGGGCTGGTGGCGGCCCTGAGGCTCTCCGCCAAGGGGGAACGCCCAATTCTGTTTGAGAAGGGCGAGCTTGGCGGCATGATCAAGTCGCGAGTCGAGTCCGGATTCACGCTCGAGTTAGGCCCGAATGTGCTCGTGGAACGGCCGCACATTGTGGCGCTGATGAAGGACCTAGGACTCTCATCCGAGGTTGTCTACCCGAGTGTTGATCCGTATGGCCAGTACGTATGGTTCCGGAATGCGCCTCGCAAGGTCCCCGCTGGCTTTGGCGAGCTCATCCGCAGCCCGCTGTTTCCGCTGTCAGCCAAAGTGTGCTTGCCGTGGCAAGTCGTGAGGCCTGGGGTTCTGGCGGCTCGCAGCAGTGACGCATCTATTCTCGATTTTATGTCGCCAGTGATTGGGCGCCAGGCGTCAAAAGCTCTTCTTGATCCGGTCCTGAAGGGCATATACGGCGGGGACGTGGCGGAGCTCAGCGCACGCACGATCTTTCCGGGGCTGTGGGAGGCAGGCGTGGCCGGGCAGTCTGTCCTCGGGTGGATGCGCTCCCGCAAGAACCGGGGCAAGCCGCGGATATTCGTCGTGCGCGGCGGCATTAGCAGGATTGTGGCAGCTCTCGGTGAGAGGCTTCGGGACAAGGCTGAAGTGGTCGCGGCGGCGGTGACGGCAGTGCACAGCTCCGGCGGTAGATACGAACTGGGCTCCTCAGATGGCAGGTCTTGGATCGTGGATCGATGCCTGGTTACCACGGCAGCTGGGGCAACATCGGGCTTTATCGGCGATATCTCCCCAGCGTTGGCGGCTGCGCTCCCGGGAATCGAGCGCGCGACCCTAACCGTGGCGCACCTGTCAGTGAGCAGGGACCAGAGTCTGATTAAGGACGCGTTCGGGGTGTTGTGCCCAGGCGGAATGCCTGAAAACTTCCTCGGTGTCATGTTCAATTCGCAGATTTTCCCGCATGTCGCTCCCCCCGATCGGCACCTGCTCACGGTCGTGCTTGGCGGGGCGCAGGCTGGCGACAGCCCCCCCGACGAGGAGGCGATCAGGAACCGGGTGCCCGGGCTGCTAGAGTCGCTCTTCGGGGTGCGAGACGCCTGCTGGATCGGATCCTGCACATGGAGGCGTGCGATCCCACAGCTACGGGTCGGGCATCACGCACTCGTTGAGCAGCTCGATGAGTGCGAGCGCAGCTTTCCTGGGCTCGTCTTTGCGGGTGTCGATCGAGGTGGAGTGGGCGTTTCGGATCGCATCCGTCTTGCTGAGCAGAGCGTTGAAAAGCTCCTGGCAGCTGCGGTATCAGAGGGTCACGGAGCTTAGAATGGGGGCGTATGGACAAGAGAGCGTGTGAATTTGGCTGCCGCGGGTCTCAGGACCGCATCGGCGTGGTTCTGGCGCAGCTTGGAACGCCCGAGGCCCCGACGGCAGGCAAGCTGCGCCCGTACCTAAAGCAGTTCCTCTCTGACCGCCGAGTTATTGAGGTGAATCGCGTTCTCTGGTGGCTGCTGCTCAACCTCGTGATCCTTGTGACGAGGCCCCGGCGCTCCGCGCGCTTGTACCGGCGAATCTGGACCAAGGAGGGCTCCCCGCTGCTGGTCATCACCAAGCGACAGGCTGCAGGGGTGGCCGAGCGGCTGCGATCCAAGTTCCCCGCCGTTGAGGTAGAGTTTGGCATGCGGTACGGCAACCCGAGCCTTGAAGCCGCTGTGGACCGCCTCATCGCCCGGGGATGCTCCAAGATCCTCCTCTTTCCGATGTACCCCCAGTACGCGGCGGCGACCACAGCTTCGACCTACGATGCAGTCTTCCCCCATCTGCTCAAGAGGCGCTGGGTCCCCACGCTGCGAGTCGCTGAGCCATACTTTGCGCATCCCGCGTACATTAAGGCGCTAGCGGGCATCATTAATGGCCACATCAGCGCCATGCCGTGGAAGCCCGAGAAGCTCGTGCTCTCCTACCACGGAGTTCCTGAGAAGTATGTTGCAAAGGGCGATCCCTACTGCTGCCAGTGCGTTGAAACGACTGCGGCCCTGCTTCCGGAGCTGGACGTGGCGCAGGCGGATGTAATCCATACCTTCCAGTCCCGATTTGGGCGTGATCCGTGGCTTCGGCCGTACACGGACGAGACCTTTGAGGAGCTTGGGCACCGTGGAGTGAGGGGCATCGCGGTAGTTGCTCCCGGGTTCACGGCAGACTGCCTTGAGACCCTCGATGAGCTGGGCAACGAGGGAGAAGAGCAGTTTCACGAGGCGGGCGGCGAGCGCTATTCCCTCATCCCGTGCCTCAATGACCATCCACTGTGGCTTGATGGAATGACCGAGATTATTCGTGAGGAGCTTGGAAGCTGGCTCGACGGAGGGTCGAGGTCTGCCAAGGATTGTGCGATTCGGTGCCCCCTCAAGGATGCCCCTGCAGCCTAGTGAGCCAGAACCTATCTTCCGTGAAGGCCTGCGACGGGGTAGCCTCCAAGAACGACTAGCCTTTTGCTGCTTCGGCCATGAAAAAAGCATTTCGCCTCCTGCTTCCTTTTCTCATCACAGCGCTCGCCCTCTGGTTTGTCTTCGATGGCGTTCGCTGGGAAGACCTGAGGGATAGCTTTGCTCGGGCGCGCCTTCTGCCGGCAATTGTGCCCTTCCTGCTCTTTTTTGCCGCTCACTTCTTCTTTAGGTCGCTGCGCTGGCGCTACCTGCTTCCCGATGGGGCAAATGGGGCCCGCCCCTCGATACGGCAGCTGTTTGACTCAATGATGCTCGGCAACCTCGCCACCTTCATCTTTCCTTTCAGGCTTGGCGAGTTCATTCGGCCCCTGATCCTTTCGCGCTGGACCGGCTACAGCTTCTCAACGTGTTTTGTGTCGGTGGTTATTGAGAGGTTCTTTGATCTCTCTGTGGTCCTGCTCTCATTCGCGGCGATTATTCCGCTCTTCCCCTCCGTTGATCCCACGGTTGTGAAGGGGGCGCTTGCCTTGGCAACGCTCAGTGGCGGGCTGCTGCTCTTCCTCGTCTTTGGTTGCCTTCTACCGGACTTCACCAAAAAGGCCGTGCGCGTTTGCACATCCTTTTTGCCCGAGAGGCTCAAGGGGCTTGTTGAGCGCTTCACGCACGACCTGATCCTTGGCGCCTCTGTCGTCAAGACACCAAGCCGGCTCCTCCTGATCATAGGGCTGTCGGGCGTGGTATGGGCGTTCGCATGGCTTCAGTTCTACGCCATGCTCTTCATCTTCCCAGATAACCAGCCTTCGCTGCTGTTGAGCGTTGCGCTTGGAGTGTTCGTAGCGCTAGCGATTGCGGCTCCAACAGCACCCGGCTTCCTCGGAGCTTTTCAGGCAGGGTGCGTTCTCGCCTTCAGTCTCTTTGGCTACCCTGAGGTTGACGGAAAAGCGTACTCCCTTGTGATCCACCTGCTGTCGTACGCGCTGTTCATCGGCATCGGCTTTTGGCTGCTGCGCCGGCACGACCTAAGCCTGTTTGACCTAAAGAACGCCGCCTCACAGCGCGAAGGGGAGGGAGAGGGCGCAGCTGCGCGGGCGTCGTGATGCTGGCTGCCCTCGGCTACGAGCGGTGGATGGCGAGATCGCGCTGAAGCTTCTCCCTGCGCTCTCGCTCCTCGCGCTCCTGCTCCGTTTCCTGATCGGGTTCAGTCGGCAGCTGGGTCACAGGCGCAGTCTCGATCGAGGGAGCATCTCCGCCGCCTAAGAGCCGCAGGACCATCTGCTCAAGCGCCTTGCACATGTTTGCAACGAGCGTCACGAATCGATCAACAAGGTCGCCTTCATAGGGGAAGCACGGATTTTTGAGGATGCCGTAGGTTTCAGCGGGCCGCTTGGCGGTGCTGGGCTTGCGGGGCTGCACGCGGGTTTCAGGCTTGGAGGCTACGGCCTTTGCGGGGGCCGGAGGGCGAAGAATGCGCTTGCCGGCTGTTGGACTTGCCCGCTGAACACCACTGAGGGGGATCGACGCCTTGGATAGATCGGTAGCGGCCGCTGCCGAGGCATCGACGTTGGCGGGCTTAGTGCCCAGGTCTCTTGACGCTTTCAGCGAATCCAACGGCGAGCTGGATTGACTGACTGGCGCATCGAGATTTTTTAAGGGGGTTCTTTCAGCC
>JAFMJG010000197.1 GCA_017853605.1 bacterium
GAAGGAGCTGGGGGAGCGGAACGATCGGATTGGGCTGCCGGCCGCCACGATGCGAAGAAGAATCCTCTCAGGTGAGGCATCGCATAAAGGAGGCGAAGGCGGCACCATCCCACGCCTCCCCCTTCATGAGCAGTCTGATGCGATTAAGGAACTGTATCCTGTCGCCAAGCAAGCACCGGATTCCGACGGAGCCGTGTATATCCTAACCGGCGCGGGAGGAGCCGGGAAAACACGCCTTTCGCAAGAAATAGCAGAGTTAGCGCAGTTGAACGGGATTCAGGTTATCACGTGCCGCAACGACAAGGCGGAAGGTGCCGCACCTCTCGGGCTCTTTACTCAGCTGCTAAATAAACTGCTGACCGCGCCCGGATCGGCAGGGACGGCACCCGATGCACTCGACCACCTTCGACGGCTGACCTCACCAGCGCCCCTCGGCACAGGCGAACACAGCCCAGAGCACGCTAGGGCGCTAGCTGGGCTCGCAACACACGCGACAGTAGAGCTGCTCACGAGCATAGCCGAAGAGCAACGCTCACTCGTTTGGCTAGAGGACATCCATAACGCCGACGCAGCGTCGCTACACGTTGTCCAACACATAATCGGGCTGAGCCATGGTACTCGCGTACGCTGGCTCCTCACCACAAGAAATGACAGCAAAACGGTTCGCTCACAGCTGGGCGCGATTGCTCCCACTCAGCTTTTCATAAGGCATGTAGCGCCACTGCCACGGGAAGCCGCCGCGGCACTCGCCACAAAGGTTATGGAGCAGGATGGTGGGGAAATGCAACCAGCCGACGCCACCGCAATCGCACTACGAGCGGGCGGCAACCCACTATTTACTATTCTGCTCGCACAAGCGCTGCAACCCGGCAATGCCTACGGGCCCCTGCACCTCGACCCTGACCTCGATCTAATAATTGCGCGGCGCCTTGAATCCCTTGACGCGGCCTGCACACAAGTACTCTCAAGCATCGAAATGCTGGGGACGGCCTGCAGTCCCGCGCGCGTTCGCGACGCTGCACAGTTGTCGCACACAGCTTTTACCTCCGCGCTCGCAACACTCGAGCACGAAGGAGTACTTAGCGTAGACAGCGACGGCGCGTTGCTTTTCCATGAATGCTGGCGCCAAGTATTCGAGCGCCGCCTCGTGGGCACCGCACGTGTAGCGCTCAGCCTTGCGCACGCAGAGTACCTCGACACGCTCGCAACAGACGGCGACGCTGCCCTGAGATGGCGGGCCGCGCTATTGTACCGACAAGCCGGAGAGTTTAGTCGCGCCGCCTCTCTATTTCTCGCGGTTGGCCTATTCTTTCTCGCCCGTGGAGAGCTTGTAAGCGCGAAGGAAGCTTTCCTCGCATCAATCGAGTGCCTTCCCGACAAACATGGCGCACAGGCAGCGCACCTTTACTGCGCCAGAAGCCAGTTCGCAATGGGCGATATGGAGAGCGCTTACACCTCCGCGCTACTTGGCCTGCGGATTCCCTGTGACGGATCGGCTGGCTCTGTCGACCACAGACTGTTCCTCAAAGCGCTTGCACTTGATTCCGCTTGGCGCCTTGGCCAGCCTTTTCACGCTCTCCTGACCGAGCTGGTAACGGATCTTGAAGACCGCCGCGCCTCTGGTGAGGCTATTGGATATGCCGCGTTCATCTCCATGCGGGTTTCATTCAATGACGGCGCCGATGCAACAACACTGCACCTCGCCATGGACACGCTTCGCGCCGCGAAGAAACTTGGCGAAAACGAATATGGCCTCCTCGCCCAGCTAGTTTACGCGGCGGAGAGAGAACCAGCATCACAGATACACGAAATTACCAACCGCCTTGAAGCACTACCTCGCGAGGGCGTGTCAATCGGACTTCAGGCCCTGTCGCTTCGATACCAGGCTCAGGCTTTAAGATGGGGCGGATTGTACGAGGACGCCCTGCGCATGACAGCTTTATGTCACAGCTTGACTTCCGCCACCGGCCTGCGCGACGAGACTGCTCTCCTTGCGCTTCAAAGCGGATTCCTCTGCCTTGACCTTCAAAGGACAGACGAGGCGCGCAATTGGTACGACATCTGCCTGAGCGAGAGCGGTTACAACCCCGCTCATGAGCGCACAATTGCCTTAGCACAACTTCGCGCTCGTCTTTTTCTAGCGCTCGACAAATCACGGGAAGCGGCAGAGGTGCTCTTGCCACTCCTGCCTCATATCTCGAACGACAACCTCACAAAACGGAAATGCGCTGGAGCCGCCGCTCTAGCTCTGGCGCTCACCGAGACTGCCCACGACGGCCTTTGTCTTCAGATGATCGAGACGGCGCGAGAGATTGTGTTGCGCGAGGCCCCATCTCTCCAACTGGACTTCCCTTGTGAAGCCACATGCCAGGCGCTGCAGTCGCTTGGCCGTAGCGATGAGGCGAAGAGCCTCATGGACGCCTACGCCGCTCGGCGACGAGCGCACTTCGCTAGACCGGTCGCCCCTGCCTTTTCGTTGCTCAGAGCTTCGTTGGTTGAACAACCCCTTTAAGCTGCGCTCACAAGCGTTTCACCGGCCTCGTTTGTTTCCCGAGCAGTGATGATTCCCAAAGACGGGTCGACCGCCTCGGGATGCTCCGCGTGCGCCATTGCAATTTCAACTACCATCTGCCGCCAAGTCTCCTCTTGCAGAAGTAGCGAACACATCTTTGGATCAAACTGGCGCCCTGACTGCTTCTCGATCTCAGCACGCACGACTTCTGGGCTCAAACCCTTTCTGTAGGGCCTAGAAGAACACATTGCGTCGACAGTGTCGGCCAAGGCGATGACCCGAGCGGCGGTTGGAATATTTTCTCCACTTATTCTCCGCGGATAGCCACGACCATCCCATCCTTCGTGATGTGACTGTATCGCCGGGACCAGGTCCAAGAAGTGAGTCACCTTTCCGACCAGGGCCGCCCCCTTGTCTGGATGGGTTTTCATCACTGAGAATTCTTCGTCCGTTAGCCTTCCGGGCTTTCGCAGGATCGGGGCAAACTCCTCATGAATCTTCCCCACATCGTGCAATAGCGCAGCAGTCGCAATGCGCTCTGCCGATTTCCCGGTAATGCCAATCACGCCAGCGATGAATCTTGCATACCGCTGCACGCGCTGCGAATGACCTGAAGTGTATGGATCGCGCGCTTCAATAGCGGCGACCATTAGCTGCAGCAGTTCCTCGTTAATCTTCTGCAGCGCAAAGTTCTGCTTGTATAGTTGCCGAAGCCCAAGCATTGGGATAGCAAATGCAGCAGACCATTGCGGGCCGAATTCACGATATGCAACGGAAAATAGCAGAATCAGCGGGAATGCAAAGACGTCATACGCCACTGTACTTCGCATACTGTTTAGAAAGTGGCGGCGCGCACTTCCTCCGACGTCTGCTGCCACCACTATGCTTACTGCGAGCTTGTTGACTACGAAGAAGCAAGCCACCATCGCGATGAACGCAGGAATCGGTGGCCGCGCTTCTAGAATCGTGCTTCCGCCTAGTGCCCGATAAGTTGC
>JAFMJG010000198.1 GCA_017853605.1 bacterium
TGGATTCTCGCCATCGTTTCAGCCGGCGCCGTAAGCGCCCAAGCCCACGGCGAATTTGCATGGGCCCGCCCGCGGTGCGGAAGGGCAGAGTCACGGCAGCGGGCCCGCAACGCTCTTCCATTAGCGCAGAAACGTGGCATCTTCAGGGCCCATATGAAAAACATCTTTCGCCAATTCTCCACGCTGTTTCTCGTTCCCTGTGCTGCGCTCGCCGCCCTAGTGGCCTTTGCGGCCGTTCCATGGCGCGTTGCTGCTGCCCAGCAGGGGCCGCGTGTCGTGCGCGGGCAGGAGCTCGTGATATCCTCTATTCCGAATGACGCCGGCGCCTCCCAAAGGCTGCCGAGCATCGCTGGCAACGGCGAGATTCAGGTCATGGAGAGCGTTGGGGATGGCTCGATAGCCATCCTGTCAGTCAGCCGGGCCCCGGCGCAGAACCCCGATGAGTCGGTGCCGGCCAACCTGGAGGATCTCCAGAAGCGGTGCCAGCAGATTATCGACCGCAATCCCCGCGTTGCGATGGACTGCGAGCCAAACCTCATCATGCGTAAGCACGCTGAGCCGAACGACTCGTATTACCCCCAGATGTACAACCTGAAGCAGATCTCGGCACCGGCCGCGTGGGACATCTCAACTGGCACAAAGGATGTCACTGTTGCGATTGTGGACTCGGGCCTTGACTACTCGCACGTCGAGATATCCGACAACGTCCGCGTCAATCCTCTTGAACGGCCCTTCAACCGAATTGATGACGACCGAAACGGGTTTGTCGACGACTACTTCGGCTACGACTTCGCCTACAAGGATTCCGATCCGCGGGACGACGACGGGCACGGAACTCATGTCGCTGGAATCATCGGCGCCGTGTCGAATAACGAGCTCGGCGTGGCGGGCGTCGCATGGAATGTCTCGCTCCTGCCAATCAAGGTGCTGAACCGCCAGGGTTGGGGCACCAATGCAAACGTCGCAGCGGGCATCCAGTATGCGGTGATGCGAGGTGCCAAGGTAATTAACCTCTCGCTCGGGGGCGAGACCTTTAGCCTGGCGATCAGGAAGGCGATTATCGCCGCCTTGCGCAAGGACGTAGTGGTGGTCGTGTCAGCCGGAAATGACCTAAAAAACATTGACGTGACCCCGCAGTATCCGGCGTCACTTAAGCTGGACAATATCATTTCGGTGGCAGCCACAAATGGAAGTGATGTCTTCGCCGGATTGTACTCGAATTTTGGCCCCGATTCGGTGGATGTAGCGGCGCCAGGAACGAATATCCTCAGCGTCTGGCCGAACAACTACCTGAGCTACCAGTCGGGCACGTCGATGGCCGCGCCGCATGTGAGCGCGATCGCGGCTGTCATGCGCGGCCTTAACCCAACGCTCTCTTTTGCCGAGACCAAGACCCTCATCATGAACACAGCCGATCAGCGGCCAACTCTCGTTGGCCGGGTGAAGACCGCTGGGCGTGTCAACTTTGCGAAAGCGGTTAGGGCAGCACAGTACAACCTGCGGAATCCGGCTCCGCCGACCCGCATTATCACCGTGGCAACAGCGCGCAACGGCGCTATGGCGCGACTGTACGGCACGGTCATGAACCAAAATCGGGTGCAGCTCGTGGGCGAGTGGACGACCCTGATCTGCAACGGCCAGGGGATGAGCAAGGCGAAGTCGCGTGTCGAGGGCTACTACGAGTACAGCTTCAAGATGGCCCCTGCAACAACGTACCAGTGCTACATCGAGGATGATCGCGGTAGCCGCTCAAGAACCGTCCAGGTTCGCTTTTAAAGCGAGATCCATCACTCCTCAGGAACATCTACCTTAAAGGTGACGAGCACCTCTGGGTTGAGGCGGCTTGAGTCACGGTATGGATCGGCCATCACGCCGAGCGACCAGTAGGCGATGGTAGTTGTAGCTGCGAAAAGCGAAAGCATGAGCGCTCCGGCGCGAGGCCGGTCGAGGTGTATGGCAGCGATGGCGAAGTGGCTTATAAGGCCAATGAGGAGCACTGAGAGCCAGACGTAGCCATCGGTGTGGTGCTCGCCGATCCAGAGGCGTTCTGCGCGCGAGCGGGCGATGTCGTTGAGGAGCGTATTGAGCTGTGCCTGAGTCGACTCGGGCTGCGAGAGCTGGTGCCTGAGGAGCGTCGTTTCCAGGTCCAGGAAGGCCCGCTCAGCCGTTTCGCTCATGCGCTTGTTGCCGAGCGCTAGCCACTCATCCTCGACCGCGTGCTCGACGTACTCGTGGAGTGCGGCCCGCACGCCAGGGGCATCAAGCCCATTTGGGCTCACGAGGTCATCGAAGCGCAGGAATGCCGATTGTGCCTGGACGAAGGCGCGCTCAGCCTGCTGGCGGTGCGACCAGATGGCAGCGGCATGAAACGCGAGGAGCAGCGAAAAGATCGCCGTGACGGAGGCGAACGAGGGGCCGACAGGGATGAGCGCGGTGATGTCGCGCGCCTTTGCGGAGAGGGCTCTCATGAAGATGAGAGCGAACAGGAGGCTAATGAGCCCGTGCAGCGAGAACACGGCGAGCTGAACGGCGGGGCTTTGCGAGAAGAGCAGGTCGAGCATAGGAATACCTTCATCAAGGGGGCAAAACAGCCGCCCCCACCTTCATAGAATAGGGTGCTGCCTCAAGCCAAGGTGGGATCTGCCACCGCTCTCCAATCAAGGGGCCTTAGACGTCGTCGCGAAGCGCCTGCACCCCGCTCTCGATGTCCTCGAGGAGGTCCTGCCCCGTAATGAACTTCCGAATCTCTGCCATGTCTGGCGTGACGGATGGGGATGACACCGTGTTGCCGATCGTGAGCGGAATTGCGATGCGCCCCTCGCGCGCCAGGAAGTTACCCAGGGCATCGAACCCGAGGCCGAGCATCCTGAAGGTTTGCTCCATAAAGATGACCGATGCCTTGCCCTCTATGGCGCCAGAGAACGACGGCGCCAGGGCCGCCTCTACGGTCATGTTCGAGAACTGGATCTTTAGGTCAGGCAGGCTCGCTGCGCCGCGCCCGATAGTAAAGGTCGATGAGATGCTTCCATCCTGGATATCGTTTGGAGGTAGGCTCGGAACCAGCTTGGTGCCAACCAAGGGGATCGCGGAGATCGCGCTGCGAATAGAGCCCTGCAAATCAAAGGTCGTGAACACTCCGTTGGTGACAAGGAGTGATCCGCCGCCTGAGAGGGATCCGGGCAGGTCCTGCCGGTTGCCCGACACATTCGCCTTGAGAGAGGCGAGGGTGCCCCGTAGCGGGGGGTCGTCGCGCTGCGCTACGGCGCGGTATGCGGCCGGTAGGGGCAGTGCGGTAGCCTGAAGCCCGATGGTGAGCGGACGCTCGCCGCGGCGTCCTAGCGAGAGGTCGGTGGCGAGAGAGCCGTTTCCGAGCCGAAACGAAGTGTCCTTAAGTGTGTAGCTCTCATGGGTCATGGCGAAGTGGGTCGAGGCTCCGATGAGCTCTGTGTGCGACGTCGCGCCGAGGCTTGTTGACCGGAAGTCCTTGAGCGG
>JAFMJG010000074.1 GCA_017853605.1 bacterium
GCAAGCGGCGCCCTAGCACGCCTGCTCACGCTCGGCATGCACATAGAGAAAGTTACCGAACATCGGGGTTACCCCTCGGCGCGTCTCCGGGGCCTGGTAGATGAGGCTTAGGCTCATGATGTTTTTCGGGTTTAGCTGCTCGGCATCCTCAAGGGGCATGAGGGCACCTGGCGGCTCGTAGTGGGAGAGCTGCGCCTCACCGCGGTTGGCAAGCACGTAGCTTAGCGCAATCTTGAGCAGGGATTCCCTGGGGCCAAGCCGTCCGCACAGCTCCTCGTGGTACTCGTAACCGAGCGACTCTTCAAAGCTGTCGAGCAGCTCCTCGTCCAGGACGCACCGGCCCTCGGCATCGACGGCGGCAACGAAGGAGTCGACCGGCCTGACATCAGGAAACCGCAGCCTGAGCTGCTGAATCGGGTAGCAGAGCTCGGCGATCGGCTCCTGGTCGTCCTGGACGATCAGGCACATGCACGGCACTGAGCGGGTTGCGTTGTCACTTCCCGCGACAAACGCGATAGAACCCTGCTCCCCAAGAAACCAGTGGCTGATGAAGCTCTCGATATCGTCTGTGACGCTCAAGATGCGCTCAAGCGCGCGCCGCGCCTCTGCGCAAGCGGCGTCGGTAAAGGTAACCTCTATAGGTTTCATCCCCTCAGTCCTCCATTCATTCGCTTGGAGGCTGTGTTCGGAGAGCTGAGCGGCGAGTTGCGGCCCTGCTGTTACGGCACCTCGAACTCCAGGGCGGGAGACACTGCCGGCAGGACAAACCGGTAGCCGCTCTCTAGGGCCCTTTTGGGCGTGGCAGCCGAGCTTGACAGGAGCGCTGCGTCGGCAACCTCCCCAAAAAGGGCCCGCAGCATGGGGGCGGGAGCGGGAATAAAGGCGCACCGCCCCACCCTTCGCGCGAGCGCCTGCACAAACTCACAGTTAGTGATGACCTGAGGGGCGACGGCGTTGACAGCCCCACCGAGAGAGGGAGTGTGGATAACGTGCTCAATCAGGCCCAGGAGGTCCTGCAGCGCTATCCATCCCATGCGCTGGGTGCCAGGGCCGAGGGGCCCGCCTAGCCCGAGGCGAAATGGAGGGAGCATCTTCTTGAGGGCGCCCCCGCGCGCGTTAAGCACGGTGCCGATCCGGAGCGAAGCCACCCGAACCCCCGAATCGGCAGCCGGCGCCGCGGCCGCCTCCCACTGGGCCGCCAAATCAGCGAGGAATCCAGCGCCTTTTGGGGCTTCCTCATCGGGAGCCTCGCTCCCCGTGTCTCCATAGAATCCGACACCAGACGCTACGATCAGCAGCTCGGGCTTTTGCGGCAGGGCCGCGATCGTCGAGGCGAGCAGCTGGGTTGATCCGACGCGGCTCTGCACGAGGCGCTCCCTTACGGAGGGTGACCAGCGATTCGCCATGATGCTCTCGCCGCCGAGGTGCACCACCACATCTGCGCCGTGCAGCGCCTCAGGCAACAATGATCCCTCTCCCGGGCTCCAGCTGCGCTCGTGGGGAGCGCGCGGCTTGCGGCGAACGAGGTGGAGCACCGTATGCCCTGCTGTTGAAAGAAAGGCGGAGAGTGCAGAGCCGATGAATCCAGAGGCGCCAGAGATGAGGATAGTTTTGCGCGGCGCGAGGCTCCAGCGGCCATGGAGCGCAAGGTCTGCCGCAAGCACGCGATGCCTAAAGGCAAAGAGGCGGGCAAGATCGCGCTCAAATATTCCCGACAGGGGCCTGGCTAAAAGGGGGAGCCGGTACTGAATTTCATCAGTCATGAGGCAGTGCCCCGAGGGAGCTGCCGTAAAGGAGTGCGAGTGCCGCCAGGCGCCGAAGGGGCCGCGCACCTGCTCGTCGGTGAAGAGCTCGCCTTGCGCATACTCGCCGTGCCGAAGGAGCCACTGAATACCGAACGGGCCGAGCAAGCCGAGGCGCAACATGACCTCCGCTCCCTGGGCAATCGAGCCCGACGAGCGCAACACCTGGACATCACGCCACGGCGGCGAAAGCCTCTCAAACGCGCCAGGCCGGGCATGCCAGGCGAACACCTCCCCGGCTGGAAACGGCAGGGTGCTCTGCCAAGAAAAGGTGCGCACGGCTAGCTAAGCACGCGCTTTGCGATGTCGCTTGCGGCCTTGCCATCGTACTGGCCGGCATACTTCTCCTTAAGGTGCTTCATCACGGCGCTAAGGGCGGCCCCGGGCGTTGAGGAGGCGAACTCTACGATCGCCTTCTCAAGCTGATCAGCGGAGAGCTGCTTCGGCAGGAACTGCTCGATTATGGCGATCTCGGCAGCGAGCTTTGCCTTGGCATCAGCGCGGCCCGCCTGCTCCTCAAACTCGGATGCCTCCTGCCGCTTCTTCACTTCGCGCTGAAAAATTAAGGTGCAGTCCGTTGGCGAGAGCTCGTCGACAGACTTCTGCATCTCCTCGTACTGAATCTCGGTGAGAAGCGCGCGGATCGTCTCTAGGCGGAGCCGATCCTGGGCCTTCATTGCGGTTTTTAGGGCTTCTTTGAGGGTGGCTTTCATACGCCACTCTCATACTCGGGCTGCGCCAAAAGAGCAACGACGATCCCTTAGGCAGCCTTGCTGGGCCCCTTGTGAAACTGCTCGGTGAACTCCTGCAGCTTCTTGGCTGTCTCGGCGCTGATTAGGTGCTCAGTCTTGCAGGCGTCGATTTCGGCCTGCTGCGGGCTGACCTTGAGTATGTCCTGCAGGAAGTTTTGGAGGATGTTCTTGCGCATGTGAACCGCGCGAGCGATGGCCTCGCCCTCAGGGGAGAGCGAGAGGAACTTGTTTTCGTCCTCCACGATGAGGCTCTTGCCCTTGAGCGCCTTTAGGTTGATGGACGCGCTGCCCGTAGTGATGTTGAGCTCGCGGGCAACATCAGTCACGCGCGCATAGCCGCGCTTCTCCCTCAGCTCAAGGATAGCCTGAAGGTGGTGAGCGGCGCTGTGAGTGATGTTGTTCTCTTCGAACTTTTTCCAGATATCCATGAGAGCGGCCCCTTTGCTAGCAAGAATAGTAGATGCACACTTTACTCAACTATTGTTGAGAACGTACTAATATATGTTATGTATGTCAAACGTCCGTTATTTGGAACCAAAGGTCGGCATCGAAGGCTGCGATAGTTAATCTGGCTGTCGGTTTGCAACAACGGGTTTTTTCAAGCATCATTCGATTTTACCACAGCGCCCGTCCAAGTTTTAAGGAGTTAGCTGTTGTTATCAGCTATGAGACGCTCGCGTTCACTATTATTCTGTTCGCCTGCCCGGAAGGCGGTTGCGACCCTCTGTTTGGTGCTCGGCTCCTTTTCGGTGGCTGAAGCGGTTGAGCATCCCGAGGAGGTGCTTGATTCTCAGGTGGGGATATTTACGCAACTAGGTGCAAAGGTTGATCTTTCAAGGAGTTTCACCGATACCGCCGGCCAAACCAAGAGCCTCAGAGATTTTGTAGCTCCCGGGAAGCCCATCATCATCGCTCCGGTGTACTACCGCTGCCCCAGGCTGTGTGGGCTCCTGCTCGATGGAACCTACGCGCTCCTAAACTCATTGCCGCTTACGCTTTCTAAGGACTACTCGCTCCTTGTCATCGGCTTTAACCCGGCAGAGGACAGCACGGATGCCCTTAAGGTAATGGACAAGTTTAACTCTCGCCTCAAGGCTCAGGCCACCAGCGATCGAAGCGGTGTCAAGTTCCTCGTAGGGAGCCCGGAGAACGTTTCAGCCCTCATGGGGGAAATCGGGTTTCGCTACATGAAAGATGGAGCCGATTTTGCCCATTCAGCAGCTCTTATGATATTGACGCCCAGCGGGGAGATCTCGCAGTATTTCACGGGCATAGAGTTCCCTGCCTGGGATGTTCGACTTTCGCTGATTGAAGCCTCGAAGGGGGCGATCGGATCGGCGATGGACCATCTTCTTCTCTACTGTTTCAGATTTGATCCCCTGCAAGGGAGGTACACCTGGGCGGTGGTAGGGCTGCTCAGGGTTGGTGGGGCCCTCACAATAGTTGGGCTGCTCTCAGTTCTCTGGATCTTCGGGCGAAGGCGTGGCGGACGGGATCGGGCTTTGGCTGCGTAGGTGGCCACAGTTAAGTTTTAAGGGTACGTGGACGAGTAAAGGTATGCTGGGATTGTTAGGCGAGCAGGGATCAGATTTTGCGCAGAAGGTAGACTATGCCCACGACATTGTGACGATCATTTCGGTGATCTGCACCGTGCTGATCGTAGGCGTCATGATCTACTTTGCGATCATCTACCGCCAGAAGGAGGGCAAGGATCACGAGACCCCGCACATTCACGGCAATAACGCGCTCGAGGTAATCTGGACTACCTTTCCCACCCTGGTGTGCATCTGGGTTGCCTGGCTGGGATACGATTCCTTTGTTGACATGCGCAACGTTCCCGACAACGCCATGGAGGTCAACGTCACTGGCCGCAAGTGGGCCTGGGATTTTCAGTACAAGAACGGCAAGCGGACCACGGGCGAGCTCGTTGTTCCCGTCGATGAGCCGGTTAAGCTCGTGATGACATCCAAGGACGTGCTTCACTCCTTCTTCGTTCCGGTAATGCGGACCAAGATGGACGTGATTCCTGGCCGCTACACCTATGAGTGGTTCAGGCCGATCAAGACCGGAGATTTTCAGGTGTTCTGCACCGAGTACTGCGGCAATGAGCATTCGCGCATGCTTGCGCGCCTCAAGGTGCTGCCGCGCGCGGAGTTTGAGCGCTGGCTCGCCGACGACAGCGAGGCGAGGAAGCTCGCGTCCCTGAGGCCCTCCGATCGCGGAAAGGAGCTCTACGTTTCGAAGCAGTGCGTCACGTGCCACAGCCTCGACGGCTCTCCGCGAGTTGGCCCGAGCTGGCTTAAGCTCTTTCGCAAAGAGGGCAAGCTCGCTGATGGCAGCAGCTACGTTGCTGACGAGAACTACATTCGCGAGTCGATTCTCAACCCGCAGGCCAAGACGGTTGCCGGATACCCGGCGATGGGCATGCCGAGCTACCAGGGACAGCTCTCGGATGACGATATCACCGGCATAATTGAGTTCATCAAGACCATTGACGGCTCAACCAAGGTTGATGTTTCGCAGCCAGCCGCGCCCAAGAAGCCGGCGGCCGCAGCAGGAGCCACGCCGGCAGAGCGGGGCAAGGCTCTCGTAAATGCGCCGGACAACCTGTGCGCCACCTGCCACAGCATCGACGGCTCAAAGCTCGTTGGGCCATCGTTCAAGGGGCTTTGGGGCCGGAAGGAGAAGATGTCTGACGGGACTGAGGTCACGGTCGATGCCGACTACATCAAGGAGTCCATCTATAAGCCGCAGGCCAAGATCGTCGAAGGGTACGGCCCGGTCATGCCCGCGATGTACGAAGGAAAGCTCTCTGAACAGGATGTCAGTGACATCATCGAGTACCTTAAGACTTTAAGCTAAGCGTAAGAGGTTCGACGTTATGGCAGCACACTCAGCAGCAACAACCGCAGGGCACGAAGAGCTCAACTACCTAAACTGGAAGACAGGCATCTGGTCTTGGCTCTCGTCCACTGACCACAAGCGCATCTGCTTCCTGTACCTCTTCTCGATCATGGTGTTCTTTATTTTGGGTGGGCTTGCGGCGCTCGTGATCCGAACGGAGCTGGCAACCGCGGGACCAACTATCCCAAGCATCGTTAAGGATGGGCACGCCTACAACGTGTTCTTCACCATGCACGGCGTCTTCATGATCTTTCTCTTCGTGGTGCCAGGGATTCCCGCCACGCTGGGGAACTTCCTCATCCCGCTCATGATTGGGGCAAAGGACGTCGCCTTTCCGCGCCTTAACCTCTTTAGCTGGTACCTGTACGTGTTCGGCGCCCTGTGCGGCGGCTACGCCATGCTAAACCCGGTTGACACTGGCTGGACCTTCTACGCACCGTACAGCACAACGACATCCTCGAACGTGAGCCTGATGGTGTTTGCCGCGTTCGTGCTCGGGTTCTCGTCCATCCTCACAGGGCTCAACTTTCTCGTGACCATTCACCAGCTGCGCGCGCCGGGCATGACCTGGATGCGGCTGCCGGTCTTTATCTGGGCATCGTACGCAACCGCAATCATTCAGACGGTTGCCACGCCAGTTGTCGGGATGACCCTTCTGCTCATCATCGCGGAGCGCGTGTTTGGCGCAGGCATCTTTGACCCAACAAAGGGCGGCGACCCGGTACTGATGGAGCACCTCTTCTGGTTCTACTCCCACCCGGTCGTGTACATCATGGTGCTCCCCGCGTTCGGCGTGGTGGGCGAGATCATTCCGGTCTTCTCGCGCAAGCCGCTCTTCGGCTACAAGATGGTTGTCATCTCGTCGATGGCCATAGCGGCAGTGGGCTTCGTCGTGTGGGCGCACCACATGTTCGTTGCCGGCATCTCAGACTTCTCGGCGAAGGCCTTCTCCATAGTGACCTTCCTGGTGGCGGTTCCAACCGCCATTAAGGTGTTCAACTGGGTGAGCACCATGTACAAGGGCTCGATCTCGTTTAGGACCCCGATGCTGTACGCGATGTCGTTTGTCTTCCTCTTTATGGTGGCGGGGACAACTGGCATCTACCTCGCGATGCTCGGTGTGGATGTCTACTACCACGACACGTACTTCGTGGTGGCTCACTTTCACTACACCATTCAGGGCGGAGCGGTAATCGGGCTGATAGCGGCGCTTCACATGTGGTACCCGAAGATGACCGGCAAGATGTACAATGAGGCGGTTGCGCAGTTCGCTTTTGCCTTCCTCTTTATCGGCTTCAACCTAACCTTTATTCCGCAGTTTATCCTCGGCATGGACGGCATGCCGCGGCGGTACTACGACTATCCGGAGTCGTACCAGACGCTGCACACCATCTCGACCATCGGCGCCTACCTAAATGCCTTGGGCTATGCAGTGACTCTTGGAAACCTGGCGTGGACCGCCAAGTTCGGCAAGGTGAAGGCCCCGCGCAATCCGTACAACTCTGCAGGGCTTGAGTGGCAGACAGCCTCTCCGCCTCCGCACGAGAACTTCGATACCCAGCCTGTTGTGACAGAGGATCCGTACAACTATGGAACCCACAAGCATGCCTAGGGCTCCACGGGGAACACTTTTGCTTAGGAATCGGTAAGGGACAGGGAAGTTATGAGCTCAAATGCAGCCGTTGCAGAACACCACCACGTCGGCCCGGGAGACCCGCCGCACATTCACCACATGGACTCAGCGACCGCCTACGGGGCAGCCAAGCTCGGCATGTGGCTCTTCCTGGCAACGGAGGTGCTGCTCTTTGCGGTGATGTTCTGCAGCTTCGCCATTATGCGCTTCTATCACCTCGCTGAATTCCACGATGCGAGCCATCACCTGGACCTCAAGGCCGGCGCGTTTAACACCGTGGTGCTGCTCGTGTCGAGCTACACTGCTGCTGTTGCCGTGACTAAGGCCCAGAAGGGGGACAACAAGGGAATTATCAAGTTCTTCGGCATCAGCGTGGCCTGTGGCCTTATCTTCTTGCTGGTGAAGACCTATGAGTACACCGGCAAGGCCCACCACGGCATGTTTCCAGTCGTCTGGAACGAGAACTTCTACGAGTACAAGAACTTCCTTGGTCTCTACTACTGCATGACCGGCTTGCATGCGCTGCACGTCATCATCGGCATGGCTGTTATGGTGATCTACGGCATCCTGCCAGCCCGGAAGAACCGCTACTCAGGGCGGTACTACACTCCGGTTGAGCTCGGAGCGCTGTACTGGCACTTGGTCGACCTGATCTGGATCTACCTCTTCCCGCTTCTGTACCTCGTTGGATAGCTTTGGAGCACTCACAGATATGGCACACTCTCACTCACATTCGCACGACGAGCTTGGTCACGTTGTCCCGGAGAGCCTCTTCCTTAAGGTGCTTCTGGCGCTCCTGTTCCTGACGGTTGTTACGGTGCTCGTTGCCCAGGTCGACATGGGCAAGTGGAACATCGTAGGCGCCCTGCTGATTGCGACGGTCAAGGCGAGCCTCGTCATCTACTTCTTCATGCATGGCAAGTACGAGAATCGGATTATTTGGATGTACATCCTGATCCCGTTCATCCTGCTTGCAATCATGATAGGCGGCGTGTTTACCGACGATCCCTTCCGTTCTAAGCCGACCCCTGTCGGCGTGTCGCAGCAGTCCTAGCTGCGGGCTTAAGGGAGCGGAGGATGCAGCAGCTGGCTTAGGCTTGGTCGCTAAGCCACAGGCAGGCCGAGGAAAGCAGGGGCGCGTCGTGCGCCGCGGCGTTGTACAGGAGTCCCCATGCCATCACTATTTTCTTCCCTACTGCTTGGTGACTTGGAGCTGCCCAACCGTGTCGTCATGGCCCCCCTAACGAGGATGCGCAGTCGGCAGCCGGGGAATGTGCCAACAGCGCTGAATGCGACGTACTACGCACAGCGGGCATCTGCGGGCCTCATCATCTCTGAGGCGACCCAAGTTTCGCAGCAGGGCCAGGGATACCCGGCTACTCCCGGGATTCACTCGGAGGAGCAGGTGAAGGGCTGGCAGCTCGTGACTGATGCCGTGCACGATGCCGGGGGCAGGATCTTCTGCCAGCTTTGGCACGTGGGCCGAATCTCTCACCGCTCGCACCAGCCGGCAAACGGGCTTCCGGTTGCCCCTTCAGCTATCAAGCCCTCGGGGGGGACATTTTCTGCCGACTGGAAGCAGGTGGCATTTGAGACGCCGCGGGCGCTTGAGACTGTTGAGTTGCGGGGAGTCGTGGACGACTACCAGGCCGCGGCAGAGAACGCAGAGGCTGCGGGCTTCGACGGTGTCGAGGTGCACGGCGCGAATGGCTACCTGCTCGACCAGTTTCTTCAGGACGGCTCAAACAAGCGAGATGACGAGTACGGCGGGACTATTGAAAATCGTGCGCGGCTGCTCCTTGAGGTGGTTGACCAGGCGGTGTCCGTGTGGGGCGCAGGGCGAGTCGGCGTGCGCCTCTCTCCCTACGGCACGTTCAATGACATGAGCGACTCAGACCCAGTAGGCCTATTCTCGTACGTGCTTTCAGAGCTAAGCCGCCGCCGCATTGCGTACGCACACATCATTGAGCCACGGGCTTCGCTTGCTGGCGGCCAAGAGGGCACGAACAGCGATGCCCCGAGGACATCAGAGATCTTCCGATCGGCCTTTACGGGCGCCCTTATCTCTGCAGGGGGCTACAACCGGGAAGATGCGATGCGGGTGGTGGAGCAAGGGGTTGCCGATGCAGTTGCATTTGGCCGGCTCTTCATTGCAAACCCTGATCTCCCGGCGCGGCTCGAGCGAGGGCTTGCCCTAACCCCCTACAATCGAGCGACCTTCTATGGTGGGGCTGAAAAGGGGTACACGGACTACCCGTTTGCGGCGCAGTAGAGCTTCAATAGCAGCACGAGGCCTCGGTGGGCGCCACAAGATGGCGCTGCAGCGTGTCGCTGCCTCTGGCGTGATAGCGGTGATGGCGATCTGTGCCCTGATGCAGGATGCTCAAGGGGACCAAGGAGACCCTATGAAGCTTTCATCTGAGGCCTTTTCTGCAGGGGGCAAAATTCCCGAGAGGTTTACCTGTGAGGGCGCAAACATCTCGCCGCCGCTCGCTTGGATCGGGGTGCCGGAGGGGGCAAGGAGCCTGGCGCTCGTAGTGGATGATCCCGATGCTCCGGATCCGGCGAAGCCGCAGCGGACCTGGGTGCACTGGGTCGTGTACAATATTCCCCCCGAGGCATCGGGGCTCGGGGAAGCCCTCAAAGAGCTGCCGGCGGGGAGCATTGAAGGGATAAACGACTGGGGCGAAGTCGGATACAGCGGGCCTTGTCCACCGATAGGGACCCACAGGTACGTCCATACGCTCCACGCCCTCGATTCGGCAATCCATGCGGAGAGGCCGCTCAGCAAACGGGATCTGGAAGCGGCGATGGCGGGCCACATTATGGCGACTGCGCAGCTGGTTGGCACCTACCGCAAGGGGGAGTAGCCTCCCGGTTACTCAGGAATCTCAACGAACTCCACGAGCCCGGTTTCTGGCTGGAGGAATGCGATGGAGTAGCGTTCCGCTGAGTAGAGCGCTCCAGGGTTTATCACCCGAGAGATTCCCACCACTTCGTTCCGCTCCTCGTGGGTGTGCCCGTGCAGCACGTAGTCGTACCGCTGGGACTCGATAGCCTGGTTGAGCAGCCTGAGGCTTGTGCCGTGGTTTACCCAGAAGCGCTTGCCGGCGTGCAGGGTATCAAGGGTATCGGAGATCTCGCCAAACCCGAGCTCTCGGCAAGCTTTTGCCAGTCCGGAGCGCTCGCCGTCATTGTTGCCAAACACAAAACGCATCGGGAGCCCCCGAAAGCGCTCCACCGTAGGGGGCGATATGATATCCCCGCAGTGAAAGACCAAGGCCGGGCTTCGCTCCTTGAGCAGGGATACCGCACGCACGATGAGGCGGGTGTTCTCATGGGTGTCAGAGATGATGCCTACGAGTGTCATGGCTCCCTGAGGCTACTACGGGCCCAGCTCGGGGGGATAGCCTATGGAGCCTGGCCAAAAGGGCTAGAAGGTCCTTTTTATGGCCCGTAAGGCGTGGTATCTCTTGGCGCATTCGCTCCATGAATTGGAGGATAGCCCAGCAAGTCTCGGATGGCGTCGATAGCAGTGGCGGGCCGCCAGCTGGTTGGGCTTAAAGCGTCTACACGAGAGGAAGATCGTTATGCAGCGTTTGCGCGTACTCACCCTGGCCCTTGGTATCTGCGTTGTCTCGAGAGAGGCCCTGGCAGCCGATGGAATCAGCATTAAGTTTGACAACAAGTCACAGTTCGCTATTCACCACCTCTTTTTGAGCCCGGTGAAGGAGAACGAGTGGGGGCCAGACCAGCTTGGCGACAAGGACGAGGATGTCATAGAGCCGGGAGAGACATTTACCCTGAACCAGATCGCCCCAAACAAGTACGACGTCAAGATCGTCGATGAGGATGACGACGAGTGCGTAGTAGCCGGCGTGAAGATAGCGGCCAACGAGACTGTCACCCTTAACGATGCAGACCTCGTGGGCTGCCAGGTAGCCTCGGCCCTGGAAGCTGATGCTGACGGCGAGTAGTCGGCTCTCATAAGCTGATGAGCGGGGGTAGCTGACCGATTGGTTGGCTATCCCCGCTCTCTTTTGCTGGTGCCTGAACGCACAAAAAAGCGAGCTCCAAAAGAGAATCTCTCTTTACTGGCTGACGTATAGCAGGCGCTTTGGCACACTCTGCTCTTGGGCGCATCGTAACGAAACTACTGACCCCCAAAAGGATCCCTGGCTATGAGCACACAACTTCGTTTCCTTGTTCTTGGACTTTGTGCGTCGATGACCGCCCTGCTGCCGCTGCGCGAAGCGGGCGCCCAGGCCCCATGTCGTGCTGGCCAAAAGGGCCTCTACGTGACGTGGGACAAGAGCACGGACTCGACAGGCACCGGGACGTTCATCAGCAAAACGGGGCGCGTGTCAGTTCTCTCGAACTTTACTTGGACCGTAACCGGCAGCCCATTGAGTGTTCGCATCGGCACGGATGAGCCCTTTCAAGGGGGCAACTCCATGAAGGGTTTCTACGGGCAGGCAGACAACGCCAATAACCTTAACGTCCGAATCGAGGCGAACAATGCCGCCAAGGGGCAGCCGATCCCGCACAGCGTCACGGTGACACTCACGTTTGACAGGGACACGCCAGGATCGGGCTGGGCCTTTGCCCTCGTTGATATCGACGTAGACCAGATTCGCTTTAATGCAAAAGACGCGCGTGGCCGCGAGGTTCCAACTGTCACGCTCTCGAGCTGGTTTGAGCAGCGGTTCGACGCAAATCCGAGCGAGGACGGGGTAAACATCCCCTCCTGGGATGCAGCCAACGCAGCGCTAGTGGGGTCATCGAGCGCATCAACGAAGTGGCGCTCAACGGTTGAGGGGCATCTTGATGACACTGAGGCAGCTTCCGCCTGGTTCTCGCCAAGCGTGCCCCTCTCCGAGCTCTCCTTTACGTATGAGTCGCTGCAGGAGGAGGCCACGCCATCATTCCACATCCTGCTCGCAGCGTGTGCTGGCCGGGACGGCGTTGGCCCCAATCCCACACCAACCCCGACCGCAATATCAACGCCGGGCCCGCTGGCAGACACAGACGGGGACACTATTCCCGACAGCATAGAGGGGGAGGGAGACCCAGACGGGGACGGGGTGCCGAACAAGAGGGATCTGGACAGCGACGGGGACACTATTCCCGATGAGTCTGAGGGATCGGGCGACTCAGATGGCGACGGCACTCCTGACTTTATGGACCCGGACAGTGATAACGACACTATTCCCGACGCAGTTGAGGGTGGCGACGACAACGACAAGGATGACGTGCCAAACAGCGTCGATCGCGATAGCGACAACGACACGGTGCCTGACCGGACTGAGGGTTCTGATGACACAGACGGAGACGGCAGCCCCGACTCGCAGGATGGTGACTCCGATGGGGACGATGTGCCAGATATCATTGAGCGCAACTCTGACACGCCGGTTCCAACCCCAAGCGGCCTTGACGATAACGGCAATGGCGTTGACGACAGCCAAGAGGGCACGACGGACGACCCTCTGCCCGATAGCGATAGCGACGGCACTCCCGACCTTAGGGACACCGACTCGGACAACGATGGCGCGCCGGACGGGGATGAGGCGTTTGACCTTGATGGAGATGGCAACCCGGATGTCGAGCCAAGCGGGGAAGATATTGATGGGGACGGAGTTGACGACGCCTTTGAGGATTTCGGAAGCCCAGATGACATCAATCCAGACTTCTCAGGAGGGCCATCCGATCCCCCGTGCGGGGCTTTGGCGCTTCGGGAGCGCAAGAGTGCAGTACTAGCGCGCCTGAGCGCGCTGTACGCACGCGTCCCGCAGTTTGCTGCACGCGCTTCAGCCTGTGGAGGGGCAGTTCCGCAGGGGCTAGTGGCTAGTGCGGCTGCAGCACGAAGTCAGTTTGAAGGATCGCTCAGCCGCAACTTTAAGGACAAGGAGCTGGCGTGCCCAGAGACCGTGTGTCGGTCCGTCCAACGGCGCTCGGCCCAGAGCGCCCTGCAGTCGATTGCGCAGGGGCTGTACGGCTATGCCAAGAGCGCAAAGCTTTCGGCGGGAAGGGCCTGCGCACTGCCTCCGTCCGGCAAGCCCGACAAGCGGCCTCAGACCGAGGAGTACCTGCGGGAGCTGCGCTCAGCGATAGATAGGCTGCCGCGAGAGTTTAGCCGTTGTGAGTAGGGTCTTTTTTGGCGCTGCGAGCCCACGGTGGGCAGCTCTAACGCTTTCTCTGGCCGGTCTCTACAATATCTTGTGGGGAGCGGCGGTGATAGGAGCACCGAACTTTTTCTTCGACATTACCGGACTTGAAAGGCCGAACTACCCCGAGATCTGGCAGTGCGTAGGAATGATCGTTGGGGTCTATGGCGTTGGCTACCTATTAGCCGCTCGTAATCCTCTGCGGCACTGGCCAATCGTTGCAGTAGGGCTGCTTGGGAAGGTCCTCGGGCCGATAGGCTTCGTTAAGGCGCTCATCGATGGGCGCTTCTCAGCCTCTTTTGGGCTCATTCTTGTATTCAATGACCTACTGTGGTGGGTGCCATTCGCTGCGATTCTCGCTGCGGCCCGACGCAGGCACGAAGAGTGCCGCCGCAGAGGCAGCTCCGTTTCGATATAGCTTGGGTGCCACCGCGCTTCTGCGTGGCGGAATGACGAACTTGTGCGGGCCTCGGTGAGGGGTGCGCAAGTAGCCGCTCACGGAGCACCACCGCAGATGGGGTGATGGTGAACGGCGGCCTTATGCAGCCCCTAAGCTCATCGCGGAATTCCCCAAAATCCTCGGAATATAGGGCTCTTACAGGGAGTATCTAGATAACAGGGGGTTACGACGATACCCGAGGTGAAGGAGTACTATGCCTCGAGTACGTCACCTCATAGCCGTTTTTGCGGCCACCTTGCTAGCGGCGCTCTTGCCTGAGATCCGCTCGCTAGCAAGCGATGCCCAGGGGGAGGGTGCGCCGCAGCCGCGAGCCCTCATCGCCCTGGATGGGGTGGTTTGTGAGCGGCGCCACGGATTGTGGGAGGGTGGTGAGCTCGCGGACAAGCAGTTTGAGTCGTTCCTTGAGCGGGTAAGGAGGCTGCGGATTAGCGAATCGGCTCTTCGTAGAGCGGGCAGGAGCTTTGCAGCCAGCAGGGCGAGACAGGAGCGGCTAGCGCTCAGGGAGCGGCGCACGGTTGCCCGCCTTGAGTGCGCCTCTGCAATAGACCCAACCGCAGGGTCTTTCGGATCTACGTTTACGCTATCATCCCCAGCTTTTAGGAATCGGGGAGGGATGCCGATCGCCTCTTCATGCTGGGTCAGCGGAAACCGAACGGAGGGTGACGGCGTGTCGCCACCGCTCACATGGAGGAACGTGCCTCCTGCCGCTGCTCGGCTGGCACTCGTCGTATACGAGGCTCAAACCGGCAAGATCCACTGGGTTTCGGTGCTTCGAAGGAGCAGCCTGTACTGGCGTGGCGTGCCGGGGGGCGTTCCTCCTTCGAGAAAGGGAGAAAATCGTGAGGAGCTCAGGGGCTTCTCACAGCAGCGCAATGACTATGGCGTCGTTGGCTACAGCGGGCCCTGTCCCGCTCTCAATGAGCGGCGCACGTACATCTTCGAGCTGCATGCGTTGAGGAGGGGGGTGCTCGGCAGGCTTGGCCGAACTATCGAGTCAGTTCGTGCTGTCCTCGGAAGGAGCGATGTTGCGGTTGCGACCCTGACGGGACGCTTCATGGGTCTAGGGGAGAGCATTATTCCAACTCCGACTCCGACCTACACCTCATCGCCAACTGCTACCCCATCCCAAACGCCAACCGCGACACCAACAAGTACGCCAACTGTTGTGGGCACGGGAGGGGGCGGGAGCACGCCGTCACCCGCGTCGCCGACCCCAACGAGAACAGCAACGCAATCTGCAACCTCAACACCCACTCAGACTGCCTCGCCAACAGCCTCGCCAACGGACACTGTGACTGCCACCCCAACGCCAACTCCAACGGAAACGCCTTCCGATACCCCAACAGTGACGCCGACCTCCACGCCAACGCCATCGGTGACTCAGACGCCAACAGTATCTCCAACGCCGACGGTAACGAGCACGCCGACGGAAACGCCGAGTCACACAGCAACCCCCTCAGCTTCGCCGACGAGCACCCCCTCAGAAACGCCGACAGTTACGCCGAGTGGCACGTCAACAGGCACCCCAACTGCGACGCCTTCTTCGACTGATACGGCGACACTAA
>JAFMJG010000075.1 GCA_017853605.1 bacterium
CCGTCCACTTGGGCGGCCTTGTCAAAAACGACCCGAGGCAGGGGATCTGCGCGCTTAGGGCCTAAGCGCCCTCAACGATAGCCGAACTGGGAGACAAGGGTGCTCTCTGAAACGGACTGTAGCGATCTCCGAACTCCCTCTCGAGCGCGGTAATGCGCTCATGGATGTAGTCCAGTCCTCTCTCTCGCGCAAAGTAGAGCACGCCACCCCGAAAGGGCGGGAATCCAATCCCCATCACCGTGCCAAGGTCGATCTGTTTTACCGCCAGCTGTGGATCGTCGCCTGCAACGCCCTCTGCGAGACACTTCATGGCCTCGTTGACGAGGTGGAACACGAGCCGTTCTGTAATCTCGCCAGAATTCAGCAGAGCGCCTGGCTGGGCCGGAAGGCCCAAAGCGGCACGTAATCCCCCCCAAGGCACCGGCACCTTTCCCCCATGGTCGAAGAATCCGCCGCCGCTCTTTCTTCCTAGCCTGCCGATCTCGACCAGCTTCTCCGCGAAGTTCGGCACCGCCATTCGGCTGCCATAGCCGGCCACCATGACTTTCGAGACGTGGGCCGCAACGTCGAGACCGACCTCGTCTAGGAGGCGAATCGGGCCCATGGGCATCCCAAATGCGAGGGCAGCCCCATCGATCGCCTCTATTGAATGGCCCTCTGCCAGAAGAAAAACTGCCTCGTTGAGGTAGGGAATCAGGATGCGGTTTATCAGGAACCCGGGCACGTCGTTGACGACTATTGGGAACTTCCCGATTTCCGTGGCAAGAGCCGCTACCTTGGCGATGCTCTCTTCAGAGGTCTTGTCCGACCTGATAATCTCGACCAGCGGCATCTTTTCAACTGGGTTGAAGAAGTGCATCCCTACAAAGCGGCTGGGATTCGGCAGCCCCTGGCCGATCTCAGAAACGGATAGGGAAGACGTGTTTGAGGCGAGGATGCAATCGTGCGGAACCCTCGCAGCCACATCAAGAAAGATGCGCTTCTTTAGGGGCATGTCCTCAAACACCGCCTCTATCACGAGGCTCGAGCGTGCCATGGTGTCGCTGGCAAACTGCAGCCAGTCGATCCGGTTGCCGATTGCGGCACGCTCAAAAGACGAGAGGTATTTTAGCTTCCCTAGCTCCTTTGACACGTGAGCCTTGCCCCGCTTGAGCGACTCATCCGAGGTGTCCTTCACTATAACCGGATGGCCTGCACGGGCGAGCGCTCCCGCGATGCCCGCCCCCATCGTTCCGGCTCCCACCACGAGAGCGCTTGCCCCCTCGACATCCTTGCGAGCCTTCTTGCCGAGCCCCTTAGCGGCCTCTGTAAGAAAGAAGATGTGCACGAGCGCCTTGCTGACAGGGGTCACGATCAGCTCGCCAAGTGCCCGAGCCTCGCGGTCCAGCCCCTCATCACGGGGACGGGCCATGCCGTCTACAACCCGCTCGAGAGCCATTAGGGGAGCCGGATAGAACCCTTTTGTCTGCTTCCGCACGGACCGAAGCGCCCGGCGCCGTATGAGGGATCGCCCCACGGGATTCGAAGAGAGCAGACGATCGAGCATCGGCACGCGACGGCGGGTGCCTGGCCTGCCGCCGCGAGCGATCTCGTCAGCTCGCGCGTACAGCGCGCTAGCGGCGACAACCTCGTCAACAAGGGAGGCTCGCAAGGCCTGGCTGGGCTTGAGGGTCTTGCCAGCGAGAATTATGTCGAGAGCCTTCGGCACGCCAACTAGGCGCGGGAGGCGATAGGTGCCCCCGAAGCCGGGAAGTATCCCGAGCTTTGTTTCCGGGAGGCCGATAGAGCTAGTCGGCGAGTCGGAAATGATGCGGTGCCGGCAGGCGAGCGCCATTTCGCATCCACCCCCGACACATGGCCCCCCGATCGCCGCCACGGTGGCGATTCGGAGATCCTCAAGGAGGTCGTAGGCTCTCTGGCCCTCGGCCGCGAGGGCTGCCCCCTGCGAAGGATCAGCAACGCTTTGGATGAGGGAGATGTCGGCGCCCACACAAAACGAATCCGCAGAGGGAGCACGGATCACTAGCCCTCTCGCGCTGGAGGTGCGCACACGCTGCAGTGCCTCTACGAACGAGGATAGTCGACGGGGAGTAAGGGTGATCGCCCGCTCATCGGCAGCCCCTAGCGATATTGTGGCCACCGCCCCGTCGCTTGAAAAATTTAAGGTTACCGATCCGCTCATAGGGGTAGTTGCCCTCGCCGTTATGTACACCTGCGGCCGCGCTAAGGCCGCAATTCCTCTCGAAGATATCAACTCTTAACAACCCATGTCGACATACAATCAGGTGGCCTGTACTATCGGCGGATGTCGTTTCGTCTGGCAGCAAACCAGGACATTCCCGTTTTCCGGCAGCATTGGCGCGAAGTTGTTCACTCCTTTGGGGGCGCCGACTTTGTCGTTGGAATCGTGCGGCGAGCTCACGAGGTGATCCTCGATGTCTACGGGCGGTTTCACCACAACGAGCAGCAGAAAGAGGATGGCTCCCCGGTTTCAGAGGCCGACCTCGCGGCAGCGGCCCTGATTGAGGCT
The DNA here is from genome assembly GCA_017853605.1 of bacterium. GTDB lineage: Bacteria > Bdellovibrionota_C > UBA2361 > UBA2361 > OMII01 > OMII01. Next base: position 2,531 of record JAFMJG010000075.1, read on the forward strand.
GAGCTGGCGACGACCAGGATTCCGGTGGTTTGCGAAGAGAGCGTCACAGGTGAGCGACCGCAGGGGCCCCTCTTTTGGCTCGTCGACCCCCTTGATGGCACCAAGGAATTTCTCGCGAGGAATGGCGAGTTTACGGTGAACGTGGCGCTTGTGGCGCAGGAAGGCCCTGTGCTGGGCGTGATCGGAGTCCCTGTAACGGGCGAGGTCTACGTGGCGGTAAAGGGTGGAGGGGCCTTCAAATTAGAGGGGGCGGTGGCTAGCCCGCTCTTCAATCGCCGAACCGGTCGGGACCTGGTGGCAGCGGTGAGCCGCTCTCACGGGTCTGACCTCGGGGACGCGTGGCTCGAGTCCTTTGGAGTGGGTTCAAAGATTCGTTGCGGGTCGGCGATTAAATTTTGTCGTGTCGCAGAGGGCAAGGCTGACCTGTACGTCAGATTTGGGCGAACGATGGAGTGGGATACCGCTGCAGGACACTGCATCCTCGAGGAGTGTGGCTGCAAGCTCGTTGTTGCAGACACCGGGGAGCCTCTCACCTATGGCAAGAGCGGCTTTGCAAACCCCGGCTTTATCGCCGCTCGGGCCGACCTGAATGTGCCAGGAGAGCACCGCGGCAGCCGGGTCGGGAACCTATAGGGCACTTCCCACACCTCGCCCCTTCCTCTGGTCCTGGCATCGGGTGCTTACGCCGAAAAATTGTCGAGTCGGGAGGTGTTTAGCTGAGGCCCCTTCGGCTATACTGCCGTCGGTCCAAAACGGAGCGAAAGGCCGCGATTTTTATGAGTAAACGTAAAGTTATTGGTGCTCTTCTCATGCTGGCGGTCGTGGGCGGGTTAGGCGCGCTGCTCTTCACCCGCAGCACGGCCGCCGCGCGCAGCGTGCTAGTTGTTATGCTCGATACGCTTAGGGCGGACCACCTCTCTGGCTATGGATACGGGCGCGCTACCAGCCCGGTGCTCGATCGGTTCGCGGAAGACAACATTAAGTTCTCCTATGCAGTTACTGCGGCTCCGTGGACGCCACCGTCAGTAGCATCCATGTTTACCGGCGTATACCCGGCGACTCACGGCTGGATGCCCCCCAATCGGCGGGATGACGTGCGGCAGATGGCAGTAAAGCTCGACAGCAAGCTCACTACTCTAGCCGAGCTGTTCCAACAGCAGGGATTTTCAACTGCTGCGGTGTCCCCGAATCCGTGGATAACCGAGGAGTTTGGGTATCAGCAGGGGTTCGACAGCTTCACGTACTCAGCTAGGGCTCCGGCGGAGGAGATCGTTCGCATCGGGACCGCGAAGATCGACGAATTGGCGGCAGTGGGTAAGCCATTCTTTGTCTACCTCCACTTTCTTGATCCGCATGACCCCTATACCCCTCCGGGAGAGTACAAGTCTGCTTTCACTGGAGAGGTGCCCGGGCGCCAGTATCCCCCTAAAGAGCTGCAGCGGATAAACCTTTATGACGGGGAGATCAGGTACCTTGATGACCAGCTCGGACGGCTCTTCGCCGCTCTGAGGGAGCGTGGCCTCTACGATGATCTGACCATCATAGTGGTCGGTGACCACGGTGAGCAGTTTATGGAGCATGGGCAACATGGCCACGGACACCAGCTGTACAATGAAGAGGTCCACGTGCCCCTCCTTCTTAAGTCTCCGAAGGCTGGGGTATCGCGCACCGTTGATGCAACAGCAAGCACGGTTGACATCTTTCCGACCGCCCTCCGTGCGGCTGGCTTAGAGGTGCCGGCGGCCATTCCCGGGGTATCCTTGCTGGACAACGAGGCACTGGAGGAGCGAGAGGGGGTCTTCACGGAGATTGAGAAGGACTTCCGGCAGAAGGCCTTCACCACCCCTGATGGTTTGAAACTGATCCGGCAAACTAACGAGGACAGCAGCGAGACGGTGCTCGGCGTGTTCGACTTCCGCCGGGATCCCAAGGAGGCGGCTCCGGTTTCAGACGGGGAGGTTGTTGCAACGCTCAATGGGGAGCTCAGCCAGGCGTACCGATATGCACTCAGCGGAAGAATCGAGGGGAGCGAAACGGCCAAGGCTCAGATGAAGGACTCTACCGTAGAGCAGCTTAAGACCCTCGGCTACCTTCAGTAACGCGGGAGTTGATTTGGCGGAAGGAATGCCAGCATGAAGGCTTTAGGAAGGACACTGGCCGCCTTTTTTGTGCTCGCTGCTATTCCGGCCGAGCCCTGTTTCGCCTACATCGGTCCAGGTGCCGGCTTTGCGTTCCTTGGTTCCGGCGCCGTTTTCTTGCTTACGATGGTGCTCGGGGTGGTGACGATCCTGCTTTGGCCCCTGCAGAATCTCTGGCGCCTTGTTCGGGGAAATGGGAGGCCCCGGAACGCGCGCGCAAAGAGGGCCGTCATCCTAGGGCTTGATGGCCTAGACCCTAACCTCGTTGAGCAGTACATGGCGGAGGGGAGGCTTCCGAATTTCGCCAGGCTACGAGCGCAGGGTGCCTACTCACGGCTAGCCACAACGCTGCCTGCGCTGTCGCCGGTCGCCTGGTCAACGTTTCAGACGGGCGTTAACCCGGGGGCGCACAACATTTTTGACTTCCTCAGCCGTGACAAGCGCTTCTGCCTGCCGGAGCTGTCAGCGGTTAAGACAGAAACCACTAAGGGGGAGTTCTCCTTTGGGCCGCTCAAAATCCCGCGGACCCGGTCGAGAGTGCGGCTCATGAGGCGCTCGCAGCCGTTCTGGAAGATCTTGGGCGCCCGCAACATCATCACGAATGTCATACGCGTTCCGATATCGTACCCGCCTGAAAAGTTTAACGGGAACATCCTCTCTGCGATGTGCACCCCGGATCTGCGGGGAACTCAAGGAACCTTCACCCTCTTCACGACGCGTGCTGGAGTGAGGGCCTCGGCTGGCGGTGAGGCGACAGGCGGGGAGGTGAAGGTCGTGGAGCGGGTTGGCGGAGTTGTCCGAGCCGCAATTGAGGGCCCCCCGCACCCTGACGGCAAGAGCGGCAACCTCCTTGCGCCGTTTGTGATTACGGAGATCGCCCCCGGACGGGCTTTGGTTGAGGTGGGAGACGAGCGGGACGAGCTCTGCCTTAACCAGTTCTCCCGCTGGATTCCGGTCTCCTTTTCTGCTGGCCGCAAGAAGGTGCAGGGGATAGTTCGGTTCTGCGTTCGAGAGATGGGCGAGCACCTCTCTGTCTATGCCTCTCCGGTCAACGTCGATCCCGCAAAGCCGGCGCTGCCCATCTCCCATCCGCTCATCTTCTCAAGCTGGCTTGCCAAGCGGCAGGGGAGGTTTGGGACCCTCGGCCTTCTCGAGGATACCTGGGGTAGAAACGAGCTCGCGCTCGATGACAGGCGATTCCTCGACCAGGCGTGGCTCTCGCACGAGGAGCGCAAGTCGATGTTCTTTGAAACCCTCAGCCGAACGCGCGAGGGGGTTTGTATCTGTGTCTTTGATGCGAGCGACCGGATACAGCACATGTTCTGGCGATACCTTGATCCGAAACATCGGGCTCCAGTTGAGGATCGTGGGGATTTTGGTTCCGTTATCCCTGAGATGTATGAACGGATGGATACCCTGGTGGGCGAGACGATGGCAGCGCTCAACCCAGATGACGTGCTGATGGTGCTCAGCGACCACGGATTCTCGTCGTTCCGCCGCTGCATCAACATCAACACGTGGCTCTACGAGAACGGCTTCCTTGCGATCAAGGGAGACGCCCCTCGTGGCCTAGACTATCTGCAGGAGGTTGACTGGAGCCGGACACGGGCTTTTGCTCTGGGACTCTCAGGCATTTACGTCAACAGGAAGGGCCGCGAACGGTTTGGCATCGTTAGTGAGCAGGATGCTGAAGGGATCAAGGATGAGATAATCGCCAAGCTGACGGGCCTGCGAGACCCCGAGGATGGCGCTGTAAGCGTGAAGCGTGTCTACGACACGCGGAAGGCCTACAGGGGGCTGTACACGAGCGAAGCGCCGGACCTGATCGTCGGGTATAGCCCCGGATACCGTGTCTCTTGGGACTCAATCACAGGAACCGTCGAGCCTCAGGTGTTCTCCGATAACCTTAAGGCGTGGAGCGGGGACCATCACGTCGATCCCGCGGAGGTTCCGGGGATACTCTTTGTCAATCGTCCGCTGACAGCTGACACACCCCACATCATGGACCTAGCTCCAACAACCCTTGACCTCTTCGGCGTGGTCCCGCCACCCTACATGGAGGGCCGCGTTGTGTTGTAGGCGCGGCTGCCGCTGGCTCGTGGAGGGCGCCTAGGGAGCGAGCGCCCTAGGATGTGCGAGCTGCCTGGGCGCTGCTAGTCGTCGTTATTGTCATCCCCGTTGTCACCGCCACACTCCGAGCTCTTCTTCCGCTCAATTTTGTCTGCGATGGTGGCTAATCCGTCCTGATGCCCCTCAACTTCAACACACAGACCAACCTCGAGCGAGCTCGCGGAGAATCCTCGGCCCTTAAATCTAGTGGTATCCGTAACCGTGAACACGTTCGCGCCCACCGTAAGAAGGGGCTCTTGGAACGCAGCCACTACGCCCTTGCCGTACACGCCGCTGGTGTCACCTTCGTACGGATCGTCGCGGTCATCCACGCCATCGCCATCCGAGTCCCTTCCACAGGTGTTAGAACCCAATGCGTCCTCGGCGCTGTTGTCGAGGCCATCTCCGTCCGGGTCTGAACTCGGGTCGTCGCTGCCTGCTGGCGCGACGATTGCATTCTTAAGCTCCTGCTTCTCGCCTGTTGAGAGGCGAGAGACCCGCCTCGCGAAGACACGCTGATCGCGCCGAACAGTCTGGTAGGCCCTCTTGGCGGCGGAAAGAGCGGGAGATGCCTCTGCCGTGTCGAAACAGATCAGGCCTAGGCACAGAATCAAAGCTATGGGGCGGACCATAAAGACCTCCACGAAACGTTGGGCTTGAGACTCAATAGTAGGCATTACTATTCGAGCCAACAACCTAATTGCTGTGGTCGACGCAGGAGAAAATCAGCGCAAGAAAAACCTCGCCATTGCAAGAGATTATGGCGCTGCCACGCCGCTGACGTGCTACGGAGCGAAGCGTGCGCGTGACCCTAGGCACCAACTCAGGGCGCCCGGGCACGCATGGGGCTGCCGAGCTACGGCATGAACAACAGAAGGAGCGAGCCGCCTTGCACCTCAGCGCCAAGAGAGACCGCCACGCGCTCGATAGTGCCACTGCGCAGCGAACGGATAGGGTTCTCCATCTTCATTGCCTCAATGACCAGAAGCGTCTGCCCAGCCTCAACGCGCTCTCCAGCCGAGACCTTTACCGCCGAGACGATCCCAGGCATCGGAGCCCTGACCTCGGTCTCCGTAGAAGAGAGTGGGGCACCCTGTCCCTCTCTTGATGCACGACGAAAGGGAAGGGCGGCTACCGACACACAGTGCTCCTTGCCGTTCACGGACAGCACGAGGAGGTCTCCTGTCCGCGACACCAGGGAGACAGCGTAGTCCCGGCCGCCAATCGATATCGAGAACGTGCTCACACGGCTGGCCCTCGCTCGATAGACTCCGCTATCGCCGCCCGGCTCCACAGCGAGAGGCGGGAATCGTTGGTGAAGCACAGGGATCCTTGGCTAGTCGCACGGAAATCACCCGCAGGAAGCCACTCTGTGAGTGCTGCCGCTATGACCGCCACAATATCAGGCGATGGGCCGAGAGGGGGCGCCACAAAGGTGGCCGCGTGGTTCGCTAGGCCAGGAGGCAGGGGGGGGTATAGCTCAACGGCTGTCATGTGTTCCTAAAGGGGGATGTTACCGTGCTTCTTCTTTGGGTTCGACTGGCGCTTGGTCGCCAGCATCGTGAAGGCCTCGACTAGCAGCCCTCTTGTCTTCCGCGGCTGGATAACGGTGTCGATGAAGCCCAGCTCGGCAGCCTCCCAAGGGTTTGCAAATTTCTCCCGGTACTCACGGACAAGCTGTTCGCGGCGCGCGGCCTCCTCGCCGGACCGGGCAGCAGCATCGAGCTCCTTGCGGAAGATGACATTGACGGCCCCCTCGGAGCCCATCACTGCGATCTCGGCGGAGGGGAACGCAAAATTCACGTCAGCACGGATGTGCTTCGATGCCATGACGTCGTACGCCCCTCCGTAGGCCTTTCGAGTGATAACCGTGACCTTGGGGACCGTTGCCTCGGCGAACGCGTACAGCAGCTTCGCCCCGTGGCGGATAATTCCCCCATGTTCCTGCTGGACTCCAGGAAGAAACCCTGGCACGTCAACGAGAGTCAACAGCGGTATGTTAAAGGCATCACAAAAACGGACGAACCGGGCGGCCTTCGTGCTGGCATTGATGTCCAAGCAGCCCGCCAGGGACAGTGGCTGGTTCGCCACCACCCCAATGGCGCGTCCATTGAGCCTGGCAAACCCAACCACCATGTTTTGTGCAAAGTTTGCCTGCACCTCCAGGAAGTCTCCGCAGTCAGCCACCGAGCGAATGAGCACCTTCATGTCATACGGAAGGTTAGGCTGGGGAGGGATGAGCGTATCGAGCAGGTCGTCCTCCCGCGAGGCAACGTCGCCGGACATGCAAAGGGGCACGGGATCGAGGTTGTTTTGGGGAATGAATGAGAGGAGCTCTTTGCACTGGTCGAGGCAATCCCGGTCGTCAACCGCTTCGAAGTGCGCCACTCCGCTGATGCCGGTGTGGGTCCCTGCTCCCCCGAGCACCTCTTTTGAGATCTCCTCCTTGGTGACGGTCTTGATGACGTCGGGACCGGTGATAAACATGTGGCTGGAGCCCCGCACCATTACGATAAAATCCGTGATCGCGGGGGAATAGACAGCACCCCCCGCGCACGGCCCCATGACGAGCGAGATCTGCGGGACTACCCCCGATAGAAGCGTGTTGCGGAGAAAGATATCGGCGTATCCGCCGAGGCTCTCGACTCCCTCCTGGATTCTGGCGCCGCCCGAGTCGTTGAGCCCAATAATCGGGCACCCGATGCGCTCCGCCAGATCCATAATCTTGACGATCTTCTTGGCATGCATGGCCGCCAGGGATCCCCCGAACACGGTGAAGTCCTGGGCGAAGACGCACACAGCCCTGCCGCTGATACGTCCTGTGCCGACAACCACCCCGTCCCCCGGGTATCGCTTGTCGGCGAGGCCAAAATTCGAGGAGCGGTGAACAACGAGCTTGTCCACCTCGCTAAAAGAGCCGTCATCGAGGAGGTATTCGATTCGCTCGCGGGCGGTAAGCCGCCCCCCCTCGCGCTGTTTTGCCACGCGCTCCGCGCCACCACCGGCCTCTGCCAAGGCCTCTCTCCGGGCTAATTCGTCTTGTGTCGCCATACGTAGGCCGGAATGTTAGCACGGGAACGGGAGCACGAAAGGGGGTGTTGTGGCGCCGAGACGAAGGGCCTGATGTGCAGCGGAATCAAGGGGGCGCAAGCTCGTGCTGAATTCCGGAAAAATCCCGGCTTTACTAACGCAGAGCGGGGGGAGTATCGTCGATAAGGTATGGGTCCTGCCCGTTTTTTTCTCTTCCTCGCGCTCCTCTCGTTGCTTCAGGCGTGCGCGTCCTCGTCTGCAGGGGTTCGCGCCCCAGAGCAGTTCGAGCAGGACACGTTCACGTCCGTGTCGGCATTTTATTGCGAATACAAGCGGTGGCCACAAGACTGGCAGGAGTTCAAGGAGTACCTGTCCTCTGTCGGGCAGGGGGATACGCTTGGCGAAGACTACCGCAATGCAACGCTTGACTCCCCTCGCGCAATCCTCGTTACGCTCGACTACGAGAGCATATTTGGCGCTCCGCGCCGAGTGTCATTCATAGCGCCTCCCCAGTGTGAGGAGCCTGTAGACCCACGGGAGATCATGATGTGCGGCGGGCGGGTCTCGTTTCGCCTCCCGCCGGCGTTCTCGGTCATGGGCGGGGTTTCAATTAAGGAGCGATGGAGGGTCCCTCCCTATCCCGATGCGGCATGGAGGTCCAAGAGCGGAGGCTACGTTGTTGCGTTTCGCTTCGGAGAGGTGGCCCTTGAGCCGGCGGGAGTAGCAGACTTTAAGGAGACGCTTGAGGCGGCATACGAGACGTCCATTCCGGGGCTGAAATGGACGGTGCGGGAGGTTGTTGAACAGAACGGGAAGACCTTCTTGGCCCATGAGTTTGAGAGCAATTCAGCTCGGGGCCGGATCGTGACCGTGATTATCTCGACATCATTCGACAGCAGGCTCCTGACCATCAATGTCGTCGGCCCTGTCGAGGGCAGGGCTCAGGTTGAGGAGTATGCCCGGGAGATAACGAACTCACTTCGTCTGCGCTAGGAAGAGCGAGTTATGGCCAAGCCGCCCAGGACGTCATCAGGAATCGAGGTAAAGGATGTGTACGGGCCGCAGGATGTTGCGGCGATAGACCGTTCGCTGCCCGGCGAGTTTCCCTTTACGCGCGGAATTCACGCGTCGATGTACCGTGGCAAGCTCTGGACCATGCGCCAGTATGCAGGGTTCGGCTCAGCCCGAGACACGAACGCGCGATACCACTACCTTATCAAGCAGGGGATAACCGGGCTTAGTGTTGCCTTTGACCTGCCCACTCAAATGGGGCGTGATCCGGACCATGGGCTGTCCAGGGGCGAGGTTGGGCGAGTTGGGGTTTCAATAGCCTCTGTTGATGACATGGATGTCCTTCTTGCGGGCATTCCGCTCCAGGACGTCTCGATTTCGATGACGATCAACTCCACGGCGTCAATTCTTCTGGCTTTTCTCCTTGTGGTTGCGGAGCGGCGTGGCGTGCCTTGGGCGAGCCTGCGCGGAACGACACAGAACGACATTCTCAAGGAGTACATCGCTCGCGGCACCTACATATTCCCGCCGAAGCCGGCAATGAGGCTGGTGACAGACCTGCTTGAGTTCTGCTCAAAAGAGGTTCCTCAGTGGAATGGCATCAGCGTTTCCGGCTACCACATTCGGGAAGCAGGGAGCACGGCAGAGCAGGAGGTCGCCTTTACCCTTGCAAATGGGATCGCCTACCTCGAGGCGGCGGTTGCCCGCGGCCTTGCGGTTGATGCCATAGCCCCAAGGGTCGCCTTCTTTTTTAACTGCCACAACAACTTCCTGGAGGAGATCTCTAAGTTTCGGGCGGCGAGGCGCCTCTGGGCCTCGATCGTCAGTGAGCGTTTCAAGGCAAAGGATCCCCGGTCCCTAATGTTGCGCTTCCACACCCAGACGGCGGGCAGCTCCCTCACAGCTCAGCAGCCGCACAACAACATAGTCCGCACGACTATTCAGGCCCTGGCTGCGGTCATGGGCGGCACACAGTCCCTACACACCAATGGCTTCGATGAGGCGCTTGGCCTTCCTACAGAGGAGAGCGCCAGGATCGCCCTTCGCACCCAGCAGATTATCGCCGAGGAATCAGGGGTTGCGTGGTCGGCAGATCCACTCGGGGGCAGCTTCCTCGTTGAGTCCTGGACGGACGCGATTGAGCAGGGGGCACGGCGGAGGATTGCAGCCATCGACGCATTGGGGGGCATGCTCAAGGCGATAGGCCAGGGGTACCCTCAGGGCGAGATTGAGAACTCAAGCTACGAGTTCCAGCAGGCGGTTGAGAGTGGAGAGCAGCGGGTTGTGGGAGTGAACGCATTCCGCGAGGGGGATGAGCCCGTCGCAAAGCTCCAGGCTATCGATCCGGCAGTTGAGCGGGAGCAGGGTGATAGGGTTCGCTCGCTGCGGTCCGGGCGTGCCGCTGAGCCGGTGAAGAGCGCGCTCTCCGCTTTAGCGCAAGCCGCGAACGGAGATGGAGGATTGGCCCCACAGATAGTGAACTGCGCGCGTGCGGGCTGCACGGTCGGTGAGATCTCCGACGAGCTGCGCAAGGTGTTCGGCGAGCACCACGGCGCCTAAGGAGGGAAGGCCGTTAAGCGGCTGATATCAGCAGCAATCCGAGGTTTCCCCGTCTTTCCCGCTAATTTCAGGGGAAAAAACAACCCTGCTCTCGCTAATTCTACTTGTACGGGGGGCGTCAGTCGTCTAGCCTAAGGGGCTGCCCAGATTGTTGAAGTCTAGGACCAAGCCGCTTGCGAGCGATCATAGCGAGGCTGGACTCTCGAAGGTAATGTAAGGCCGGGCCGACCGAGCGGCCCGCAAGGAAGATGCGTTATGAAGAAGAAAGAGCTTGAGACCCTGAAGGCGATGCTGGAAGAGGAAAAGAAGCGCATTCAGCGCCACCTCGATGATCTGAGCGACACCTCGGTTGCTGACCTAGAGACCGCATCGGGGGACTCGGTAGACATAGCGGCACTTGAGATCAATCAGAATTCACTCCTCAAGATCGGCAAGCGGGAGCTAGGGCACCTCAAGAAGATCGATGCTGCCTTGGCGAAATTTGACGATGGCACCTACGGCGAGTGCGAGAGCTGCGGCGAGCAGATAGCAGTCGCCCGGCTGATGGCGCGACCGGTAGCCCAGCTCTGTATCGACTGCAAGACGGCTCAGGAGAGCGAGGAGCGTCGCTACACCGACCGGACTGAGGACGAGGAGGGTGACGGATTCCCCGAGGAGGGAGACGACCTCTAGCCTTCCTTGGCCCCACCGATCGCGGCTAGTCCGCCTGGTCGAGCAGGCCCATCAGCGTTTCGAAGCAGCCTGGCGCGGCCACGACGAAGTTGTCTGCATACAGGTCTCCTCCATATGTCGCGGTGAGCCGCTGGCTGTCGCAGTCATAGCTGAAGTGGCCTACCTGAGCCCCGGCCTCTCGCGCAATGAGTCCGGCAGCGGCGATGTCCCATGGCATCAAGGTCTCCTCATAGAAGCCGTCGAGCCTTCCACAGGCAACCCACGAGATGTCGAGGGAGGCAGCGCCAATGCGCCGAAGGTCCCGGCATTGGCCCAAGACGCGCTCCACCCGCGAGCAGATGTTTTTTAGGTTTTCCCGCTTGTAAGGAAATCCGGTGGCGATAAGCGCATCATCAATAGCCGCGACCTCGCGAACACGGATCGGCCGGCCGTTGCAATAGGCGCCTCTGCCCTTAATCGCCGTGAAAACCTCCCCGAGAAAGGGGGCCGCAACCACTCCGGCCAAAACGGTGCCATCAACGGCGAAGGCGATCGACACTCCTACCTGATAGTGGCCGTGCGCATAGTTCGTGGTGCCATCAATAGGGTCGATCACCCAAACGGGGCCCTGTTGGCAGCGCTCTGGGGTAACGAGCGCCGATGATTCCTCGGCCAGAATTGTGTGCCCCGGGTATCGCTCCTGGATGAAATCGATAATAGCGCGCTCACACGCCAGGTCCGCCGTGGTAACGAGGTTCCTTGCAGCCTTGAATGACACCTCCACAGAGAGCGTTTCGCGCTGCTCTCTGGCGATTGCTGCCCCGCGCTCAGCGGCACCAACAGCAGTCCGGAGCACATCGTCCAGGCTAAAGGGAGGGGTGTGTTTCATGTCGAGCCTATTTGGTTGCTGGAGTGTTGGAGCAATCCTCGGTACTATGAAGCTGCGCAGGCTAGTCGGCCCGCAGACAGCGGTTTGCATGAGTATGTCAGGTACCACACGGTTCAGCAATTTGGAGCATCGACGGGTTCGGGAGTTCGCCGCAGCGCGGGCCGGAGAGCACGCCGTCGAATTGGCTCCCGCCAAGGTAAACGTCCGTCTCAAGGTTGTTGGTCGCCGGGACGACGGCTACCATCGGTTGAGCATGCTTAACCTCTCGTGCAGCCTCGCCGACGAGGTGGAGCTGCGCTTTACTCTCGCGCCAGAGGTGAGCTTGCGCTTAGATCCCTCTGGCAGTGTCGAGGGGCCGGCGGAACGGAATCTTGCAATGCGGGCGTTTTGCGCATTTTGGTCCGCATTCGACGTCCAGGAGCTGCCCTTGGGGTGCGAGCTGCTCGTCCGGAAGCGCATCCCAGTTGGGGCAGGGCTTGGCGGAGGTAGCAGCGATGCGGCTGCCGTTATTCGGGTTCTCTCCCGTGCCTTTCGGACTTTTTTGCAGGCCGAGCTCGGGCTCTCGGATGACAGCTTTGATCATTCTATTGTGCAGGCGTGCCTCGCCTGTGGCGCGGATGTGCCATACGCATATGCCGGGGGGGTATGTTGGGTAGGGGGGATCGGCGAGGAGGTCGTGCCGCTCCCACCCGCTGCCGAGTGGCGGGGAGAGGTCTTAATCCTTGTGCCCCCAGTTGCGGTGCCTACTCATAGCTTCTACGAGCTGTTCCGGCGCCGGCGTCCACACGTGCCGGAGTGTGCTGATGCTCCAATGAGGGCGTTCGTTGAGAGTCCGCACGGAGACCTGCCTGCCCTGGTGGATAACGACTTCACCCCTGTTATCGTGGAGATGGCGCCGTTGGTTGGCGAGATCCTCTCCGAGGTACGGGCGGTTTTCCCTGAGGGTGCTGGAATTACTGGGTCAGGTTCGGCCCTTTTTGCCCTGGTCGGGCCAAGTGACCTGGCTCGGGCGAGGCATCTTGCCGAGCGCCTCACCCAACGGGGGGTGGCGGTGCATCGCACCAGCCTCGTTAGGCCCCAGGCGCCGGCTGACTAGTTGTGTAACAGCAGAAGGAGGGCGATAGCCCTCCCGTTACAACCCTGTATGAGGGTGTGCGGCGCCCTTGCCAAAGGGCGGCAGTTGTTTTACTGACTGCCAAGGTGTTGCCCGGTAGCCAAGTGGTAAGGCAGCGGATTTTGATTCCGCCATACGCAGGTTCGACCCCTGCCCGGGCAA
>JAFMJG010000199.1 GCA_017853605.1 bacterium
TGATGGACTACAGCCAGCTTGAGAAGCTCGTCACCCCGCGCACCAAAGCGATCTGCCCGGTGCACCTCTACGGCCGCGCCTGCGACATGGACCAGGTGATGGCGTTCGCCCGCAAGCACAGCCTCAAGGTTGTTGAGGACACCGCTCAGGCCCACGGCGCGCGCTGGAAGGGGAAGCGCGTCGGCTCGTTTGGCGACATCGGCTGCTTTAGCTTCTACCCCGGCAAGAACCTCGGCGCCTACGGAGACGGCGGCGCCATCACCACCAACGACGAGAGGCTCTTCAGGCAGGTCAGGAAGCTCAGGAACTACGGCTCTGAGATCAAGTACCAGCACCCAGAGAAGGGCATGAACTCACGGCTCGATACCGTGCAGGCCGTCGTGCTCAGCATCAAGCTGCGGCGCCTCGCCGAGTACAACCGGAGGCGCTGGGAGGCCGCCCAGAAGTACACGAGCATCCTCGCTAAGCATGCCGGCGCTGGGCTCAAGCTGCCCGACATCCGCACCGCCGATGAGCACGTCTTTCACCTCTACGTCATTCAGGTGGACAACCGCGACCAGGTCATCAAGGATCTCGCCGAGCGCGGCGTGAGCACCGTTGTTCACTACCCCAACCCGTACCACCTCCAGGGAGGCTACTCAAAGCTTGGCTACAAGCAGGGAGACTTCCCGGTGACCGAGAAGATCTCTGGCAGGATACTCTCTCTGCCGATCTACCCAGAGATCAACGACGAGCAGATCCAGCACGTGTGCTCGTCGCTCCTTGAGGTCTTGCGGTAGGGGATCACCCCTCTTGGCGGGGCTGCTGAGGGGCGTCCCGGAAGGCGCTCTTCGCGAGGCGCTCAACGAGCTCATCGATGCCCGTTCCCACCACGCTCGACACGACTACCACGTCGTGGCCGCGCGCCTTGAAGCGCTTGCGGAACTCCTCGAGCCGCTCCGGCGATGACACCGCGTCGGCCTTGGTCAGCACCACGATCTGCTCGCGGCCTGCCAGCTCCTCTGAGAACTTTCGCAGCTCGCTGTTGATGCAGTCGAAGGCCTCCTCCAGGTCAGCCTCCTCGCCGCTCTCGTCAAGCTGCGTCAGGTTGACGAGGTGCGCGATGATCTTCGTCCGCTCGACGTGCTTGAGAAAGCGAATCCCGAGCCCTTTCCCCTCGCTAGCGCCCGGAATCAGCCCCGGAATGTCAGCGACGACAAACGACCGGCCGCCGCGCGCCTGCACGACACCGAGGTTCGGCACGAGCGTGGTAAATGGGTAGTCAGCGATCTTCGGCCGAGCAGCCGATATGCGCGAAATCAGCGTGGACTTGCCGGCGTTGGGAAACCCGACCAAGCCGACGTCTGCCACAAGCTTCAGAGACAGAACGTACGAGCCAGCCTCGCCCTCCTCGCCCGGCTGCGTGCGCTCGGGCGCCTGGTTCGTTGAGGTCTTGAAAAACGAGTTGCCCTTGCCGCCACGTCCACCCTTTGCGAGCACGAACTCTCGCCCCGCGGCGTCGAGGTCTACGACGAGCTCACCCGGCCCATTCTCCCCAGGATCGAGCTTGAACACCTGCGTTCCAACCGGCAGCTTTATGACGATGTCGTCTCCCGCCTTTCCATCCTTTCGGGCACCGCCGCCCGCCTCACCGCTCGATGCCTCCCAGACCGCCTGAAACTTGAAGTCGAGCAGGGTGTGCACGTTCTCGTCTGCGCGCAGTATCACCGAGCCCCCGCGGCCCCCGTTCCCGCCGTCCGGCCCGCCGAGCGGAACGAACTTCTCGCGGCGAAAATGGCGCGCGCCTGGCCCGCCCCGCCCCGCCTTAACCTCTATGACCGCCTCATCGATAAACTTCATGACCTGTGGCCCACAACAAAAAAGAGGAGCTCGGGTTGCTCACCGAACTCCTCTCTCCATCTGCGCAGCGAACGTTCCCGCCGCCTCGCCTTTGCCCGCCGCCCTTAAGCAGCAACAGCCGGCTTTACCGTCACGAACTGGCGGAGGCCCTGCTTGAACTCAACAACGCCGTCGACGAGCGCAAAGAGCGTGAAGTCGCGCCCGGTGCCCACGTTTGGCCCTGCATGGTACGTGCTGCCGCGCTGGCGAACGAGGATGTTGCCGGCGCGAACTGCCTCACCGCCGAACTTCTTTACCCCGAGCCGCTTGCCCCGGCTGTCTCGTCCGTTCCTGGTGCTTCCTACTGCTTTCTTATGTGCCATGACGTCACCTAGTAATTGCCTAAACCTGCCTCAGCGCCCCGCCCTACTACAGGGAAACGCTCTCGATCACCACCTCGCTCTTCGCCTGGCGGTGACCCTGCTTCTTGGTGTAGCCGCCCTTCAGGCGCTTCTTGAAGATGATCAGCTTCTTGTCCTTGGTCTGGCGAACCAGGCGTCCGGTCACCGTTACACCGAGCGACTTCTCCGTTCCGGCCAGCACCTTTACATCGCTGCCGCCAGTCTTGCCCGCCATAAGGACATCCGAGAAGGTAATCGTCTCCCCCGGCTTTACATCCTGCGTGTCGATCGAAATCTTGGTCCCCGGCGAAACGCGGTACTGCTTTCCGCACGTGCGCACGACCGCGAATACCTGCGGCTCTGCTGCTGCCTTCTCAGTCTGCGCCTTAGCTGCCTGCTTCTTTGCCATAACTTCACTTCCCTCTCGCCCACGCCGACACATCGTCACGTGGCTCGATACCTAAATCTCTTGAGGCGGTTGTCTTAAACCGCCACCTGACGCGCGACCCCAGATTCTGCTGTTGATGACCGCACGCGCTGTACCCCGAACGCAGGGTTGAACAGCCACTTCCTATCTGGCGGTAACCGCCTGAAAGTACTAGCGTCAGCAGACTAGGGCAGTAAAGATACAGATCTGCCTCAGGAAAAGCAAGGCGATGGGCTATATGATGAGGCTCAGAAACCTTGCTATACTGGGCACATTGTCTGCGGGAAATCCAGGTAAGGAACGATGCGGGGAGAGGGGCTTGTCATAGCAGTCATTGAGGACGAGGAGCTGATCCGCAAGAGCGTCGCGATGAACCTGGAGTTAGAGGGATTTGAGGTTGTTACGGCCCCTGATGGCGAAGAAGGGATACAGCTCGTAAACGACCGCAAGCCGGACCTAATCATCATGGACGTCATGATGCCCCGTAAGGATGGTCTCCAGACGACCCGGGAGCTCAGGACCTCTGGCATCTCAACCCCCCTAATCCTGCTTACAGCGCGCTCAAGCGAGGTAGATAAGGTCCTTGGGCTAGACCTGGGAGCTGATGACTACCTAGCCAAACCATTTGGAATGCTTGAGCTTTTAGCGCGCGTTAAAGCTCTTTTGAGGCGCGTCCAGCGCGTTACCTCAGTGGATGAGATCCGCTTCTCAGACGTGGTGGTCGACTTTAAGGCCTACCGGGCGGTGAAGAACGATCAGCCGATCGACCTTTCAGCCCGCGA
>JAFMJG010000076.1 GCA_017853605.1 bacterium
CGCCAACTTCGGGGGCGCGTTTGCCAAGAGCCAGTTCGCCTCCGGCACCGCCCTGCCCTCTGAGGGTGCGGTGTTTCTGAGCATTAAGGAGGAGGACAAGAAGGGGCTCGCCCCGATCGCAGAGCGCCTTGCCAACCTCGGATTCACGCTCGTCGCTACGCGAGGCACGGCAGATCACTTGCGCCTGCGCGGACTCCCGGTGGAGGTGGTCAACAAGGTTCGGGACGGCTCGCCTCACGTGGTCGACAAGCTGGGCCTCGGTGAGCTGGTGCTTGTGCTCAACACCCCCGAAGGGGGATCGAAGCCGGTCATGGACTCAAAATCGATTCGGCTCGTGGCAAATGAGCTTCGCATCCCCACGTACACAACGATTGCGGCGGCCGGGGCGGTGGCCCAGGCGCTTGAGATGGTCAAGGACCAAAGCTACCTAGTTGTGAAGGCCCTTCAGGACTACTACTAATCCTGCGAGGCGGGGGCTTCGCTGGCGGGGTGCCGTGCTTTCTGGGTATGATGCGCCTGGAATGGACTCACTGCCAATCTTTTCGATATGCCAGCGGCTGGCGGGCTCCCTGCACAATGCAGACGGAGCAGGGCGCGTTGCGTGCCGCGTCACCGCCTCGGCGAGCGAGGTTTCGCCCGGCTCAATATTCGTCGCGGTTCGGGGCTTTCAGGCTGATGGCCACGCGTTCGTGCAGGAGGCATTCGCGCGGGGTGCCTCCATATGCATCGTGGAAGATGCGGCATCGCTGTGTGGGCGGCCCGGCATATCTGTGACTAGCTCCAGGAGAGCTCTCAGCTCGCTGGCAGCCCTCGTAAGCGGAGATCCGTCAGCTCGGCTAAAGGTGGTCGGGATCACGGGCACAAATGGCAAGACCACCACTAACTGGATCGTATACCACGTGATGAATCGGCTCGGTGGGGGAGCGTTGCGCTTGGGAACCCTGGGGGGGGAGCTCCTTGGCCGGGAGCGGTTCGAGGGGAGCCTGACGAGCCCTGATCCCGTGACGATTCAGGCCACGATGGCGCGGGCGGCTGAGGCGGGCGCTGCTGGGTGCGTCATGGAGGTCTCGTCGCATGCCCTAGACCAGTTCCGGGTGGAGGATGTTGCTTTTGATGTGGGGGTGTTCACAAACCTGACCCGCGATCACCTCGACTACCATAAGACATTTGACGCGTACTTTGCTGCCAAACGGCGCCTCTTCGAGCTCCTCGCGCGGTCTAGCAAGCGGGACAAGGCAGCGGTGATTAACTGCGACGATCCGTACGGGCAGAAGCTCAGGGCTGAAGTGATCTCGATGGGGGTGCGGGATCTCTCCTTCGGGCATGGGGAGGGCGTCGCCTTGCGGATTAGTGGCGTCCGTGAGAGCGCAGCTGCGATGGAGGTCTCGATAGGGCTCCGGGAGGAGTGCAGCCAGATTACGGTCTCGGCGCCCTTAATTGGCCAGCACAATGCAGAGAACCTGGTGGCTGCCTTCGCGGCGTGCGTCGGCCTAGGCTACCCTGCCGCAGAGGTAGCCAGCTGCCTGCGGGATATCCCCCAGGTGCCGGGCAGGCTGGAGCGGGTGGGGCAGGGAGACAAGAGGGTGTTTGTCGACTACGCGCACACGCCGGATGCGCTCGAGCGCGCGATCAGGGCTGTCAGAGCCTCGACGAGAGGCGCGCTGTGGGTCGTGTTTGGCTGCGGAGGGGATCGCGACCGGGGCAAGCGGCCGCTGATGGCGCAAGCTGCCGCGGATGGCGCGGACGTGGTGGTGGTGACCTCAGACAACCCGCGCACGGAGCATCCGGGGAGCATTATCGATGATATCCTCTCAGGAGGAGTGGCGCCGGGCATCGTCGAGCCCAATCGCAGGGCGGCGATTCAGCGGGCGATCGCCGAGTCAGGGCCCATGGACACCGTCCTTATCGCGGGGAAGGGGCACGAGGATTACCAGATTGTCGGCACAGAAAAGCGGCACTTCTCAGACCAGGAGGTTGCGCGCGAGGCCCTCGGGCGGGCGAAGCCAGCCTCCGGCTAGGTTTTCGGGCACAGCTGCAGCTGTCCTTCCTTGATGCAGTACCGGTTGCAGCCATTCGGGATCGTGATGGTCGTGCTGCCGTTGAAGGTGTACGCAGCGCCGGTCTTGTCATTTACAACCTGCACTGGGATGTTAGCGCCGTAGCTGCAGCCCGGCTTCGAAAAGCGCGCAAGGCTGCCGAATCCGTTGCCGCCTCCCTGGTTGGTCCCTGTCTCGCCGCTCACGATAACTTTCGTGCCCGAGGGGCCAGTGTGGATCGCCAGCTTGCCGTTGCTGTCTGACACAGGCTTCCAGAGGAAAGACGTGAGTTCCGAGGCGATCGTCTCTGCAGCATCCTCACGAAGTGCCGTGTAGCACGATGAGAGGAGGCTGCCGTTGCACTGATCGGTTGTGAGTTGGGCAAGGCCGGCGTCGATGAGGGCTTCAGAGAAATTCTTTCCGTCTGCGGAGTAAAGCTGGCCGAGCGCTCCGGAGGCGCCTTGCTCAACCTCGACTTCGCAGTCATTCGACGCCTGGTAGTAGTACACCTGTCCGGTGGCTGCCAGCGCCGACAGCTTGTTGACAGCGGCCTTTGCCTTGGCCTCGTTGCTCTGGACTCCCAGGTTCTGGAGCTTTACGAGGTTGCTCTTGACCGAGCTCTTGAACAGCAGCAGGTTTGAGCCGAGGACGGTCACGGTGCCCCTTATGGCGTCGTCCTTGTCGATCGGGTTCTTTAGCTTGCCGCCAAAGACGGTTCCGCAGTCGCTCTTGAGGGAGCCGGACTCGCCCGAGCTGCCGCTCGACGAGGAATCCTCGGTGCAGCCAGTTGAGAGGATCAGCGCTGCTGCCAGAAAGAGGGAGCTTACATGAAGACGTGCCATAGAACCTCGCACAACACGCCCGTGACAGCCTTGAGGACGAGAGCCTGCCGGCTGTGTATGGGCACACGCCTCCCCTGTCTTAAGGGGGCATGCCTAAATCTGTTTTGACCTCCTCATGTCTGCTCGTGACGCACAACCGCTTCAGGGTTATTTGCCTCCCAAGATTTCAATGGGTTAGCCGGTGGGGCGGCGAGTTAGGAGCCTTACAGCGGATAGTCCAGCTGCAGTGCTCTCTCTCGACGGATCGCTGAGGGGGTGATAGCTTCCCCTAAATACGCGTATTTACCCTGGATCCCGGCGCTGTGCTGTACGAAATCCTGCCCCGTTTCGACGACTACATTCACTGGCTCAACGTGTTTAAGTACGTCACCTTCCGGTGCATGGTGGCGTTTCTCTTTACCTTTGCGTTTGTGCTGGTTGTGCAGCCGCTCTTCATCAATTGGCTAAAGGAGCGTGGCGTCAAGGGCCAGCCCATACGGGATGACGGCCCAAAGGCCCATGAGGGGAAGCGTGGAACTCCGACTATGGGCGGAATGGTGGTCGTCGTTGCCGTTGTCCTTTCGACACTCCTGTTGGCCGACCTCGGCAACGTGAAGGTGTGGCTGACCTTGGCTATACTGGTCGGCTTCGCGTACCTTGGCTTTATCGATGATTGGAAGAAGATCACGAAGCAGGATTCCCGGGGGCTATCAGAGCGCGGCAAGCTTCTGGTCCAGTTTGGGCTCGGTGCCGGTGCAGCCACAGTGCTTTGCCTCCTCGGCGGATCGACGAGCCTCGTCATCCCCTTTACCAAGGATCTCCTCGTCCCGCTTGGAGCGGTTGGGTTCGTCCTCTTCACCTCATTTGTGCTGACCGCCACCTCGAATGCCGTGAACTTTACCGATGGCCTTGATGGCCTGGCGATCGGCCCCGTCATGACGGTGGCTTGCACCTACGCCATCTTCGCCTACCTCGCCGGCAGCCCAAAGTACGCCGAGTACCTGGGGATTCACCAGGAGGCGGGGGCCGCGGAGCTTGCGATTGTGCTCTCCAGCATCTTCGCCGCAGGCCTTGGATTCCTGTGGTACAATACTTTTCCTGCCCAGGTCTTTATGGGAGACACGGGCTCGATGGCCTTGGGCGGCACCCTTGGTTTCGTGGCTGTGCTCGTTAAGCAGGAGCTGATCCTGATTATCGCCGGGGGTGTGTTCGTCATGGAGGCTGCCTCGGTTGTCATCCAGCGCTACTACTACAAGGCGACGAAGCGCCGCGTGTTTCGGATGGCCCCGATCCACCACCACTTTGAGCTGGCTGGGTGGGCAGAGCCGAAGATAATCGTCCGGTTCTGGATCATTTCCGTCGTCCTCGCAATTCTGTCGCTTACTTCGCTCAAGCTCCGATAGCCATGTCGTTCCAGGAAACAATCACGGGGCTGCGCGCTTCCGGCAAGAAGGTTCTCGTTATCGGGCTCGGCATCAGCGGCATCGAGAGCTCCCGCTTCCTGGTGCGTCGTGGGCTCCGAGTGCTCCTCGTTGAGCGGCAGGATGAGCAGGCCTTTCTCGCCAAGTCGAAGTTTGCCCCCTCCGTTGAGGAGCTCCGATCGATTGGGGTCGAGGTCTTATGCGGCGTGGATGGAGAAGCGATAGCGCCGCTCCTCTCCGACGTGGGGCTGGCGATCTTGAGCCCCGGAGTGCCGCTTGAGTCGGCGATCGTCGGTACCATCGTGCGGCTTAAGGTTCCCTACGTTTCCGAGCTTGAGCTCGGAGTTGAGCTTCACGGCGGCCGGAGCGTTGTGGTCACTGGGAGCAATGGCAAGAGCACGACGGTTTCGCTCATCGACCACATGCTTCGTGAAGCGGGGATCCGCTCCTACCTGTGCGGAAACGTCGGAACGCCCGTGATCTCTAATGAGGAGCTGCACCAAGAGGGCAGCGCCTCGCGCGCGGTGCTCGTTGTTGAGGCCTCAAGCTACCAGCTCGAAGCCTGCACGGTCCTCAAGCCTGCCGTTTCGGTGATGCTCAACTTGAGCGAAAATCACCTCGAGCGCCACGGCTCTATGGAGCGGTATGGGGCTGCCAAGGCGCGGGCATTCAGGCTGCAGGATGGCGGCGATGTCACGGTGGCCAATGCAGATGACCCGGCGGTGATGGCGCTCGTTCATGCGTCACGGGCGCAGCTCGCCCTCTTCGGCAGGTCGCCGTTGGCTGAGCTCCTCGGCAAGGCGCCAATTGCAGCCTCAGTTGGGGAGGGTGGGGCAGGGGGATCCATCTCTCTGGGCCTGGAAGGGCGCGTTGAGACGTACCGCACGGAAGAGAGCGCGCTTTTGGGCTCGCACAACCGCCAGAATATGGCGGCTGCAATAGTGGCAGCCCGAACGCTCGGCGCGCGGCCAGAAGCGGTACAGCGCTCGCTCGAGACGTTTCAGCCCCTGGAGCACCGTCTGGAGGTGGTTTCCCGTGGCTCCCAGCACCTGGTGATCAACGACTCAAAATCGACGACAGTCGCCGCTTCGTTGGCGGCGCTCACAACTGTTCGGAGCCACTTTCCGGAGCACCGCCTCATCCTTATGCTCGGCGGCCTATCGAAGGCCGGATCGTGGGCGCCCCTCCTGAAGATTGTGAAGACAGAGGGGGAGGCGATCGAGCCGGTGGTGTGTTTCGGCAAGGACGGACCCCTCCTGGCGAGCCACTGCCGGGCGATGGGGATCCCAAGTGTTGTGGCCCCCAGCCTCGAGGAGGCGACGGCACATGCGCTTCAGGCGCTGACGAGATTGCCCAAGGGGGTTCTGCTGCTTAGCCCCGGCTGCGCCAGCTTTGATGAGTTTAGGGACTTTGAGCATCGGGGCGCGGAGTTCAAGCGCCACGTCCGAGGCCGCCTTGGGCTTCCCCTCTCAGCCGAGGTGCCGCCGTGCGTGTCCTTATAACCAACGACGACAGCCATCGCTCTCCGCTCCTTAAGGTTGCAGTCGACTACTTCGCGGCCATTGCAGAGGTTACGCTGGTGGTTCCCCTTCATGAGCAGAGCTGGACGGGCAAGAGCATGACCCGCTTTAACCCGGTGCACGTGGAGGCCGCCGAACTGTTTGGCCGGCCAGCGACCTTTGTCTCGGGAACCCCGGCTGATTGCGTCAACCTTGCGCTGCATAACCTCATGCCCTCCAAGCCGGACCTGGTCGTCTCGGGGATAAATGCGGGCTACAACATAGGGGTCGGGTTTGTGCTTTCCTCAGGAACGGTAGGAGCCTGCCTGGAGGCGAACATCGCGGGCGTTCCGGCAGTTGCGATATCGCAAGCCTTTGACTCAGCAACCCGCAATGCGTACATGGCTGAGTACCTCATCGAGCCGGCAAGGGCCGCTGTCTTTCGGGAGCAGGCGCACCGTGTGCTGGACCACGTTGTCGGACGCCTTCTCGCCGAGCCGCAGCGGAGTGAGACCCTCGGGCACCCCATCACGTGGAACGTCAATCTTCCCTTCTCCCTCACCGATCCAGCTGTCGTGCGGCCTGTGCACCTGGGGCTGGCACGGTATGGGAGGGTGTTTCACGAGGAGGATGAAGCCACAAGCGGCGGACGCCGCACCTTTCGTCACTCAGCGATTGAAAAGGTGCCGGACCCGTCGGCCGGCTGCGATAGCGCGGTGCTAGACTCTGGCTGCGCAACGATCACCCCGATCGATCTCTGGAGTTTTGCGGGAGCGCCGCATGCGGCAGCTACGGAGCGGCTCCTCCAGCGCCTTACTCGCTAAGGGAGCTGCGCACCGCCTGCCTCAGGATGAAGCTTCTCTTGGCCCCATCGGTTATCTCGATCAGGTTGTCATAGAGACGCGGGTCAACGAGCAGGGCGCCCAGAGTGCCAGTCCCATTTGCAAGGGCTTCGGTCGCCACCTTCAGGCTCTGGGCACTTTGGGCGAGCGAGATGAGGATGGCCTCAACGCGCTTCGCCACAGCCCCCGGCTCGACCTTCGTGAAGAGCACGTCGTGAAGAAGGCCCTGCCCATCTCGCGCCGCATCGAGCACTGCGGCGATGCTGTTGCTCGCCTTGGAAACGCTCTCGCTGGCGCGCAGCAGCTCGCTGACGGCGCGGCCGCCCGTCTCCTCGAAGATGAGGGCATGAATAAGGCCCTTGCCGCCCTTTACCTCGTTCATGATTGAGCTGAGGTCTCGTGCCGACGAGTTGATGCTGTCCATGAGCTTCCTGCCGTCAGACTCGGAGTAGATGAGGCGGTTCACAAAGCCCTTTTCGGAGGCAATCGCAGCGAAGACCTGGGCGATATTCTTTGTGGCGTCAGCGATGTTGGTGAAGGTCTCTGGAGAGAGCCCCGCAAGGCTCTTGTTGATGCGCTCAGTTATCTGAGTGGTGTTGTCGACCGCCGACTGAACCCGGCCGAGGACCTTCTGCAGGTCGCTTGTCTCTACTGACGCAAGCTCGGCCCCGGGAGAAAGCGAGCCAGGCTGCGCCCCCGGAGTGATTGACACATAGCGGTCGCCAAGGAGCCCCTGCGTGTCGATCGCCACCGTTGAGTCGGGCCGCAGCCTCTCTAGATAGCTGTGGTTGATGAGAAGGGTGACATGGACGCGAAGGTCTTCGAGGTCTTTTGAGAAGCCAACTTCGGCCACGCGTCCGACCGGTATTCCGCCGAGGCGCACCGGCGCCCCTGCAGAGAGCCCCTTTACGTCAGAGAAAGAGGCGTAGAACTTGCTCGTTTTGGCGAAGATCTGCTTCTCGCGCCCCATCACGAGGATTAGCCCTGCAACCAGGAAGAGGCTGATGCCCACAAACAGCCCCGCCTTGACGTCATTTCGCACCCTCATACCTCATCCTTCCATTCACCTGAGACAAATTCCGCAACTTGCTTGCTAGCCCTGGAAACTTCATCAACTGGCCCGTCAGCGACGATTACGCCACGGCTCAAGAGCATCCAGCGGTCCGACACGCGGCGGGCGCTTTGGATGTCATGGGTGACCACCAACGACGTGATGCCGCGCTCCCGAGAGAACTTGATGATCAGGTCATCGATCTTGCGGGTGGAGGTTGGGTCGAGGCCAGTTGTTGGCTCGTCGTAGAGCATAATTTTTGGCGAGCTGGCCAGCGCCCGGGCGAGGCCAACTCGCTTTCGCTGGCCGCCAGAGAGCTGGGCCGGCAGCTTACGGTCGATGCCATTGAGGCCGACCATCCCGAGGCGCTCGTGGACGATCGCCCGGATCTTCTCCTCATCCCGCTCGCCGCGCTCGCGCAATCCGTAGGCCACGTTCTCGAAGACAGAAAGAGAGTCGAAGAGCGCCGCACCCTGAAACAGCATTCCTATGTCCACGCGGGTCTGGCGTAGCTCGGTCTCGTCAAGGGCCGTGATGTCTCGCCCCAGGACCTTGACGGCGCCTGCGGTCGGCGCCAGCAGCCCCATAATGAGCTTTAGGATTATCGTCTTCCCTGAGCCGCTGGGGCCTAGCAGCGTGGTGACCTCGCCCGGCTTGAGGGTGAAGTTGATTCCGCGGTGCACCTCAAGCTGCCCGAACCGGGTGCTCACGTTGCTTAGCTCAATAGTGGGCGTGGCGTAGTTCATGCGCGGTCTAGGTCATGCAAATTTGAACAGGATGAGGAGCTTTGTCAGGAAAAAGTTCGCTATGAACACGGCCAGTGAGCCGGTCACCACGGCTGACGTTGTGGTGAGGCCCACCCCCTCGGTTCCTCCGCGGCACTGAAGGCCCTTGTAGCAGGCGATCGAGACGACGATGAGGCCGAAACAGAGGCTCTTTATCAGGCCCTCAACGACGTCAAAGATCTGGACCGCGTAGAGGTAGGAGCGGTAGTACTGGTGCGCCGAAATCCCGAGCTCCATGACGGCAACCGCCATACCGCCAAGGACGCCCGTTATCACTGCCACTCCAGAGAGGAGCGGCATAGAGAGCAGGCCGGCGATGATTCTCGGCGTTATGAGGCGGCGCACAGGATCCCCGCCGAGCGATCGGATGGCGTCAACCTGCTCCGTCACCGTCATTGAGGCGATCTCAGCTGCGATGCCGGCTCCAACCCTCCCGCAAACCATGACTGCCGTGAGCACCGGCCCAAGCTCTTTGGCAAGCGCAAGGCCGACCAAGTTGCCGACATAGTTCTTTGCGCCGAACCGGTGGAGGCCGTAGGCGGTCTGGAGGGCCAGCACCATGCCCGTAAACACGGCGGTCAGGAGGACTATAGGGAGCGAGTTGTTCCCAATCCACACGATCTGCTTGACCACCTCGCGCACACTGACTCCGTGCCGGGCTATGTCGCGCACCACGTCAGCGAGGAGGAGGGAGTACCTTCCAAGCGATGCGGCAGCCTGCTTAACCCTCCCCATGGCCCAGCTCCAATGAGTCGCCCAGAAGCTGCTGGGCGAGGGAGAGGGAGAGGGAGGCAAACGCTTGAGATGCACTACCCGCCCGCGCGGGGGACTTTTCTGCCCTCCAAACGACCAGATCTGTTACGCACCGCCCCTCGCGGAACGTGAAGGTCGAAATAGTCAGGGGCTGCGCATCGAGGGTAGCTGACACCAGGGTCTGCAGGGCCTGCCTCTCCCCGACCGTGACTGGCGCTTGGGAGAGCACCGTCAGTCCGGTAGCTCCGACAAAGAGCTGGCGGGTGGTTGCCTGAAAAGAGAACTTCTCTGGCACCGAGCAGTCCTGAAGCGAGGAGATGAAGACCGGCCCCGCTCCCGTGTCACACCGGTACACGAAGGGCTCGTCTGAGATCTCTTCGGCTGACTGGCACTCCGGGGCGCCGGTAATGGCGCCAGCGTTGAGCTGGATCCCCTCCGGAGGGGGTCCAGCTGCCGAGGAACCCCCGCAGCCGCTGAGAAGCGACACCGCTAGCGCCAAAAATGAGTACCTGGCACCGAGGCCTAAAAGGGAGTACATGGTAGGAAACAAAGCCTAATGATGAGAGTGTTTTAACGGATGTAGGCTCGAGTGGGAATACCCCGTGCGGGGTTTCTTTCATCTAAGTGTGTAGCGCTATGAGAGAGAGAGGGCCCCAGCCGCCCGGGCGCCAGGAGAGCATGATTCATTTACACGCTGTTTCAAAGACCTACCCCCCCGAGCAGATGGCGTTGCGTGGGGTGGACCTGAAGGTTCAGCAGGGCGAGTTTATCTTTGTTGCTGGCGCCAGCGGGGCCGGCAAGAGCTCGCTACTGAAGCTCCTGTTCGGCGCCGAGAGGAGCAGCACAGGTGAAGTGCTCATTGGGGGCCGGAACATGGCATCGGTCAGCGCTGATGGCATCGCAAAGCTGCGGCGAGAGATTGGGGTCATTTTTCAGGACTACAAGCTCCTGCCCCGCCGAACTGTGCTCGATAATGTGGCGTACGGCCTGGAGGTCCTCGGAGTTGAGGCCCGTGAGCGCAACCGGCTTGCGTTGCTCCTGCTGCACGCCATGGGGCTGCAGGATAGGGCGGAGGCCTACCCCGTTACCCTCTCTGGCGGCGAGCAGCAGCGAGTGGCGGTGGCGCGCGCGCTGGTGCGCAAGCCGCGACTCATCCTCGCCGATGAGCCAACCGGCAACCTTGACCAGGAGATGAGCCGCAGGGTCTTCGACCTGTTGCTGGAGGCGAACTCGGCAGGGGTGACTGTGGTAGTGGCCACCCACAACCTCTCGGTGATTGAGCAGCTCAACAAGAGGACCGTGGTGCTCGATCGCGGCAAGATCATCGGAGACTTCGCGCATGCCGGGAGGCTGAGGGCATGATCCCAGCTAGCTCTCACCCTGAGCGTGCAGCCATTGGGCTCTCTAAAATCTGGGGAGAGGGGGGTGGCGGTGCGCGCGTTTCGCCCTTCGCGGTTCTCAAGCAGGTCGTTCGTCGTGCCCTGCACAACTTGATGCGCTCTCCGCTGACGGTAATCCTGAGCGTGTTTACCATCTCTGTTGCCCTCTTTCTGCTGAGCTCATTCTCCCTGGTGCTGCGCAACTGCTCAGTGGCGGTTGCGAAGGAGGGAGGCGAGCTCGTGGTGATGGTCTTCCTAAAGGATGCGGCCTCAAAAGCTGATGTGGAGAGGGTGTCGGGACGGCTCTCCGAACTGATGCCGGCAGGCAGGGTCTCGTACACGGACAAGGCTGGTGCCCTACAGAGGTTTAGGGGCTTGCTGGGTGATGACGCGCAGATGCTTGAGGGCCTCGACGATGACAACCCGCTCCCGGCCTCGCTTGAGGTGCAGGCGGTCAGCCCGGAGCAGGCAGAGCGGCTCTACGAAGAGTCCGTCAGCAGGTTTAGGGCGGATCCCGCTGTTGACTCCGTTCGCTACAGCCGTGGAGGCGCCCAGCAGCTCAAGCGCATAATCGCTGTTGTGAGGGGGGCGGGGATTGCGGGCATCGGCTTCCTGCTCCTCGTCACCGGATTTATTATCGCAAACACGATTAAGCTTGCCCTCTACGGCCACAGGACGGAGATCGAGATTATGCAGCTTGTGGGCGCGACGCGGGCCGCGATCTGCGCTCCTTACGTTCTCGAGGGGCTGATCCAGGGGGTGCTTGGGGCGTTGGCGGCGATCGGCGGAACGGCCGTAGTGTTCGCCGGGCTGCAAAGCGCGATTAACCGAAGCGATTCGCTCCGTAACCTCCTTCCTGCGCCTGAGTTCCTCGGGCTGTCTGAGCTCTCGCTCATAATCGCCGCTGGAGCCGCCGTCGGAATGATCGGCAGCTACTTCGCTGTGCGGCGCTTCTTGTCGGAGGCGTAGCCGCATGGCGTCCGTGCGCAGCAGGGTGATAGCCGCGTTGCTTTGCCTCCCTTTAACGGCGCCTGCGGCCCTGGCGGAGGAGGATCCAGGGCGTGCCGCCGCGCGCCTTGAGAGGATTCGCTCTGACGTTGTGGCGGCTGAGCAGGATATCGCCAAGGTGGAAGGGGAGTTCGACCAGCTGGTGGCGAAGCGCAGCGAGGTCACTGAGACCCTCCGCCGCCTGAAGCGCGAGGACCAGGACTTGGAGCGCAGGCTCCTTGAGGTGGAGGAGCAGCGCAAAGAGCTTGAAGGAAGGGTTAGGGAGGCTGAGGAGCGTGTTCGCAGGGAGCGTGAGCGCAACGGCAGCCGCCTCAGGGCCCTGTACGTCCAGTCAGCGGTCTCCGAGCCCCCGATCCTTGCACGTGGGGCCGAACGGGGTAATCGGGAGCTCATCTCCGCGTATTCACGGAGCGTTCGTGAGGGAGACGCGCGGCGGCTCGCTGCACTGAGGGCTGCTGTCGCGGAGCTCGTGCAGGCCCGCGCCTCGCTTGAGGAGGCGGTGCAGGAGGCCCAAGCCTTAAGGGTTGATATCCGGCAGATGCGAGAGGAGGCAGAGCGCAGGCAGAAGGAGCTCCAGAGGCTCGTTCGGGAGATCCAGTCCAGGAAGGAGGCAGCGCAGCGCTCTATAGCAGCCCTGAAGGAAGAGGCCCGTGATCTTGAGAGGATAATTGCTGCGCTCACAACTGGCGCAGGCAGCGGTCGGAGCGAGGCTGCCGAGGATGAGGACGCCGATGAGGCGGAGGCAGGGGGTGAAGAGCGCCTAGAGGTGAATGCGGTTACGCAAGAGGCCCAGCAGCAAGGGCAACCAGCGCAGGCGCCGCGGCCACCGCAGGGGGGGCTCTTTGTGGCCCGGGCCTCCCTCAGCGCCCCGGTGCGCGGCGAGGTTGTGCAGCACTTCGGCAAGGTGAAGCTCGCAAGCTTCAAGGATGTGCTTTTCAGCAAAGGGGTGGAGTTCTCGTCCGAGGACAACGGCCCTGTGCATGCTGTTCTTGCTGGCACCGTTGCCTATGCTGGGGTCCTGCCGGGGTACGATAACGTGGTCATCATCGACCACGGCGCCCGGAGCTATTCGCTCTACGGGCGGCTTGGCAAGACCCTCGTAAGCAAGGGAGAGACTGTGGGCCAGGATACGGTGGTTGGCACAACTTCTGTGGCGGACAAGCGGGGGCGCAACTTCTACTTTGAGGTGCGGCGCAGCGGGGAGCCAGTTGATCCGGAGGCCGTCCTGCCCCGAATCTCCCGCTAAGGGGCCTCTGGCCGCCGAGCGTCCCCACAGATGGGGCAAACTTCCTCTCAAGGACGCCTCGGTTTGTGCCGACCCCCCTGGCATGGAGCGGTGCAAAGACCCGGCATTAGCTGAACTGTTTCGGAGCGCAGACGCGCTTCTCGGCCGATATGGACCGTGCTCGATTCCGCTAAAGGGGGTAACGCTGCACGTGGGCCCGATGCAGCGGGGGGAGATCTGCGTTTCAATCGTCGGCACCGAGAAGCCTGTGCGCGCTGAATTGCGGCTCTCCCGTGTTAGGTGGACCATCACTCCCGAGAGCGGGCGGGAGATTCTTCGCAAGAGCTTCGGCTCTGAGGAGAGGGCGGTGGCAAAGGTAGCGGCCGCGCTTGCTGCAGCCCTTCACAACAGGGAGCGCATCGGAATGCCCCGCTCGGCGCTCGAGCCCCCAATGGAGCCGGAGGCGGGCACTATTGAGGCCGAGCGCCTCGCGCTGGCGAGGGAGCTCCATGAGCTCCTTCTGGAGCGCGACGGTGAGCTCCTTGAGCGGCGGCCCTTCGCGTCGGCAACGAGGCTGTTTGACATCCGGCGAAGCGCCTCTGACCCCTTCACCTTTGTTGTTGAGGCGGTGCCCCTCGTCGGCAGGCACGAGCGCCTTTCCGAGCCAGCTGTCACTGTGGCTGTTGACGCTATCTCGTACTCCGGCCCTGATGGGGCGACGGGAGCAGCGCTGACCGGTTCAAAAGGCGAGATCTCAGAGGGGGAGGCGGCGGCGATTCTGCGCCAATGGCTGCGGGAATTGAGGCTTTCACAAGCGAGCGAGCAGGGAGATCCGGGGCCCGTTGGGCCCCGGCCTCCCCGGCGCCGCTAGCCCTTGTACATCACGTCGAAATGCTTGTGGGCGCTCACCACAGCGTGGCGCATCATGTCCTCAACACGCCCAGTTTCCCGCACCGCGTAGGCCTTGAGCATCTCCTTTACGTTGAGCTCGGCAGCCGCCTTTTGGCAGGCGTCCCACGACAGCACGCTCCGCACAACGCGGTCGATCCCCTGAGCCTCGTTGTCGTAGGGGCGCGCCTGCATGTCGTGCCCGTACCAACGGTCATAGCCCGCCTCACCCACGAGCGAAGCGATGGCGATGTTGATCCCCGTGATCTTGCACCCGTGGTCGATGTCGTACTTGCCCGGGCCGCCGATGGTGATGCCGTCGTTGTACCCTTGGCTGTTGAGGTGCATGTGGGTGCAGGCCTTGTTGTCGAGCTCCTCCACCGTGTCGTAGACCGAGTCAAGCCCCACCATCTCTGAGTGGCCGAACTCCTTATTGAGCCCCCGCTTCTCGATGTTGATGTTGTGCTCCTCCTTGAGGCGCTTCCAGAAGAGGAGCGCCGATGCCACGGTCGGAAGTAGCATTGCGGGGTGCCCCTCGTTGGGCTTCGGTTCGATGCCCCAGTACAGCTGGCCGCCCTTCTTGTCCTCGTAGCGGCAGAGC
Organism: bacterium; assembly: GCA_017853605.1. GTDB lineage: Bacteria > Bdellovibrionota_C > UBA2361 > UBA2361 > OMII01 > OMII01. The sequence goes on from JAFMJG010000076.1 coordinate 14,310, forward strand.
TGAGCAACACTCTCCTTCAGGTTCTGGTACATCTCCCGGATAGCCGGGGTTGCGAGGTCGTAGCCGTACGACCCATTCCACAGCACCAGCGTAGGAGCCTTCGTCGGGTCCGCGTGCCAATTCCTCTTGAGGGGGCCGTATGCGAGATCAACGGTGCCCTGGCTGATGGCCCCGGCGGCTTCCCGCTCGGCAGAGTCCAGTGAGGCTGCCCCGCCAAACCCGTAGTGCGAGTGGAGGCCTGGCGTGATCATCGCAAGGTGCATCTTCGCGTCGGCTAGCGCGTCGGAAACAGCTGGCGCGGTCCTCTCGTCCACCTCAGTGTTGTAGTGCATCTCAAACCCGAGCTCGATGTGATCCGGGATTCGCGGGCGCACCTTGGCTGAGATTAGGCGGATGATGTTGGGCACGTCGAGCTTCTCTGGGGCCCACTGGGGCCGGATGTCCCCCGGAACGAAGCCACCCTTGCCCGCGTTAAAGGTCCATCGGCAGAGACTGTGAAGTGTTTTCTTGGCCATAGTATCTCCTCGTTAAGCTACATGACGGTGCAGCGCCTCTTTCCACCTCCCGTACGCCTCAAGGGTTTGCTCGCGCTGGCGCTGGTTCGGCTCTATTACCGCCTCACGGTGCAGCCCCTTAAAGGCATTGGAGTAGGAAAACAGGGCACAGCCGATGCCGGCGCCGCGAGCCGCGCCCTCGGATCCATCGGTAGTGTAGAGCTCG